>NZ_JAYEXN010000005.1:0-167431 GCF_044435015.1 Ochrobactrum sp. S1502_03
ATTTAAAGTTACGGGCCCGCGCACGCTAAACCTTGCAACCTAAAGGAGGGGTACTTTTTGGACGCCGATAAGGGGTCCCGTTTAAACGCCGATTGACACACGGTGTCAACCGTAACATCTGAAAGCACCAGCTTCGCCGGATAGGAATATGGCTTGCCATCGGCACGTAGTATCTCAATCTGGCCTATTTTCTCTTCTGCCGCAAATTGCACGGCATCGAGTTTTGTCGCAGGCAGGCGTAAATCCACATAAACACGTTCCAGCTGCTGAACGACTGCGAGTTCGGTCTGCCCCGAAATTGATGCGAGAGAGCCTTCGTCCGCGACGGTGCGCCCGACGTAGCCATCAATCGGCGATCTTATGGTGGCGAAGTCAAGATCAAGCTGACGACGGTGAAAAACAGCACGTGCCTCGGCCAGATTTGCCTGCGCCGTCGTTAGATTATTGCGCGCGTCTTCATAATTTTTGAGACTTGCCGCTTTACTCGCGAGCAAAGCTTCAGCGCGCTGAAAACCCGACCGAGCATGCTCCAGCGCACTTTCTGCACGCGTCAATGCGGCCCGTGCAGTTTCCAGATCCGCCAAAAATAAAGCGGGTTCAATCTCGAAAAGGATCTGACCAGCGCTGACACGGGAGCCGGCCTCAACAACTTTCTTTTTAATGATCCCACTGACTTGCGGCCTGATTTCAACTTTCTTAAAAGCCGCAACTCGCCCCGGCAGTTCATCCGTAAGAAGAACGCGTTCGCGACCGACTTTAACAGTTTCGGCGCGCACTGGGACGGCTGATGAGGCAACCTCGGCTTCCGGAGCTGAACTGCTCCGACCTTGCAAAGCAAGCATGGCAGCGATGAAACATCCGCCTGCAACGATAGCGAAAATGGAGAAGCGGCGGTGAGACATTATGTGGTCCAGATTGCATCTATTACCCGCTTGTCGCGCCGCTGCGTTCAGATAATATTGAGGGAATGTGCAGATCACGTGGAGGCAGTGATATTGCTTGCAGAAAATTTTCTCGTAAGCAGTGATATACGAAGAAGACAACGCCCCTTACTACAAAGCCTCAAGCGAATGCGGGTTAAGAACCACAGCAAAACGCAATAATTTAACGAGCGTAGTGGAAGGAAGCGTCTGGCAATTGCAGATGTGTTTCTTGCGTCGTATTAACAAGATACGCCATTAAAAAGGCGAACAAAAACAATATAATGCAGACGATCGAAAAATTGCGTATGAGCACAATGTTCCTCTTTGCGTTCATGTAACAGACACTCCGTGCAAGCCAATCTGACGTCAAATCAATTCGACGGGCATTACTCGTATGTGCCTAAGGACTGGAAAAGTTAGCAGTTTGCCAATGATTGGATGCGGCCCACTATATCTAGTCCGCCAATCGTCCGATACCAAAGAAGTGCTATTGCGATCTAAGTCGCTTTTTTAATCTCTCTCACCACACGTACCAGAGAGCGTATTTCTTAAAGCGGAAAGATAACCCCAACCATCTTCCATTGCGGTGAGAGCTGCACGAATCCACATCGCCACCTTATCATCAGATATCGGGCCAACTAGCTCCCAAAGCTTACCATCGATGTCTTCCGCTTTGATGAAAAACTTATCGTCTACCAAGTCCACAAGCGGAGGAAAAAAAACAATTACTGAAGTTTTATCAGTCATTCGATTTCCCTAGAATGAAAGCTCTCGGCCGACTCGGGAGGAGCAACCTTGCTTATTGAGATTGATCGTTCGTATTGGCCCTCTCAGAGAGGCGGGCCATCGCTGCAGCATGTCGATATCAAGCCTTTGTGGAATTATGGTGCAGATTCACTGCAAGCTTTATGAAGCGTATAAGTAACCCGTATAATATTACGTTGCGGATCTGTCGCAAAAATATTTGATAGGGACTATACGGCTTTATTTCTGGGCGCACTGATGCCGGGAGCTCTGCTAAGACTTCGAATGGCGAGCAGTTATCATCGGCTTGGCAATGCGTTTGGTAAAGCGATGATGCTGTTTCATGCTGTGTGGACAATTATTTTTCGATCATAGCGAGAGAGGGTTTTGTTTGTGAGCAGGAGAATAAGCCATCGTGGAGTGTACCTCCACAAAGGCTGTTTGACGCATTCAGGGCAAAATCCGCCACGTCCCGAAGGGATATGATGAAAATATAATTGTCCACACGGCTAGGGCGTACACTCATAAATAGCCGAGCTATTTGAGCTGACGGAACATGCTGCTGGCCCGCATGGCAATTCGCAAGCCAAGTCCAATAAACAACCGCGATCTCTTCCCACTTTGTCGCAATCTGGGTTTCCTGATCTCGCCTCATCGACTATTACGCCATAACTTTCCTGTTAACCCTCTTACATCTCCGACCGCCACCCGTTCATTGCGCGTTCATACTGCAGAGACCGGAGCGCGATAAATTCGGCCCTTGGCTATCAAGGCATTGATAATCTGTGTTCTCTGTCAGACCAGAAAATCGCACGTTCTAAACTCCACAGCCAAAGCTTGAGTCTGCTCACTTTTTACAGCAACAAACCGGATCGTGGAACGCAAAACTGCCTCGCAGATCGTTCCTGGATCATTCTTCTGGCGCTTAACGAATGGCTTCACATAAGCTGGCGGGATCGGTCAAACTGTACGTCCCAAAGCACCTATCTCAAACCCCAATGATGCCGGCTGGAACATGTGACCATCCCATCACAGCGATACAACAAGGGAGAGCGGTCTTTCTCAGAGATTGCATCAAATGGGCCGCATCAAACGAACCCAGCGTTGGCATATGGACAGCATTGTATTGATCCGCGGAGTTGTTTTGAGATCGCAAGCAATGGCATACCCACGCCCTTTTTGAGAGCAAGCAGCAGCTACCCATCAAAGTGATACCGTACCCAATAAGCTGCAATGACATGTGGGGACGAAAACTCGACACAAAACCATCAACATGAAACAATAGGGTTTATTCAGCTTTTTGAAAGTTAAACCCAGTTTTTATTTCACTGGTGTGACTGGCTCTAGAAGCCGTCTATCACGGTCTTTTCCGCTTTATAAGAAGCAAATAATACTTTGCCTTCCATTCGCAATCATATGTTGATTTGGTTACGATTGTCTAGTCCTAGAGCCGTTTTGACCCGAATTCCATTGCCCAAGGCAAAAAACATTCGGCCCCTGTTTGTGAGACGTATCGTTGAGTGCCCGGATACAAGCTCAGGCAAAAAGCCGCCTCCAAAGACCGACCGGCTTTGGTGATAATGCGCACCTCCTTTGAAGGCGGGACCTACCCTATAGATCTGACCGTTGTTCTTTATCTTGCCCCCAACCCAATTCTTAAACGTCCTCCTGTTGCTGCAGCGTCGCGCCTTTTTCGATATCGTTATCGCATAATGGCAATATGTTCGATGGATGAGATTGGTTCAGCATTCGCACAGGCAATGAAGTCGGTCCTCTTCGCACAGCTTACGTTTTGAATGCGCTGACACAATGTTGCCGGAGGAGATGACCCGCAAAATACGCTTTCACAGCAAGACGTCAGGAAACGCATTGCTAAAGAGCCCCAATCGAAGCGTTCCAATATCTTAACCAAATCCGATTGGCTGGTGATTCCTCCACAGCGGAACCGCAGAGCAGAGCTTGAGATTTGCTCAAACAAACGCCCATAAACGGGTATGCGTTGAACTGATTCCGATAGACTGCCGTCTATTTTCGACAAAAATCATAAGTTTCAATGTGATAGATGAAAACCGATTCGTAGGAAGGCAAACAATGAAATGGCTAAATTGCGTGGAGTAACGCTTTGTTAACAGAGCCTCTTGCGACAAAATAAGAATCGGACATAATGACGGTATTTAGGCGGTATTAGTTCCAGTGCCGTCACTAGGGACCTTAAGGTAATGAATATCGCAAATTCGACAGCACCGATGTCGTTCGACGACATGATATTGATGCAAGGGCGCGAAATATCGCACAAGCTCAATTTGCTGCGCCATGAAAACTTCCCTCCGGATGCGCGCAAGCAGTTGCGGCAATTTTCTATGGCTGAAGCTGCGTATTTTCTTGGTGTATCCCCGAGCAATCTCAAAAAGCTTCATCTGGAAGGCAAGGGCGTTGAGCCTACCATCCTTTCCGGCGGACGCAGAGCCTATTCTATCCAGCAGATGCAGGAACTGCGCCATTGGCTTGATCGAAATGGTCGTGCTGAGGTTAAGCGTTATGTACCGCATCGGCGCGGTGATGAGAAGCTCCAGGTCATTGGTGTTGTGAATTTCAAGGGCGGCTCGGGTAAAACAACGACTGCCGCGCATCTGGCGCAGCATCTTGCCCTCACCGGCCATCGTGTTCTGGCTATTGATCTGGATCCGCAGGCATCAATGTCAGCCTTGCATGGCATTCAGCCGGAACTCGACAATTTCCCCTCGCTCTATGAGGCCATTCGTTACGACTCCGAGCGCAAGCCGATCCGTGACATCATTCGTCAAACGAACTTTCCGGGACTTGATATCATTCCTGCAATGCTTGAGCTGCAGGAATATGAGTATGATACACCGCTTGCCATGCAAAACGGCGGGGAGGGTAAAACCTTTTTTAGCCGTATTGCCATGGCGCTGGCGGAGGTCGATCAGGATTACGACGTCGTTGTGATCGATTGTCCGCCGCAGCTTGGTTATCTCACGCTCACCGCCCTTTCAGCGGCAACGTCGGTTCTGATTACGGTTCATCCGCAAATGCTCGACCTCATGTCGATGTCGCAGTTTTTGCTGATGCTTGGCGATATTCTCAAGACCGTCCGTCAAGCAGGTGGTGCCGTGCATCTCGACTGGTTCCGATATCTGATCACCCGCTATGAGCCAACAGATGTGCCTCAGGCGCAGATGGTTGGCTTCATGCAAAGCATGCTGGCATCCCATATGCTCAAGCATCAAATGCTCAAATCAACGGCAATCTCGGATGCAGGCCTTACCAAGCAAACGCTTTACGAGGTTGAGCGCTCGTCCATGAACCGCGGAACTTATGATCGCGCCATGGAAGCCATGGAGCTGGTAAACTCGGAGATACGTGGGCTCATACATGAAGCCTGGGGACGTTAGACTGCCGTCTAATTTTGAAATAATGAAGTAAAATCAGTCTTATGCCTGGTTTGAGGATATGAGAATGGCACGAAAGAATATATTTGAAAGCGTCATGCGCCCGGAAGCAACGGAAGAACAGTCCGAAGCCCCCGTAGAAAGCGTGACTCGTCGTTTCGGTGCCGCAAAGTCTCTCTCCGCGTCTATTAACGAACTCGCAAAGCAGGCTGCACAAAAGCTGGATGGTGAAACGATCGTTGAACTGGACCCGGCGGTTCTCGATGTTTCTTTTATAGCGGACCGCCTGCAAGAAGCGAACGATCAGGAATATGCCGAGCTGCTGGAAGCCATTCGGGAAAGAGGGCAGGACAGTCCAATTCTTGTTCGCCCTCACCCGCAGACCAGCGGCCGCTATATGATCGTTTTCGGTCATCGCCGCGCCCGCGTCGCTCAAGAGCTCGGTATCAAGGTCAAGGCCGTCATCAAGCCACTGGAAGATCTTGAACATATTCTGAGCCAGGGGCAGGAAAATTCAGCCCGTGCTAATCTCAGCTTCATTGAACGCGTACTGTTTGCAGCGCGCCTTGAAGCGATGAATTTTGATCGCGAAGCGATACAGGCAGCCTTGTCGGTAGATTATCAGACCTTGTCGAAGATGCTGACAATCCCGCGGTCTATTCCCGAAGATATGCTGGTGGCCATTGGGCCTGCAAAGGGTATTGGACGGGATCGCTGGCTGGAATTGCGCAAGCTGATCGAAATGCCCAGCAAAGCGGATGCCGCGCGTGAACTGATCGCAACAGATGCTTTTAAAAATGCGCAGTCTGCCACACGCTTTGAGCAGCTCTATGGCTATTTGAAAGGGTCACGGCAAAACAAGCCTGTCACAAAGGCTGCTTCGCGCGCTGGAACCACATGGGCACCAGACGACAAGAGCATCAGTGTCGTGGTCAAAAAAACAGGTAAAACGGCCACACTGGCGCTTGGTGCCGCAAATGGACAACGTTTTGCTGAATGGATTTCCCGTAATCTCGATACGCTTTATGCGTCATTTCGGGATGAGGAAAAGTGAGTGCGTAAGCGTAATCCCAGTTCTGAAAAGCCCATAACCTATTTCAGAACTGGCCAGTATAAAGTTTTCATCGCATCGCCCAGATATCAAGAGGCAGTGCATTTAAAAAATTCAGGGAAACTTATCCCTGTCTTCTGAGTAGCGGGTAAGATTGAGTTGGATGCAAGTGATGGTCATTTGCACGAACGAACGAAAAGGAAACCGAAGCAAAAGAAAAAGGCCCCCAAACGTCGCCGCGTGGAAGCCCTTCTCATTGGTTTAGCAGCTAGAGAATCGCAAATCTACGAATCACTGTCAAGTATAATTAGCGTCATTTTGGCGGTTGAATTTCTTTTGCCTTGTGGAAGGTGGAAGAAAATGGAGTCTCAATTCGGCTTGACGCCCTTTGGTCGTCAAAGGATGACTCATGCCTTGCTGACAATGCAGCAAAAGGCACGGGAAATTCCTGAAGGATCAGCTGTCGATAAATGGCAGCTTCATCGTTGGCTCTGCGAAGGCAAGAGCATTCTTGGTATCAGTGACCGCACGCTTGCAGTTCTTGCAGCGCTGCTATCCTTTTATCCTGAGAATATTTTGAGCGAAACCAATGGCCTCATTGTGTTTCCTTCCAACAAACAACTCGCCTTGCGCGCCCATGGCATGGCCGATGCAACCTTACGCAGACATCTTGCAGCGCTGGTCGATGCAGGTCTTGTTGCGCGCCAGGACAGCCCTAATGGCAAACGCTATGCCCGCCGTACGAAAACAGGCGATGTCAAACTTGCTTTTGGTTTCTCTCTTGCCCCACTGCTTGCACGCAAAGACGAAATTGAAGCCGCCGCCGAAAAAGTCAAAGCCGATAAGACCCTGCTACGCGAATTGCGTGAGCAGCTAACTTTGCTACGCCGCGATATAGCCAAAACACTTGAATATGCCGTCGAACAAAAACTGGACGGATCATGGACTGATATCAGTACAGTTTTCAGAACTGTCGTGGACACAATTCCGCGCCGTGCCAGTGCACAAGAACTGCTTGTTTTAATCAAGAAGCTGAATGAAATTTACGCCACTGTTGATAACGCTCTGAAAAACAACGAAAAAAATCAAAATATGAGCGGCAGAGAGTCTCAAAATGAGCGGCAATATTATGAATCAAAACCAGATTCCTATATTGATAGAACCGTTGCAAACATGAGAACTAAACAGTGTTCCTCAACTGACAAACCGTTACCAGAAAGGACTGTCTCGCTTGATTTCGTCCTACGAGCCTGTCCTGAAATAACATCCTATGCTCAACAACCGATTACTCAATGGCAGCATCTTGTAGATGCAACCGATAAAGTTCACGGGTTTATCGGCATCGATACCCGACTGCATCAATTCGCTCTGAAAATTTTAGGAAGAGAAAACACAGCCATTGTTATTGCTTATCTCCTACAGCGATATGGCGAAATTCGCTCCATCAGCGGTTATTTGCGTATCCTGGTGGAAAAGGCCGCTGAAGACGGATTTTCTGTAAGAGCTTTGATGAGCAGCGCTCTGCACGGCAGACATCGCGACATGCAAGCACAACTGCAATGAAAAAGGCGCCAGAGCTCTCCCTGACGCCCGACATAGACAAAAAAACTGCTTAAGACTGTGTGTCTATAACAGCCTTGTTATCGTCCTTGGTTTTGACCAGCGAAACCACAATACCAGCGCCCAGAATGGCAAAGGTAATACCAAGCGACCATGCTGGCGGGAATTTCTCCCAGCCCATCAGGTCTGCAATGAACATCTTGGAGCCAATGAAGATCAGCAGAATGGACAGTGCATATTTGAGATAGGCAAAACGATGCAGAATAGCCGACAAGGCAAAGAACAGCGCTCTGAGGCCAAGGATCGCAAAGATATTGGAGGTATAGACGATGAACGGATCGGTGGTGATTGTGAAAACAGCAGGCACTGAATCGACTGCGAAAATCAGATCAGCAAATTCGATCATGACCAGCGCCAGGAAAAGCGGCGTTGCAAAGCGCAGCATCTTACCCGTTTTGCCATCCTTGATACGCACGAAAAATGCATTGCCATGCAGCTCATCCGTCACACGCATGTGTTTGCGGGCAAAGCGAAGAAGCGGGTTACGGCTTAGATCAGGCTCTTCATCATCACCAGAGAAGAGCATCTTGATCCCTGTGCCAATCAGGAAGATCGCAAAGAGATAAAGAACCCAGTGATAATTTGCGACAATTGTGGCACCCAGACCGATCATGATGCCGCGCAGGATGATAACGCCAAGAATACCCCAGAACAGCACGCGATGCTGATATTTTCTCGGGATTGCAAAGAAGCTGAAGATCAGCGCAATGACAAAGATATTATCAAGCGCCAGCGTCTTTTCGACCACAAAGGCCGTGAGATACTGTGCTGTCGCCTCGCTGGTCATCTGCCACCAGACGAAACCGGAGAAAGCCAGGCCAAGCGTTATATAGAACGCTGACATTTTGAGGCTTTCGCCAATCTCGATCTCATGGTCTTCTTTGTTGAAGACACCAAGATCCAGCACCAGAAGTGCAAGAACAATGCCGATGAACACCAGCCACATCCAGAGCGGTGTTCCCATAAAGAGTGTTGTGAAAATTTCCATTTCCGACCTCTGTTTCATTTAACAAGGTCGGCGAGGATATGACCGGGCTGACCTCGAGCTTACTCGAAGTGGTCCGACATCACGGTTTCAAGGAAACCGCCAGAGGGGCCCGGTCCACACTGTTTAAATAGAAATCGAAAGTTTGGATTCAAGTCTCAAGAGATTTTTTTTCAGATTGAGTGCCCAGCCGAAAATCCTCATCGTCAAAAGCTTTGACGATCAGCTCTTTCGGGCATGTGTTCGCTATCATGCTGGCCAATAGAATTCGTGCCTGTCCGGGGCGCAGGGTTTGCGAATGGATCGCACCGGCTGTAACCAGATCAAAACCACCGCCACCGCCGCCATAGCCTGCCAACAGCACACCTGTTGGAACGCGGCTTGAAACCACGACCGGAATATTATGCTTTGAGCATTGCTTCACGGCTTCAACGATAGCCGCGTTGGCATTGCCTGAACCAAGCGCTGCAAGGATGATGCCATCTGTGCCTGCTTGTATGCTGGCCTGAATATGCAGATCATCACAGCCGGGATTAATGGCAACGATGTCGATACGTTTGCCAGCGACCGGCGCGGGGAGGTGAATGCCGTCGGGTGTTTTAAGCGCGCGCACCGATCTGAAAGCGTCAGCGTGGTCACTGCTGTATTTGAAAGCACCCCATGCAGGAACAATCCGGCCACCAAAGGCAATCACCACGCCCTTATCCCTGCTGGCAGGATCAGCGGCAAGGCGGATTGCTGTGGCCAGATTGGCAGGACCGTCAGCATCGGGATGATCAGCTGTAAATTGTGCGCCTGTGAAAATGACTGGCTTGGAAATATGCCGTTGCAGATGAACAAGAAGGGCGGTCTCTTCCATGGAATCCGTGCCATGAAGCACAACAATGCCGCTGATTTGCGGGTCGTCGAGCTGCACTTGAACGGCATCGCTAATGGCCTGCATATCGATGAGCGTCAGGCTTGAAGAATCCTTGGCCATCAGATCAATTGCACGCAGGCTGGCATCACGCCCTGCAAGAGTTGCGAGCAGATCTCCGCCGTTCAGCGTCGGTGTGCTTGCCCCGTCTTCCCCGCGCTTGCTTGCAATAGTTCCACCGGTGGCGATAACCGCCACCAATGGTTGGAATTGCGTCTTATTCACTCTGCCCCTCACTTGTCAGCATGGCCCGCCTCGGCTGCGCGTTCGGCTGCCAGACGATAGATTCGGTCACGCAGACAATACCAGCCAATAACCAGCGCAGGTACAATGATAATCATCGAACCGATGGTATATGAGCCAATAGGGTAATCGAAAGCCATCAGCACCAGAACGCCGAACAAAAACAAAAGCGTGAGAATGCCGGTGTAAGGTGCGCCGAACATGCGGAAGTCCGGACGGGCGATTTCACCCTTGCGCGAAAGAGACCAAAGCTTGAGCTGGCACAGGATAATCACGCCCCAGGCGGTGATAATCCCCAGTGAAGCCAGATTAAGTGCAATCTCGAACGCTGCCGCCGGAACAAAGGCGTTGAGCACCACACCAAGCGCGGTCACTGCGGGGGTGACAGCGATGCCGCCATAGGGCACGCCATTTTTGTTCATTTTGGCAAGAGACGCAGGTGCTGAACCGGAAACAGCCATGGAGTGGAGAATGCGTCCGGTTGAGTAGAGACCGGCATTGAGGGATGACAGAACCGCAGTGAGAACCACAAGGTTCATGATAATATCAGCACCCTCGACGCCAATTTTACTGAAGAAGGTGACAAACGGGCTTTCTCCGCCCGAATAAAGCGTGTGAGGAAGCAGCATGGTGAGAAGCAGGACAGAACCGACATAGAAAACCAGCAAGCGGAAAACGACTGTTTTAATCGCGCCTGGCATGATCTTGCGTGGATCTTCTGTCTCGCCAGCCGTGGTGCCAATCAGCTCAATCGAGGCATAGGCAAACACGACACCTTGTATAATGACAAGTGCAGGCAATATCCCGTTGGGGAAGAAGCCGCCGCTCTCACGAATAAGATGGAAACCCGGCTGATGACCATCAATTGGTGTGCCGGTCACGACAAAATAAATGCCGACAATCAGGAAAATGACAAGCGAGAGCACTTTGACAAGGCTGAACCAGAATTCCAGCTCTCCAAAGACTTTGACCGAGAGCAGGTTCATCGAGAGCACAATGATGAGCGCGGTCATCGCAAACACCCACTGGTCAATGCCTTCGAGCCATGGAACATAATGCTTGAAGAAATTCATGTAGAGCGCGACAGCGGTCACGTCCGCAATCGATGTCATGGCCCAGTTGAGCCAGTACATCCACCCCGCTGCAAAAGCCATTTTTTCGCCGTAGAACTCGCGTGCATAGGAGACAAAAGAGCCGGAGCTCGGGCGATGCATGATCAACTCGCCAAGGGCGCGCAGTACCAGAAATGCGAAAAAGCCGCACACAGCATAAACAAGCACCAGTGAAGGGCCGGCCTGTTCCAGCCGTCCGCCCGCGCCAAGAAACAGACCCGTACCAATGGCACCGCCAATGGCAATCATCTGGATCTGACGTGGTTTAAGCGCTTTGTGATAGCCGCTGTCTTCTTCTTTGTAGACTTCACATTCAGATGGCGTCGCCTTGATAAATTCCGTTGTCATCGCTCCTCCCTGAGAGCCAGATTTTCTATGAAGAAATAGCTTTGATGAAATGCTTTCGACGATGGACCGTTGCGTTTTTGATATTCTGTAATGCTGTATGACAAATTTCTGAAGCTCTTAACGCATATCAGAAATCGGCAGTCAAGCAGGCGCGGGAGCGGATGTTTTTGATGAAATGCAGGGCGTGGGGCAGCTGGAACTTAGGGTCCACTGCGTCAATGTTATAAAAATTATACAGTAGATTCAGAATTTTAAATTCGGTTTTATGCCTTGGTATGCTCTGTCAGAACACGGCATAAATCACTCCGAGAACGAGCTGTTTTACATTATTTTTCTTTTGCAATAATCGTGGTCACAGCCAGTTCGACCTGTCCGAGATGGTTTTGCATGGCAAGCCGTGCCCGCTCCTGAGAGCCGGATTTGATCGCTTCGGCGATCTGGCGATGTTCAATATTGGACGCGGTGCGCCGACCAGCCATCAGATTGACGAGTTCCGACTGGCGCGAAAGGGCATCGCGCGCATCTGCTACGATATTGGCGAAAACCGTATTGCCGGAAGCTGTAGCAATCATGCTGTGAAATTCGGTGTCGAGAAGAACCCATTTATGAAGGTCCGTCTGCCTGTCCATGCGCTCACAAATATCCAGGATTTTTTCGATCTGATCCTGCGTATGGCGTGTTGCGGCCCAGCCTGCTGCGGGCACTTCAATAAACGGACGCGCCTCAATAAGATCACTCGCCGAATAGCCGCCATAACTTAATTCCGGGCCCGGTGAAGATTTCAGCACATAAGTGCCGCTTCCGGTGCGGGTGTGGGTGAGGCCGAGCGTTTGAAGCGAGCGCAGTGCTTCGCGCACGATTGGACGACTGACGCTGTATTTTTCCGCGAGCTTGGCTTCAGAGGGAAGCCGTATTCCGATCTGCAGGCGTCCGGTCGTTATGGCTGACCGTATATCCTCAAATACGATTTCAGCAGCATTTTTTCGGTTAACCGGCGTACTATTGGATACCCAGTCAATCATGATGCTCACTCCTCCGCTTTCACGCAACTTGTCTAACAGCTAGGCAATTTGTGAAATCAAGGCAACAGCTGTTTTAGGTATAATGCGGGTTGGCAAGCACATGTACAAAGGCGCAAAGCGGTTTTCGGGTAAGATGCAGGCTCATAGCGCGCTGCGATCTGATTGAAACGAAGTCTCACGTCATCTCGATAGAGCCTATGCGTTAAGAAAATATCAGCGTTGTAAGCTGTGATAGCGTCCTTGATGATAGATCAGAGGTTCGCCACTGCCGGTTACGATTTTGAGTGCGCGACCAATAACAATCGCATGGGTATGGCGCGTGATGACGTCTTCAACTTCGCAATCAATGGAAGCGAGTGCGCCTTTGAGCGCCAATGCACCGCTCGCAAGCCTGTACCATTCGGCGCCTTCATAGCGGCGCGCACCCTTTTCACCGTTCCGGCCTGCAAAACGATCGGCGATGGCCTGTTGCGCATCGGATAAAATATTGAGGCAGAAGCAACCTTCAGCATTGATTACCGGCCAGACAGATGCAGTGAGATTGATATTGACGATGATGGTGGGCGGTTCAACGGACAGTGCTGTCGCAGATGTCACCGTTGCCCCCGTTTTGGCTTCGCCGGTGCCAACACTCACAACACAGATGCCGGCAGCAAGCTGCCGCATCGCAGCTTTGAGTTCATCCGCTGTGGCCATTGCGCTGGGCGCATCGGGCGTTTCGAAATTCAGTCTGTTTGGATGTGCCATTATTCATGCCAACCGGAAAACCTGCGGGGCAGGCTTTCCGGCCTTTGTTTTGGGGAGGCGTATCGTGTCTATCTTATACCGGGTATCGGTGAGTATGGCTCATAGATACCCGGTTAAACTTGTGTGCTGCGTGAGCACCTTAGTGCCTTGGTGTCATGCCTGGCCGCGCAATATTGAGATGTTCGCGTAATGTCGAGCCACCATACTCTGTGCGGAAAAGCCCACGCTCCTGAAGGATCGGCACGACCTTTGTGTTGAAATCTTCAAGACCGCCGGGGAAATATGGAGGCATCACATTGAAGCCATCGGCAGCTTTGCCTTCAAACCATTCCTGCATCCGGTCGGCAATCTGCTCGGGCGTTCCAAGCACAATATGGTGGCCACGACCGGCCGCGACGCGAAGAGCAAGGTCACGGATGGTGAGATTCTCGCGGCGCGCCAGATCACGCAGAAGTTCTGCTCGGCTGCGAAGCTGATCAGAAATCGGCAGGTCGGGCAGGGGGCCGTCCAGATCATATTCGGCAAGGCTGTGGCCGATACGCTCTTCGAGAAGCGGCATGGCACTCTTGATATCTGTCCAGCGATTGAGTTCTTTCAGCTTTTCGGCAGCATCCTCGAAACTTTCGCCAATGATCGGCATGAAGCCCGGCATCACGGCAACGCTGTCGGCGTCCCGGCCTGCTTTGACCACGCGTTCTTTCAGGCCTGTATAGAATGCCTGTGCTTCCGGCAGGCTCTGCTGTGCTGTGAAAACAATATCCGCGATACGTGCCGCCAGATCCTGGCCTGGGCCGGACGATCCAGCCTGAATGAGCACCGGATGACCTTGCGGAGAACGCGGAATATTGAGCGGGCCCTGCACCGTGTAATATTTGCCGGCGTGATTGAGCACATGCAGCTTGTTCGGATCGGCATAGACGCCTTTTTCCTTGTCTTTGGGAAAAGCATCATCATCCCAGCTATCCCAAAGACCGCGCACGACATCGACGAATTCTTCAGCGACCGCATAGCGCTCATCATGTTCAGGATGGCTTTTGGAGAAGTTGTTTGCCGTACGGGCGTAGGATGTGGTGACGATGTTCCACGCGGCCCGTCCATGGCTCAAATGGTCAATGGACGCAAAGGCGCGGGCTGTGTGATAAGGCTCGCCATAGGTGGTCGAAGCGGTGGCTGCCAGCCCGATCTTGTCTGTGACCATGGCAAGTGCGGATAGCAAGGTCAGCGGCTCAAACCGCGCTACCATCGACGGATGCGCATCGACGCCGCTGGTCAGGCCATCGGCCAGAAATACCATGTCGAATTTCGCTTTTTCCGCTTCTTGTGTCACACGGCGCAGCAGATCAAAATTCTCGCTGCCCGCTTCCGCATCCGGGTGACGCCAGCCGGAAACATGGTGGCCAGCACCTTGCAGGAAAAGGCCGAGATGCATTTGTTTCTTGGTCATGTCTTTTACTCCGGGGATTGGTTGAGCCACGCGATAAGCTTTTGCAAGTCGTCTGCGCTGGTCATGGATTGGACGAGATCGGGTATGCCTGCAAAGCGCAGATCATCCTTTGTCGCATCTTTGAATTTGCCGGTTGGATCGCTGATACTCGGCAGACCATCGACACGCTTGGAAAGCATCGAGCCGTCTTTCAGCGTTACATCGATCATGACGAAGCGTGTTTTGGGATCGGGCGAGAGCCGCGCTGCGCGCTCGTCATGGTGTCGCGTTACTTTCGCTGCGAGCTGCGTGAGATCGGCATCGACCGGCCGCTCATCGAAATGCCCAATTGTCAGTTTTCCGTCCCGCAAAGCAGCCGCAAAAATATATTCCGGGCTGAACCGCGCATCAATGCCCGTCACAGGCTTGGTTGTCACCAGTGCGGCATCGCCTCCGGGGGGGAAGGTGATGGAAACGGAGGCGATCTGATCGGGTTGCAGCGCGTTTTCATGGCGCAAGGCTAAAGCGCCGACAGCAACCGGATGCGCCGCTGTACAGCAGGGGAACGCTTTCAGCGTCAGGCCCGGAACGATAATCTGCCATGGCGCACCCCAACCTTGGCTCACGCGGGATAGATCTTGCGCACCAAAGGCAAAGGCTTTGAAAAAGCCGTTTGCGTTGTCGATGAAATCCGGTGCACCGTGAAAGCCAGCTTCGGCCAGTCGGGCGGCCGTGAGACCGGCGCGCGCGGCAAATCCTGCATGAAGCGGCTTTGCGTCAAAGCCGAATTGCAGGCGAAGCCCTGCTGATTGTGTGGCCGCGAGACCAAGAGCAATGGCTGTGGTCGTCGCATCGAATTTGAGAAGATGCGCAATGGCTGCCGCAGCCCCGATGGTGCCGAGCGTTGCGGTCGCGTGAAAGCCGGTTTCATAGTGTTTTGTGCCCATGGCAAGGCCAAGGCGTGCCATGGTTTCCAGTCCGACAATGTAGGCGGCAATGAATCCGTGCGCGCTGACATTGCTTTCTGCGGCCACCGAAAGGAGTGCGGGAATGATTGCAATTGTCGGATGTCCGCGCACACTGCCATGCACATCGTCATAATCAAGCACATGGGCTGCATGACCATTGATCAGTGCTGCCGAAAAAGGATCGGCTTTTCCGCTCTGACCAATGAGCGCGACAGTGCCGCCCACACCCAGAACCTTGCTGACCAGAAGCGTGCTGCGATCATTTGCACCGCCAAGTGCGCAGGCAAGAAAATCAACAATTGCCGTGCGGGCAATCGCGATTGCATCGGGCGATGGTTTAGAGCCAACAATCGCCTGGCTTAAGGCTTTCGTTACATGATCTGTCATATCAGATGCCTTCACCGCCTTCATTGATGCGGTTTGCATTGCCACCAAGACCGTTCACGAACGCACGGATGCGCGGGTTTGTGGACTTGTAGAAAAGCTGCTCCGGCGTGCCGTGTTCGATGATGCGACCATTTTCCGTAAATACGATCGTGTCGCTGATTTCTTCGGCAAAACGCATCTCGTGGGTTACAAGAATGCTCGTCATGCCTTCATTGACCAGATCGCGAATGACCGACAGCACTTCGCCGACGGTTTCCGGATCAAGCGCGGAGGTGACTTCATCAAACAGCACCAGCTCCGGGCGCATGGCAAGCGCGCGGGCAATGGCGACACGCTGTTGCTGACCACCGGAAAGTTCGCCCGGATAGGCGTCGGTCTTATGTTCGAGCCGCACTTTTTTCAGCAGTTCTTTTGCGTGGCGCTCGGCTTCGGCTTTGGGCGTGCGCAGGATTTTGACCGGCGCAAGCGTGATGTTTTCAAGAACTGTCAGATGCGGGAACAGATTGAACTGTTGGAACACAATGCCGATGCGCTTGCGCAATTTAATGCGCTCGGCTTCGGTTTTAAGCGCATCCACGCGGGTTGCACCTACGGTGATCTTGCCTGATTGTGGGATCAGCAGACCATTGATGCAGCGCAGAATGGTCGATTTTCCCGAGCCTGATGGGCCGATAATCGAGACCGCATCGCCCTTGTTGATCTTGAGGTCGATGCCCTTGAGCACTTCATTCTGCCCGAAAGACAGATGAACGTTCTCCAGTTTGACCAATGTAGTTTTGGTGGTGTCGCTCATGTGAATTCCAGATCCTTGTCAGCGGGAGGAGAGCCGCTTTTCGAGCCGCTGTGTGAAGCGCGACACGGGATAGCAAAAGAGAAAGAACGCCATCAGCACACTCAGATAGATGATGACGGTGAAATCATTGCGCTGCACAGCGGTGCTGGCATCGGTTGCCGAATGCAGCAATTCATGCACGCCGACAAGCGAAGCGAGGGCCGTCCCCATGGTAATGGACGTATAAAGATTCATCCACGGTGGCAGCGAGCGCTTGATGCATTGTGGCAGAATGATCCAGCGCAGCGATTGCAGGCGCGAAAAGCCCAAGCCCTGTGCCGCTTCCCATTGCGCGGTCGGGATTGACTGGATAGAGCCGCGCGTAATTTCTGCAATATGTGCGCTTGCCGGGATCGCCAGGCCAACGACCGCCTTGATCCAGTCGGGGAAGGGGACATAATTGCCGAAAACCACCAGCTCGAACGGGAAAATATAGGTGGCGGCAAAGATCAGCACGAGATGCGGTGCATTGCGGAAAATCTGCACATAGGTGATTGCCGGTGCGCGGATGATTTTATAGGGCGCAAGCTCCATGATGCCGAGAATAATCCCTGCCAGCGAGCCAAGCGTGATGGCACAGATGCTGATGAGCACATTCATGGCAAAGCCTTTGCCAAGATAAGGCAGCCAGCTGAGCCAAATTTGTCCGAGCGACGGATCAATATAGAACCAGAACGCAACCGCAAGAATAATGGCCGTGAATGTGAGCGTTGCTGGCGAAAGCCTGAGGCCGGGCTTTTGTTCAATTGCGATCGTCATTGGCCATATCCCGGAATTGCAAGGCGTTTTTCAAACCAGTAGCCAAGGCGTGCGACGAAGAGATTGATGATGCTGAAAAACAAAAGAATGACCAGCATCAGTTCGACCACATTGTCACGCTGGGTCCAGATCAGGATCGACGCATAGGTGATTTCGCCCACGGCAATGGCCGACCCGACGGTGGACAGCTTGACCAGATTGACGAGATTATTGACGATTGCAGGCAGTGCGGTGCGGATTGCAAGCGGCAGTTCCACATAGATCAGCACCTGCAAAGAATTAAAACCGATGGCTCTGGCTGCTTCAATTGTTGTGCCGGGCACGGCTTCAATACCGCCGCGCAATGCTTCGGCGTGAAGAGCGGCACTATGCAGAGCCGTGATTGTTATCAGCCAGAAAAACGGTGTCAGGGGATTGTTCTGCGCGCCGCCAATTGCATTGGAAATCAGCATGTTGAGCACGAGAAATCCACACATGAGCTGAACGAGTGTCGGCGTATTGCGGGTGAGTTCGACATAGCCGCGCACTGGCACCGAAAGCCAGCGTTTGTTGGAGGTTAGCGCCCCTGCAAACAAAAAGCCGAAAAACAGACTGAGCGGAATCGTAATGATGACCAGTTCAAGCGTGGTGACCATGCCATGAAACCAGATCCCGCGTTCATAACTGCTGTTGAGAAATTCATAATTGAGGCCGATTGCGCCTGTCAGTTCGATAAAGCGCGAAATCAGAGCTTCTTCCATTGAAACTATCCGGTAATTTTCCGCAAACGCTCTGGAGATGCGGACGGATCGACCGCCCGCAAATCGTCTGGCCTGATAAAGTCGAAACTCACTGAGACTTGAGCTTGTTGTGCTCTTCTTCCAGATAGCTGAGGTTTGGCAGTCGGTTAGCCTTGGCGATCTCAATCATTTTTCCCGACGCATGCAGATCGCGGACGATCTTGTCGAGAGCTGCTTCGGTATCGTTTTCATCCTTCTTGAGCCAGATGACAGAATCCGATGGAATGAGGTCGGTTGGGGTAAGAAGACCGTAATCCTTCCATTCATCGGCGCGATCCTGAAGCAACAGGCCGAGTGTGCCGCTTACGTGCACCGAAACATCGCAATTGCCGCCCTTGAGTGCCAGAAGTGATTCCGGCTGGCTTGGCAGTGCTTTAACATTGGCACCATATTCCTCGGCCAGCGGCTGTGCATAATTGGAGCCTTGCGAAACGCAGGCGACCTTACCCTTGAGGTCTTTCCAGTCTTTGATACCACTGTCTTTACGACCAATGGCGGCACCACCCATGCGATCATAAGGCGTCTTTACATAACCCAGTGTTTTGGCGCGCTCTTCTGTATATTGCATGTTGGCGATCAGAATATCGACCTTGCCCTGCTGCAGAAATTGCACCCGGTTGGGCGGCGTGACAGTCTGCGTTGCAAGCTCTACGCCCAGCCCCTTTGCGAGTTCTTTGGCAATATCGATGTTGAGGCCCTTTTGTTCCTGCGTCTTGGGATCAATATAGCCAAAGGGCGCGCCCGAAAGGATGACGCCAACGGTTAGTTTGCCTTTGGCTTTGATACGATCCAGCGTTGCGTCCGCATGGGCGGAGACGGAGGTCGCAAGCGCCATGAGCGAGCCTGCAATGAGAGCTTTGGTAATGTTTTTGACGCTGAGGCGCATGGGGGAATTCCTTGGTTTAAGCTGGTGCGAATTTAAGGAAGCCACCCTCTCTTTACGACGAACAGAATTCCATTCCTGAAAACCAGGTTAGAATATCATTCTAATAAAGCGGAAACATGGAACGAAATTCTTGGACGCTATTCGATAGCGTCCTTTGTGAGAACTTATTGATATGTTCGGGCATAAATTCAGTTACCCGGCCTTTGAGAAATTGCTAAGGTTTCATCTGGAGAGCATGCGGATCTTCGTTTGAAGACTGCCGCGTGGGATGAGCGACAACCATAGAAGAGAGACATTCATGTCTGTTCGGTTCAATCGGCTGTTACTGGCCTTTACGACTGCGTTTTGCTTTGCGACATCATTGAGTGCCAATGCCACCGAAACCCGGCGCATTGAAACGACGCAGGATGCCGATTATTTCGGCTTTGATATGCGAACCGAAAAGAATGTCTCGCTCGCGCAATGCAAAAGCATCTGTCTTGGCGATAATACCTGTCTGGCCTTCACCTATAATCCAAAGGTCAAATGGTGCTTTCTGAAAGCTGATTTTAATAAGCTCAACGAGTCTGTCGGTTCCATCGCGGGCAAGGTCGTGACGGAAACGCCTGCCGCGGTCGCCGTTGAAGATATTGGTGCGCCGCCAGCAATCTCGTTCTTTGCCGCCAATCTGGTTGATGAAGCCCGGCGTCTAAAGCGTGAAATGGCAAGCCTTGAAAGTTCAGACAGCCTGCGCACATTGCGCAATGAGGCGAGCACTGCCAGCATGAATGGCGATCCGCGAACGGCGATGGAAAAATTCCGCTTAGCTGCAAGCATGGCGCCGGACGACAGCCAATTATGGGCCGGATACGCACTTTCCGTCCTTGCTATCGAACCATCGAATTATCAGGAACGTTCCAAGTTTCAGCGCGATGCGACCTCTGCCGCATGGTTCGCCTACCAGACATCCCGCACCACCGACGACCGTGCGCAAGCACTTGCTGCCATGGCGCAGGCGCTGGAAAAGCGCGATGCGTCGCGCCCGGCTTTGCAGGCCTATGAAGCAAGCCTTGATCTCGTCAATTCCGCATCGGTTCGCGCCGCCTATGAAGATCTCAAAGCCCGCAAAGGCTTCCGCATCGTCAATAACACGGTCGATAATGATAATGCCGCGCCGCGCATCTGCGCGCAGTTCTCAGAAGATCTGGTAAAAAGCGGTGTCGATTATTCGAGCTTCGTTACGCTCGATAATGGTGCGCCAAAAGCTGTTGACACCAAGGACCGCCAGATTTGCGTCGAAGGTCTGGAACATGGCCGCAATTATAATGTGACGTTCCGTCAGGGTCTGCCATCGTCTGTTGGCGAAGTGCTTCCAGCACCGGTTACGCTTTCGATCTATGTGCAGGATCGCGCGCCATCCGTGCGCTTTACCGGCGATAGTTTTGTGCTGCCTGCGAAAGCCCGTCGCGGCATTCCGCTGGTCAGCGTCAATCTGGATGCTGCCAAAGTGAAGCTTTACCGGGTTGGTGACCGTTCGCTCGCACAGCTCCTTTCCGGCTATCAGTTCCTGCGTCAACTCGACAGCTACGACATCAGCACGGTTTCCGATCAGATGGGTGCACCTGTCTGGGAAGGCGAAATCGAGGTTGCTGGCAATGAACTGAACAAAGAGGCGACAACCAGTTTCCCGGTTGATGAAGCGTTGCCAGCGCGCAAGCCCGGCGTCTATGTGCTGACCGCCGAGCCGCTGGTGCAGAAGTCCGATGATGAATATGGCACCAAGGCCACGCAATGGTTTGTCGTTTCCGACATCGGCCTTTCGACCTATACCGGACAGGACGGCATCAATGTATTTGCCCGGTCGCTTGAAAGCGCAGAACCGCTTAAAGGCGTGAAGCTGACGCTGCTTGCACGCAACAACGAAGTGCTGGGCGAAGCGACCACCGACAGCGATGGCCGGGCGACGTTTACACCGGGACTGACACGCGGCACGGACGGCATGGTGCCAGCGGTGCTGATGGCCAGTAGTGATGATGAGGATTTCACATTCCTCGACATGGCGCGCGCCGGTTTCGATCTTTCCGATCGTGGTGTGACAGGCCGTGCCGTGCCGAAAGCGCTTGATCTTTATGCATGGACAGAGCGCGGTATCTATCGTGCTGGCGAAGTTGTGCATGTGGGTGCGCTTGCGCGTGACGACACCGCAACCGCGATTGATGATCTGCCACTCACCTTTATTTTCACGCGCCCCGATGGCGTGGAAGATCGCCGTCTTGTTTCCGATAGCAAACTGGCGGGTGGTCATGCCATCGACCTGACCTTGCCGTCGAACGCCATGCGCGGCACTTGGACGGTGGGGATCTACACCGATCCCAAGCAGCCAGCGATTGCCACGCAAATGTTCCTGGTTGAAGATTTCGTGCCGGACCGGATCGAGTTCGATCTGACGTCCGACAAGCCGGAAATCGCCGTGGGTGAAACCGCCAATATCACCGTGGACGGTCGTTTCCTCTATGGTGCGCCTGCCGCCGGTCTTGCGCTTGAAGGAGAAGTCACGCTTTCGACCAAGCGTCAGTGGGACCGCTTCAAGGGCTATTATTTCGGCCTCGCTGATGAAGATCAGGGCGAAGCCACGCGCCTTCCTCTGGATGGTCTGTCGAAAGTCGATGACAATGGCAAGGCGACTTTCCCGGTTGCAGTTGAAGAAATGCCGTCAACGACGCGTCTCGTCAATGCAGCCGTGACCGTTCGTATGCGCGAAACGGGTGGCCGTGCGGTTGAGCGCAAGATCGATCTTGCCATTCAGCCGGAAACCGATCTCATCGGCATTCGTCCTGAGTTCTCCGGCGATGAAGTCCCACAGGGCGGAACCGCGAAGTTCAGCCTGATCGCCTCTGACAGCAAGGGTGATCGCAAGGCGCTTGATGGCGCACAATGGTCGCTGGTCAAGATCGAGCGTAATTATCAGTGGTATCGCAGTGGCAACAGCTGGAACTACGAACCAGTGACTTTCACCAAGGCGATTGCCAACGGCAAGATTGACCTTACAACCGATAGCGAGGCTGAAATCAGTCTGCCGGTCGATTGGGGCCGTTACCGTCTGGAAATCGAAACTGCCGATGCTTCAGGTCCGGCCACAAGCTATGAGTTTGATGCAGGCTGGTTTGTCAGCTCAACCTCGACCGAAACGCCGGACGGGCTCGAAATCGCGCTCGACAAGGAACATTATGCGGCAGGTGACACGGCAGAACTGAAAGTGTCCCCGCGTTTTGCCGGTGAGTTGCTCATCACCATTGGTGCAGAAAAGCTGCTCAAGACCATCACGGCCAGCGTGCCGGAAGGTGGCACGACCATCGATATTCCGGTGGGTGAGGATTGGGGTGCGGGTGTCTATGTCACGGCCACGCTGTTCCGTCCGGGTGAGGCGATTGAAAGCCGTATGCCTGCGCGTGCGATTGGCCTGAAATGGCTCAAGGTCGATCCTGCCGACAAGCAGCTAGCCGTTTCGCTCACCCCGCCTGAAAAGATCGCGCCGCGCTCGACACTTTCCATCCCGGTTTCGGTTGAAAATGCGGGTGGCGAACAGGCCTATGTTATGGTCGCGGCGGTCGATGTCGGCATTCTCAATCTCACACGCTATCAGCCGCCGAACCCTGAAAACTGGTTCTTCGGTCAGCGTCAGCTGGGCCTTGAAATGCGCGACATGTATGGTCGCCTGATCGACGGTTCGCTCGGCGTCACCGGCAAGCTGCGCACAGGTGGCGACGGTGGCAATATGGCAGCGGAAGGCAGCCCGCCCACCGAAAAGCTGGTTGCGCTGTTCTCTGGTCCTGTTGAACTCGACAGCGACGGCAAGGCGATCATCGATTTCGACATACCGCAGTTCAACGGGACCGCGCGTGTCATGGCGGTGGCATGGACCAAAAAAGCTGTCGGCCACGCGGTCGCCGATGTCATCATCCGTGATCCAGTAGTCATCACGGCTGGCCTGCCACGCTTCATGGCCCCCGGCGATCAGGCCAATATCCGCTTCGATATTGCCAATACGGATGCACCGGACGGCGATTATCGTGTGAGCCTTGAGACCACCGATAATCTCGGTGTCGAGGTTGGCTCTTATCCTGAAAGCATCGCGCTTAAAGGTGGCAAACGGCAGTCGATCAACGTTCCACTCAATGCTGTGGCCACGGGTGCGGGTGGTGTGACGATCCGGCTTTCCAACGATGCTGGTCTCAATGTCGAACAGGCGCTTGCATTGCCGGTGCGTCCGGTTGATCTGCCGGTCACGACCCGTCATGTCGTCAATCTCACGGCCAATGGCGGAAGTGTGCGGGTAGATGGCGGTCTTCTGTCTGAAAGCCTGCTTGATGGTGCTTTCGTCAGCGTTGGCGTGACGCGCAGTGCGGCCTTTGATGTGCCCGCTTTGCTGATGGCGCTCGACCGTTATCCTTATGGCTGCACAGAGCAGACCACCAGCCGCGCACTGCCTTTGCTCTATTTAAGCGAAATGGCAGCAGGTACGGAAGCGGCAGCAGGTCTTGCTGATCAGGAAGAGCTTAAAAAGCGCGTACAGGATTCTATCTTCCGCGTGCTCAACAACCAGTCTTCGAGTGGTTCGTTCGGCCTGTGGTCGCCGGGATCGGGTGATCTCTGGATGGACGCCTATGTGACCGACTTCCTGACGCGTGCCCGCGAAAAGGGCTATGGCGTGCCGCAGCAGGCGATGCTGTCAGCGCTTTCTAACCTGCAAAATGCGCTCGGCTATACCACCGACGTCAAGGAACGCGGCAACGACATTGCCTATGCGCTTTATGTTCTGGCACGCAACAAGAAGGCTTCAGTTGGCGATCTGCGTTACTTTGCCGATACCCAGCTTGAAAACTTTGCAAGCCCGATGGCCGTTGCCCAGCTTGGTGCAGCATTAGCGCTTTATGGTGATCAGCCGCGTTCGGAACGCGTGTTCAATGCGTCGCTCCAGCTCGCAACCAGCCAGTCCAGCTATGACTATAATCGCTCCGATTATGGTTCGCCGCTGCGTGATGGTGCAGCAATGCTGGCTCTGGCTGCGGAAACCAAGCCTGCGCCGAAAGTGCTTCCCGCTCTCATTACGCTGGTCGAGTTCCAGCGCGAAAAGGCGCGTCACTTAAGCACGCAGGATCAGGCATGGATGCTGCTCGCAGCCCGCGGGCTTCAGGATGACAATGGCGCAATCAGCCTCGACATCAATGGCACAGCGCATCAGGGCGCGTTCTCCGAGCGTCTCAATGGTGCAAGCCTTGAAGCGCAGCCGCTGGTCGTCACCAACAAAGGTCAGGGTTCAGTTGATGCTGTTGTGACAGCCGTTGCGCCGCCTGCACAATCGCTGCCTGCGGGTGGCGAAGGTTTCAACATCGAGCGCACCTATTATACGCTTGATGGTGAACCGGCCAATGTCACCGGGGTCAATCAGAATGAGCGCTATGTGGTTGTTCTGAAAATCGACGATTTGCAGGAATGGCAGTCGCGTCTGCTTGTGACCGATCTGCTGCCCGCTGGTTTCGAGATCGACAATCCGGGGCTTGTTTCCAGTGCTGACCTTGGCAATTTTCCATGGCTCGACAGCACACAGGCAGCGCATCTTGAGTTCCGCAATGATCGTTTTGTGGCCGCTTTCGACCGTTCGGCAGGCGAGAAGAAGCCGATTACGCTGGCTTATGTGGTGCGTGCTGTGACGCCGGGTCTTTATACCCATCCGGCAGCAACGGTTGAGGACATGTATCGTCCGCAATTTGCAGCGCGCACGGCGACAAGCATGATGGAGGTGACTTCTGGTCAATGAAATCAGGCTGGAAAATAGCGATTGGCGGTGCCGCATTTCTTGGCATCGCCGCTGTCGGACTCGTTATCGGGCTTGACTGGCTCGACCGCGCTTATCCGCCGCCTTTGCCGGAACGGCTGACCATTTCCACTGAAGTCATGGATCGCGACGGCGCTTTGCTGCGTGCCTATGCAACGCCGGACGGCTATTGGCGGCTGAATACACGGATTGAGGATGTCGATCCGAAATTCGTGAAAATGCTGATCGCCTATGAGGACAAGCGTTTTTACGAGCATGGCGGCATTGATTTCACAGCGCTATTGCGTGCCGCCTATCAGCTTGCAGGGAGTGGCCGTATTGTTTCCGGCGGTTCCACACTTTCCATGCAGCTTGCACGCCTTATCGAGCCGCGCGAAAGCCGGAGTTTTGGCTCAAAATTCCGGCAGCTTGCGCGTGCAGTCCAGATTGAGCGGCGGCTGAGCAAGTCTGAAATTCTCGAACGTTATCTGACACTCGCACCCTATGGCGGAAATCTGGAAGGCGTGCGCTCGGCTTCACTCGCCTATTTCGGCAAGGAGCCGCTGCGCCTTACCACATCGGAAGCAGCGCTCCTTGTGGCTTTGCCGCAATTGCCGGAACGCCGCCGCCCGGATCGCGAGCTCAAAAATGCTGTTGCTGCGCGCGATCGTGTGTTGGATCGCATGGTTGCGTCTGAAGTATTCACCAATGAGGAAGCCGAGCGCGCATCGCGTGAGCGCATATCCGCGACGCGTCATCCCTTGCCTTCATTGGCCGCTCATTTTGCCGATCTCGCATTGAAGCGGGCACCGACTGAGGCCCGGCATCAGCTGACGCTTAAAAAGTCGGTGCAGGTTGGGCTTGAAGTTGTGGCGCGCGAAGCTGCCGCAAAGCTTGGGCCAAAAGTATCGGTCGCCATGGTGCTGGCCGACAGTCGCAACGGCAATATCTTAGGCGAAGTCGGATCCGCCGATTATTTCGATGGCAAGCGGCAGGGCTGGATCGATATGACCCGCGCTGTGCGCTCGCCCGGTTCAACGCTCAAGCCTTTCATCTATGGGCTGGCTTTCGAGCAGGGACTGATTGCGCAGGAAACCATCATCGAGGACCGCCCTCAGGATTTTGCAGGCTATCGTCCGCGCAATTTCGATATGAGCTATCAGGGCGATGTCAGCATCCGTCAGGCGCTGCAAATGTCGCTGAATGTGCCGACCATCAGCCTGCTTGATGCCGTCGGCCCTGCACGGCTCACCACGCGTATTCGACAGGCGGCGGTTAATCTGCAATTGCCGAAAGGTGAAGCGCCGGGACTAGCTATCGGCCTTGGTGGCGCGGGCATCAGTCTGCGCGATCTGGTGCAGCTTTATACTGGCCTTGCCAATGGCGGGCGAGGGGCAGCCCTTCATGACGGCACCGAAGGTTCAGAACCGGTGCAGCCATCGGCTCCTCTTCTCACCGAACAGGCGACATGGCAGATTGGCGATATCCTGGCTGGCGTGGTGCCGCCGCAAGGCGCGAAACGCCTCGGCCTCGCTTACAAGACCGGCACGTCCTATGGCTATCGCGATGCATGGTCGGTCGGTTATGACGGGCGTTATGTGCTGGGTGTCTGGGTCGGGCGTGCCGATGGCGGCTCGGTGCCGGGCCTTGCCGGTTATGTTTCGGCAGCGCCCATCCTGTTTGAAGCCTTTGTGCGCTCAGGCGTGACATCCGTGCCTCTGCCGCGTGCGCCTGCTGGCGCGTTTCGGACAGCACGAGCCGATCTCCCGGTGACGCAGATACGTTTTTCGTCTGCAAGCGATGCTCTGCCGGTTGTCAAACCCACGATTGAGCCAGCACCGCGTATCGTATTTCCACCAGATGGTGCGCATGTCGAACTCAAAGCCCTGACCGATAATGCCTCGCCGCTGGTGCTGAAATTACAGGGCGGACGCGCACCGTTTCGCTGGCTTGCCAATGGCAAACCCATTGCCGAACCCAATCGCCGCCGCACGGCCACCTGGCTGCCGGATGGCACCGGCTATTCTACGCTGACTGTTGTTGATGCAGGCGGACGCGCTGTAAGCGTGAAAGTTTTTATTGAGTGAACAAGAGAAATCAGTTCAGACGCTTATCTTTGAGGCTGTCCGGGATAAGCCGAATCGTTTTGTGATTCATGATCATTGCTGGCAAGGAGGCCAGCAATGATAGCCCCACTTCTTTCTTTCGATTTACGGACCCGCGTTGCGGCGGCCTTGGTGGGAGACACGAGCGTTCACGCAGCTGCAGACCTGTTCGCCGCGGTAATCTTCATCGTCGCCGCATATATCCTATATCGTAACTGGACTGGTATCGGCTAACTCTGGAACTGGCAGTTTTTCATGGTGGGGCAGGCGACGCCGGAATGAACACCTATTCGCGGCTGCCCCACGGCTGTGGCAATTTGTGCCTGTTCAATGAAAACCGGCCGTCTTCAAGACAGAAATGGAAAGCCGGATCATAGCAGCAGAAATCCGATTTTCGCCTATGACCTAACCACAACCGCCAGCCATCCCAGACTAACCATCCATAAGGGCGCTGTCAGTCGTCCCATAATGCGTCGGTTGGTAGCCATTGCCAGCAGAATTATCATCAGTGGCGTAGCCAGTACTCCATTGATAGTAGAGGGTCTCGGGGGCATCGGCAAACAGTCGGACAGCGGCCCCCATCGCTGCAAGGACCACCCCAATGTTGATGAAATTTGCGACGAACAATAACATAACCGCGTCACGCAATAGCCAGGGGGAATGATGTCGGCGCAAGTTTTGTGCAACGCCAATACCTGCACTCACACCTTGCATTGCAGCCATTAAAGCGTTTTCCTTTCATGATGGATCGTATCCGCAGGAAGCAAAGTAGTTTTGAGCTTCTTGTTGATCAATGAGTTCGACGATTTTTCCAATCCTGTCCCATAGGCCGCTGACGGTTCGCTCAGTGACCTTTCGCAAAGGGACTTTTAACCTGAAGAAAACGTTTTCTATAGGGTTGAAGTCCGGGCTATATGCCGGCAGAAACATCAGCCTCGCGCCCGCCGCTTCGATTATCTCACGTGCCGCGGGCCGTTTGTGACTGGAAAGATTATCGAGGATGACGATATCGCTTGGCTTCAATGTCGGAGCGAAAACCTGACCCACATAAGCCTCGAACCATTCACCATTGATAAGTCCATCAATGACGAGAGGCGCGACCATTCCTGTGTTTCGTAGTCCGGCAACAAGCATCGTTGTTTTACGATGGCCGTGCGGGAAGTCCTTTTGCAGCCGCTCGCCCTTGAGACAGCGTCTGTGCGTAGGTGCCAGATTGGTTGTAGTCCATGTTTCGTTGATAAAGACCAGTCGTGCAGGATCGAGATCACGTTGCTTGTCGAACCAAGACTGACGCATTTCCAAAAGATTCGGACGGCTTTGCTCTACCGCGTGACCAATCTTTTTTTTGCGCGTCTGGTCGTGCCGGATGAGGAAACGGTGTAACGCTGACTTGCTGATAACAATACCTTGTGCAGCCAGAGCGTCACGCAACTCGAACAAGGTGGCGTCCCGATGCTCGCTGAGCCACATCATAATCAGATCAGCATGGGCTTCCATCTAGCGAGAATGGCGGTCACCACCAAGTGGACTGGGATAAATATTCCCCTTTTCAATTTGCAAGTTTCGCCAACGGCTGACTTATTTAAAATATGACTTTATCTATCTTGTTTTTATGCAGGCATAGGGATTATAGGGAGAATTATATAACAGGCCTTTCTAATCGCCTCCATCGATCAACCCAGAGGTTTCTCTCCGTGCTCTCATTGAAGTCCTTCTTTTCCGCTTCTGGCCTAGTTGCCATTTTGGCGCTGCAAATCAGCCCGGCTGGTGCTGCAACGACACAATATCCGCTGACCATTGATAATTGCGGCGCAAAGATCACCATCAAAAAAGCGCCGGAACGTGCAATTGGTCTTGGACAGAACAGTGCTGAAATCATGCTGCTTCTGGGCCTTGAAGATAAGATGGCCGGAACAGCATTTTGGCCGAGTAAAGTTCTTCCGCAGCTTGAGGAAGCAAATGCCAAGGTCAAGCTTCTGACCGTCGAGTTTCCAACCTTCGAATCGATTCTTGCAGAAAATCCGGATTTCGTGGCCGCTGCATTGCCGACCTTGATCGGGCCGAGCAGCAAGGTCGCCAAGCGCGAAGATTTTGATAAGCTTGATATTCCAGCCTATCTGTCACCCAGCACCTGCCTGAGCACAACGCGGGTCAAAGACCAATATGGCAGCCGCGACGAGCTCTGGAACATGGATCTGCTTTATAAGGAAATTGACGAGCTTTCTCAGATTTTCGATGTGGCCGATCGTGGTCAGGCGCTGATTGCTGATTTCAAGGCGCGTGAAGCGGCATTGCGTGCGAGCGTACCCGCTGGCGATAAAAAGCTTTCCTATGTGTTCTGGTTCTCCAGCCAGTCACCGTCTGCTGATGCCTATCTGGGCGGTGGAAATGGTGCTTCGACCTTTATCGCGGATGTTCTGGGTGGCGAAAACGCCATCAAAGCAGAAGCTGAATGGCCAACACTTGGCTGGGAAAGCATCATTGCAGCCAACCCGGATGTTATCGTTGTTGCCAATCTTGACCGCAACCGGTGGGAACTCGACAAGCCGGAAGCAAAGATTAAGTTCCTCAACACCGATCCGGCTGTCAGCCAAATGCCCGCAGTGAAGAACAAAGCCATTGTTGTCATGGACGGCCAGGCGATGAACCCGACCATTCGCACGATTTATGGTGCTGAACAGGTTGCAAGCCAGTTGAAAGAACTTGGTATTCTAAAGTGAATGTCGCAAGCCATTCTCTGAGGCACTGGGGGGCTTTCGGCCTTTTGCTGTTGGCGTCCCTTGCCTGTATTGGAACAGTTGTCGGTATCAGCGTCGGGATTGGAGATCTTCCAATCCCGTTGTCAACCACATTGGCGGCTATAACCAATCGTCTGGGATGGACGAACATCGAGCTTAGCCGCATTCATGAGACGGTGATCTGGGACTATCGTCTCAGCCGCGCTTTGGTTGCAGCTTTCTGCGGTGCGGGCCTCGCCCTCTCGGGTGCGATCATGCAATCACTTTTGCGCAATCCACTGGCCGAGCCTTATGTGCTTGGTATTTCGGCTGGCGCCTCCACCGGTGCCGTGGTTGTGGTGATTTTAGGTGTTGGCGCGGGCGCGGTCTCGCTCTCAGCGGGTGCTTTTGTTGGCGCCTTCGCAGCATTTTTCTTTGTCGCCCTTTTGTCCAACGGCACAAGGGGTGGTGCGGATAGAACCATTCTTGCGGGTGTCGCCGCGTCGCAGCTTTTCAACGCCATAACCTCTTATATTGTCACGACCTCGGGAAATGCGCAGCAGGCGCGCGATGTGATGTTCTGGCTGCTCGGTAGCTTTGGTGGTGTGCGCTGGCCTGAATTTGTGCTGGTGTCGATCATTATCACGCTTGGTCTGTTGGCCTGTCTGCTCTATGCCCATGTTCTCGATGCATTTGCCTTTGGTGATGAAGCCGCGTCCTCACTTGGGGTCAATGTCGGTCGCGCGCGCATTGTTCTTTTTGCACTGACGGCAATGATGACTGCCACAATCGTCAGTATGGTGGGTTCAATCGGATTTGTCGGACTGGTTGTCCCGCATGCAGCACGTTTTATCGTCGGGCCGCTGCATATACGGTTGCTGCCAGCCTGTGCGGTGATAGGCGCGATTTTCATGATTCTGGCTGATATTGCTTCGCGTGCCCTCATACCGCAGCAGGTTTTGCCCATTGGCGTTGTGACGGCACTCGTCGGTGTGCCGGTCTTTTCCATCATTCTTTATCGGTTTCAGCGCGCGTCATGACGATTAAGGTAGAAAACCTAACCTGGAAAATTGGTAAGAAGACCATTCTGGATGATGTTTCCTTTGAAGCGAAATCCGGCAAAATGCTCGGTCTTCTCGGACCAAACGGTTCTGGAAAAACATCGCTTCTGCGGCTGATCGCTGGATTGAAGCGACCAAATTCGGGCAGCGTTTTGCTGGATAATACGAATATTACAACAATAGCGCGCCGTGCTGTTGCTCAACGCGTTGCTTTTGTCCAACAGCATGCGACCACCAATGCCAATTTGAAGGTCCTAGACGTTATCAAGCTTGGGCGCTTTCCTCACAGGTCCATGTTTTCGGGCTGGGCGAGTAGCGATGATGCGGCCGTTGAGTATGCGATTGAGCGCACCGGCATGAAAGCCAAACGTAACGAAAGCTGGCAAAGCCTGTCGGGTGGTGAAAAGCAGCGCGCGCATATTGCAAGGGCGCTTGCACAGACACCCAAAGAGCTGATCCTTGATGAACCGACCAACCATCTTGATATTCAACATCAAATGGCCTTGCTGCGGCTTGTCTCAGAACTGCCGATTACCAGCATCATTGCACTACATGATCTCAATCATGCGGCTATGTTCTGTGATGAGCTGATGATCATGCAGGCAGGCAAGATCGTGGCTTTCGGCTCACCGGAAGACGTTATAAATCAGCATCTTCTCAAGCAAGTTTTTTCCGTTGATGCCCGTGTCGAAATATCTCCACACAGTGCGCGGCCTCATATTCATTATTTGAAATAACGTCAGGTGAGGGGAGGAGAGAATTCCGAAAAGCGGCTCCCGCTTTTGCTGGAAATGCTTTAACTTCAAAGGCCTGCTTCCGAAGAAGTTTCACTTTCTTCAGCATAATGAAATTTGTGCAGATTTTTAAAATAGGTGATGATTTTGCCATCATAGCCTATTTCTTGATAAACACTTTGCTGTATCTTACTGCGAATATCTGTCGGCTTTTCACCATATTTTTCATGAAATAGCTTCGAGAACGAGCTATAGTCACTAAAGCCTGACTGATAGGCGAGTTCAGCAAGGTGAATACGTCTGCCATTCGAGGCTCTTAGGCGCCTGAAAGCGAGAGCCAGTCGTTTATTTCTGATAATGGCCGCAATGCCTCCCTCTTCGGCGAAAATGCGATACAGATGAGAGCGCGATATGTTGAAGCGTTTCAGGATGCTTCCTGTGGAGAGCGAAAGATTTTCGATATTTCTATCGATGTAATCCAAAATTCTCTGCTTCGTTATAATGCTCAATGTTGTTGATTCAGCAGCGTTAAACTCTTTGCCGTTCAGGCTCATTGCAAACATATCTATAATAGAATTCTGAATGCCCTCAATTTGTACAGTGTTGAGGTGTGGAGAGACCTTCATAAAACCTTGTGTGCAGTTGACCAGAAACGCTGTCAGTGGGTCTTCTGATCCCAGAACGCGCCCGTGAATATTGCCGTTTAAACCGCTGCGCTGAACCAGAGCGCGCGGTAGCACCATTGTCATTCTGCTGCCCGGCGTTACTTCGGTTGTCAGCTTATAGGCCATGTCCATAATGAGAATATCGCCTACAAAAGCCTGTGAGCATATTCCGTTAAAGTCGCCGCGTTGCGTTCCTTGTGTGACAACCTGAATCATATAATGGTCGAGACCAAAGCGTGAGATGGAGTGCTCGTTACGTATATATTTTTGGGCGTTGAATTTCGTTTCGCCCATAACTAATTCGCCAATCTGGTTGGCCGTAATTTCTCCGTAAAGAGTCTGTGGTGCCTCTCGTGGATCTATAACGGTTTCAAAGGCAGGCAGCGTTACTTCGCGCCAATAGTCATTTCTATCGCGTTCTTCAATTAAATCTGTCGAAAGTCTGATAGAGCTTATCAATACTATTCCCCCGATTTCCAAGAACTTACAATATGTAATAAAAAGGGTTCTTTAATATGAGATAGGTGATGAAATGATTATTAAATGTAAATATTTTATTAACGCACAATTTTTGATTAATACTATTTAATGCAGATTTTAGCAATTGTAATTTGTGCATCGTGTGGCGCGCTCCATGGAAGTTTTGCGGAAGCGCGGTTATGGTGCGCGCAAGAGCAGTTATGGAGAACTTTCGTTGAAAATTTTTGTTTTTGGCAGTGTGAATGTCGATGTTAGCGCCCGAATGGCCGCATTGCCGCGTCCGGGACAAACCATCAATGCGTCGGGATATGGCATTGGTCTTGGTGGCAAGGGGGCCAATCAGGCGGTTGCTATCGCCAAGCTTGGTGGCGAACTTTGTTTTGTCGGCGCGGTCGGCAGAGATTCGTTTGGCGATTTGGCTGTCAGGCAAATGCAGGAGTTTGGTGTGGATACCAGGAGTATTCGCGCCGTTGATGGTGCTGATACTGGTATTGCGATTATTCAGGTTGAAGAAGCGGGGCAGAACACGATTGTCGTTTGTGCTGGCGCCAATGCGCTTTGGTCTGCATCGGATGTAGACGCTTATCGGTCTGATATTGCCAAGGCTAAGATCACGCTTTTGCAGCGTGAAGTGCCACATGAGGTTAATCTTGCGGTGGCAAGGGCTGTGAAAGAGGCGGGCGGAACAGTGCTGCTTGACCCTGCGCCTGTGGGCGATGCAAGCCGCATGGCTGATCTGATTGCATTGAGTGAGATCATTTCGCCCAATGAAACGGAAGCGGCTGAAATAACGGGGATCGAACCCACGGATCTGCCATCTGCTGAAGCGGCTGCGCGCAAGTTGCTTGAGCGTGGCCCGAAGATTGTGATCGTCAAGCTCGGCAGCCGCGGTGCATTGCTGGTAACAGCGGATGAGGTCAAGCATTTTGAGCCATTCAAAGTGAAGGTGGTCGATACGGTTGCGGCAGGTGATAGCTTTAATGGCGGTTTCGCTGTTGCCTATTCGCAAGGCCAGTCGTTGCATGATTGCGTGCGTTTTGCTTCTGCCGCTGGCGCGATTGCGGTGACGCGTGCGGGTGCAGGATCGGCTGCGCCAACAGCCCGCGAAGTTGCTGATTTGCTCGGCAAAAACTAAGCGTTTTTAATCTTGAAAAGCCGCGCTGGTTCAACTGGCGCGGCTTTGTTGCACTGGCGACCGGAATAAAGCTCTGGTTTGAGCCAATATGCGAGGGCCTAAGGTCAGCAAAGGCGCGAGGGCATCGTCTTCACAGGGATGGGTTATTTCACAAGTGCCTGGTTGGGATGGCGCAATGTCAGATCAAAAGGGTTGAGTTTTTCGGTGATAATGGCTGCCTCTCTGCGCAACAGGTCAGTGATGGTGTGCTGACGTTGTTCTGTTAATCGCGACGCCAGTGTGCCGATGCTGAGGGCTGCGACCGCTTCACCGCTCCGGTTGAGGACGGGAACACCAAGGCCGGACATGCCGTCGATCATGTTGAAATTATAGGTGGCGGCACCTGTGCGCCGGACATCTTCAATCATGATACGCAGATCCACCTCATCGACAGTGGCCTTGTCGAGAATGCGCGGCATGTTGAAGCGAATGATCGCCTCGCGCTCTTCTTCCGGCAGGAACGCCAGAATGGCAAGACTGCCCTGTCCGATGCCAAGCGGAACCTTGCCGCCAATATCACCGGTAAAGGAGCGGATCGGAAAAGGTCCTTCCACGCGATCAAGACAGACGGCATCGAAATTGCTGCGTACCAGCAGAAAGACGGTATCGTTGAAGGTGGTTGAGAGACGCAACAGTGAGGGGCGCGCAACGGTGAGGATTCCATCGCGCTGACGCGCCTGTGCTGCCATGGCGAAAAAGTCCAGCGACAGACGATAGGCTTTCTTGTCGGGAAGCTGCTCGACAAGATTTTCCGCAATCAGTGTTTTGAGCAAACGATGGGCGGATGGCTGGCTGAGTTCCAGATCGCGCGCCAGATCGATCAACCGCACGCCGTCTTCCGTGCTTGCGGCCAGACCTTTCAGAATATGAATTGCCTTCACCAGACTTGAGTTAAGCGCGGCACCAGATTTCAAATTCTCTGATATATCATCCATGAAATTGCTTCCAAATTTTGCATAATGAAAGAAATATATAATTTATTCCGAAATTGAAAATTATAATTTGTAATCGTACAAAATTTTCTGCCATTTAAAATCCGTCGCCAATGGGAAGGTCCGGCAAGGTATCAAACAAGATGCTGTAAGCGGGTCGGCGGTTTTAACTTGCAGTCAAGGGAACGCTGCGGTCACATCTTTGGCCGGAGATGCTCGCGTTCAATCGATTTAAGTCCGATCAGCGCTTCAAGCGCGATCAAACCGCCCCGCCAGCCAGCCCTGTCCAAGAGGCGACGTGAGACAACATCACGGCGCTTCCGCTCCCCCAGCCTATGGCGGAAGTCTTGCCGAGAGGGAGACGCAATGAGCTTTTTGACCCTTTCCAATATTTCCCGTTATTACGGCAAATTCGCAGCCGTCGATAACTTCAATCTGGAGATTGAAAAGGGAGAGTTCATCTCGCTTCTCGGCCCTTCGGGCTGCGGCAAGACAACAACATTGCAGATGATCGCTGGTCTTGTGCCGCCATCATCCGGCACGATCACCCTAGATGGGCGTGATATCACAAGCCTTGCTCCAGCAAAGCGCGAGCTTGGCGTTGTCTTCCAGAGTTACGCACTCTTCCCACATATGACGGTTGCGCAGAATGTGAGCTTTGGCCTTGAAATGCGCAAAGTACCAAAGGCTGAGCGAGAAAAACGCGTTCGCGATGTGCTGGAGCTGGTGCGTCTGAGCGCTCTTGCCGACCGCTACCCGCGAGAAATGTCCGGCGGTCAGCGCCAGCGTGTTGCCATTGCCCGTGCGCTGGTCATCAATCCGCCGGTGCTGCTGCTCGATGAGCCGCTGTCTAATCTTGATGCGCAGCTGCGTGAAGAAATGCAGTTCGAACTGCGCCGCATTCAGCGCACAGTTGGCATTACTACCATCATGGTAACCCATGATCAGGCGGAAGCGCTGTCGATCAGCGACCGTGTTGTGGTTATGGAAAAGGGCCTGATTACGCAGGTCGATGCGCCATATAAGCTCTATGAGCATCCGCGTAACCACTTCATTTCCAACTTTGTTGGCAAGTCGAACTTCCTCAAAGCTCATGCCGGTGAAGGCCATATCAAGCTGACCGATACGGCAGTGCGTTTCCCTGCAAAAGATGCTTCCGCTTCCGGTGAAGTTTCGGTGTTTATCCGCCCGGAAAAAGTACATCTGGTCGATGCGGATCAGGGTCATGTCAGCGGCGAAGTCACCACGCGTTACTTCATGGGTGCGCAATGGCTGCTCGGCGTTCTGACGCCAGCCGGTATGCTGTCGGTCGCGCTGTCGAACCTTGGAAACCCGCCGCCAATTGAAGGCAGCAAGGTCGGGCTTTCATGGGATCATGAAGATTGCCGGGTTCTCGATAAGGGAGCGCACTGATCATGGGTGCGGTTTCGCAAACAGCTTCGGGTGAGACGAAAGAACGGCGCAATTATCTGCCATTATTTCTGAGTGCCCCTTCAACACTGATGTTCTTCGCCCTTGTGCTTTTGCCGCTGGGGCTGACGGTGCTGCTCTCGTTCAACAGCTACAGCTATGACAAGGGCATCGAAGATATTTACACGCTTTCCAATTACACGCAGGTGCTTCAGGATCCCTATTACCTGAACATCTTCTGGCGCACGCTCAAGCTTGCTCTGATTACCACCGTGATCACTGTGCTGATCGGCGTGCCGGAAGCCTATATTCTCTCCAATATGCGTGCGCCATGGCGCTCGATCTTCCTGTTGGTGATTATTGGCCCGCTGCTGGTTTCGGTCGTTGTGCGTACATTCGGCTGGAGTATGCTTTTGGGCCGTAATGGCCTTGTGAACAGCGTGCTGGAATTTGTCGGCCTGCCAGCCCAGCAAATCCTCTACACCGAAACAGCCATCGTGATCGGTCTTGTGCATATCATGCTGCCTTTCATGGTGATCCCTGTCTGGACGGTGCTGCAAAAGCTTGATCCGACGGTTGAGGCCGCTGCGCTCACGCTTGGTGCGTCGCGTTTCACCGCCCTGCGCCGTGTGGTGTTTCCGCAGGCCGTGCTTGGCATTTTGTCGGGCAGCCTGATCGTCTTTGCGCTCTCGGCAAGCTCCTTTGCTATTCCGGGTCTGCTTGGCGGACGTCGTCTCAAAATGGCGGCAACGGTCGTCTATGACGAGTTCCTGATCGAGCTGAACTGGCCGCTGGGCGCTGCTATCGCCATTATCGTTCTGGTCGCCAATCTTGTGATCATGATCGCCTATAATCGCATGCTTGAAGGGCAGGCGAGAAAGAAGCTGGGGTAACGGCCATGGTCAAGAACGGTCCTTTCGCTCTTCTCTTCCACACGCTGGTCGTCATCTTCATGCTGGCACCGATGGTTGTCGTGTGTCTGGTGGCTTTCACGCCGGAAAACACGCTGACCATGCCATGGAATGGTTTCTCGCTGCGCTGGTTTGAGGCAGTCTTTGCCCATAACGACTTCATGACGTCGTTCTCCAACTCGCTGAAGCTTGCAATCTTTTCGGCAACAATTTCGACATTGCTGGCTGTTCCGTCAGGCCTTGCGATTGCACAGTATAATTTCCGGGGCCGCGATGCGCTGAACGCACTGTTTCTGTCGCCGCTGATTATTCCGCATCTGGTGCTGGGCGTCGCATTTTTGCGTCTGTTCTCGCTGATGGGCCTCACAGGTTCGTTTGGCTGGCTGGTCGCAACGCATGTGATTGTCGTAACACCTTATGCGTTGCGGCTTATTCTCGCGTCACTCAGCAGCATGGACCGCAATGCGGAAAATGCAGCCCGCACGCTGGGTGCCGGTGAATGGACGGTGTTCCGCCGCATCACGCTGCCATTGCTTCTTCCGGGTCTGTCGGGTGGCTGGTTGCTCGCCTTCATCAATTCGTTCGACGAATTGACCATGTCGATCTTCGTCACCTCGCCATCCACGGTCACGCTGCCAGTGCGCATGTATATGTATGCCAGCGAATCCATCGATCCGATGATGGCGGCTGTATCGGCCCTGATGATCCTCGTTGCAACCGTGACCATGGTTATCATCGACCGTTTGTTTGGTCTTGATCGTGTCCTCGTGGGTAAAGGCTGAGCAGATACTCATGACGATCCCGGTTTCGCCTGCCGCGGCGCAATTCCGCAGACTGTATCGGCTGACTGAACAGCCGATCAGCTTTTCGCTTGACGGCGTGCCTTTCGAGGGACGCCGTGGCGATACCGTGCTGACCGCTATTCTCTCGGTGCAGGGGAAGGTGCGTCATACCGAATTTACCGGAGAACCGCGTGCAGGCTTCTGCCTGATTGGCGCGTGTCAGGATTGTCATGTCATGACCGTTGAGGGTCGCAAGCTTCGTGCCTGCACAACGCTTTTGGAAAATGGCATGTCCTTTGTGACGGAGGCTCAACGATGAGCGCGGCACGTCATCCGGTTATTGTGGGCGCTGGTCCGGCGGGTATCCGCGCGGCTGAAACGCTGGTCAAAGCGGGCCTTCATCCGATTGTACTCGATGAGGGGTTTCGTTCGGGTGGCCAGATCTATCGCCGTCCGCCGTTTGATGATGGCCGCAGCTATCGTGCTCGCTATGGCTCCGAGGCGCATAAGGCTGAGGCGCTGCACAAAACGTTCGATACGCTTCGCGGCGCAATCGATTATCGCCCGGAAACGCTCGTCTGGAATATCACTCGCAGCGACGACGATCGTCTCGATCTGCTGACCAGCGGTGCGCATAGCCAATTGCCTTACAGCCATCTTATTCTGGCGACGGGTGCAACTGATCGGGTTCTGCCGTTTAAAGGCTGGACCAAACCCGGTGTTTATACGCTCGGCGCATCTCAGACGGCACTGAAAGCACAGGGCTGCACTGTTGGCGAGCGCGTGGTTTTCATGGGGTCGGGGCCACTGCTTTATCTGGTGGCATGGCAATATCACCATGCGGGCGCAAAGGTTGCAGCCGTGCTGGATACAGCGCCTGTCACGTCAAAATTCCATCTGGCGCATCTGGCACTTTATGCCCCGCGCATCGTGGCGCTTGGCGCTTATTATGGACTGCGTCTCAAGCTTGGTGGTGTGCCGATCCATTATAATGTGCGGCCCGATGAAGTGCTTGGTGATGACCATGTGACAGGCATTCGCTATCGCACGGGTAAGCATGTTCGTGACGTCGCGTGCGATGCGCTGGCTTATGGTTTTGCGCTGCGTCCGGAAACACAGCTTGCGGATCTCGCGGGTTGCGAATTTTGCTTTGAAGAACGCGACCGCGCATGGCTTCCTGCGGCAGACTTGCTTGGCCGTTCAAGCCGCGAAGGTGTTTATGTGGCAGGTGACGGTGCAGGCATTGCTGGTGCCGATGCTGCTGAAATTCGTGGGGCATTGGCCGCGATTGCTCTGCTTCGCGATATGGGAATGCCATTTGATGAAGGCAACGAGCGCGCGCTTTTGAAAAAGCTCAACCATATTTATCGCGAGCGGCTGATCGTGGAAAAAGCTTTCCCGTTTCCACACAACTGGTTCGATACGGTTGCGGGCGACGTAACGCTGTGTCGTTGCGAAGAAATCGCGGTCCGTGACGCAAAAGATGTCATCAGCCAAGGCGATACGCGCGAGATCAACCGGCTGAAAGCACTGACCCGTGTTGGCATGGGTCGTTGTCAGGGGCGCATGTGCAGTGCCGCCGCCGCAGAACTTCTGGCGTCGATGCAGGACAAAACCCCTGCTGAAACAGGGCGGATCCGTGCGCAGGCACCCGTCAAGCCGATCCCGCTTGGCTTTGGCGCACCGGACAGAGAAAGCACTTCGTCATGATGAGACATCTTCAGGCCGACGCGGTGATTATTGGTGGCGGGATTGTGGGCGGGTCGGCAGCACTTTTCATGCGCAAGGCTGGACTGTCGGTCATCCTGCTCGATAAGGGCTTTTGCGGCGCGCAGGCAAGTGGTGTCAATTATGGTGGCGTGCGCAGACAGGGCCGCGCGCCGGAACAATTGCCGCTGGCACAGCGCTCGCACGCATTATGGGCGCGCCTGCCGGAACTTATCGGCATTGACGGCGAATATATGCGTTGCGGCCATCTGAAACTTGCACGCACGGAAGCCCAGTTTGAAGCGCTGGAAGCCTATGCCGCCAAAGTCAGGCCGCTTGGGCTTGATGTCGAGATGATCGGTGGCAATGCGGTGCGCGGGCGCTTCCCATGGTTGCCCGGCGATGTGGCGGGTGCCTCGCTTTGTGCGGAAGATGGCAATGCCAATCCGCGTCTGGTTTCACCGGCCTTTGCGCGTGCGGCACGGGCTGCTGGCGCAACGGTTCTGGAAAATACCCCGGTTATTGAAACGCGTGAAACCGGCGATGGCTTTGCCATTCTCGCCGGCGACGGTATCGAAATCCGTTCACGCCTTTTGTTCAATTGCGCTGGCGCATGGGCGGATCAGTTTGCTGCCTCGTTTGGCGAGTCTGTGCCTTTGACGCGCATTTATCCGTCGATGGTTGTGACCGAGCCAATGCCCTATCGCCTGCCGATGAGCCTTGGCGAAGAAGGCGGCGGTTTCTATGGTCGTCAGGTCACGCGCGGCAATTATGTGATGGGTGGCGGGCGCGGTACGCCGCTTGCAAACCCGGATTTTTCGCGGCCTTCGGTCAATGCGGCATCGTCTGTTATGCTACGCGCGATTGAGCTTTTTCCGCATCTTCAACATGCGCAGGTGATCCGCTTCTGGTCAGGAACGGAAGCCGAAATGCCAGATGATAATCCGGTTATCGGGCCGAGTTCCCGCGTCAAAAATCTCTATCACGCCTTTGGTTTTAACGGTGCAGGGTTCCAGACCGGGCCCGCAGTCGGCGCGGTTCTCGCTGACCTCGCAATCAGGGGCGAGACAGAAACACCGATCGATGCCTTTTCGATCAACCGCTTCACTTCAACCAATACCAATCTTAACATGGAAGGGAACTAGCATGAAAAATCAACATATTACCGCAATGACGGCAATGGCGCTCGGCCTGTCAGTCGCGTTTGTATCAGCTGCATCCGCTGAGACCAAGACGCTCTATATCGGCATGAATGGCGGCAACATGGAGAAGGCTTACACCGAGCACGTTCTGCCGGAGTTCGAAAAGGCCAACAACGTGAAGGTCGTTGTCGTTCCGGGCACTTCGGCTGATATTCTGGCCAAAGCAACCGCGCAGAAAGACAATCCACAGATGCATGTCATGCTGCTCGATGATGGCGTGATGGTGCGCGCGATCAATGGCGGTCTTTGCCAGAAGATCACCGACGATGCAGTTCTTACCGACATTCAGCCAGCCGCGCGTCTGAAAGACGATATGGCCATCGGCGTTGATATGGGCATGACCGGTATTGCCTACAACAAGAAGCTTTTCGACGAAAAGGGTTGGGCAGCTCCTACCTCGTGGATGGATTTCGCGGATGAAAAGTACAAGAACGCAGTCGTGTTCCAGTCAGCTTCCGCTTCGACTTTCGGCCTGCATGCATTTTTGATGTTCAACCGCATTCAGGGTGGTGATGAAAAGAACCTGGAGCCAGGTTTTGAAAAATTCCCGGACACCATCGGCAAGAATGTTCTGGAATTCATCCCGTCATCGGCCAAAATTTCGGAAATGGTTCAGACTGGCGAAGCAGCAATTTTCCCGCTGACCCCAACCGGCGTCAACAACCTGAAAGACAAGGGCATTCCGGTTGAATATGCACAGCCAAAGGAAGGTTCTGTCATTCTCGCTGTGACTGAATGTGTTCTCGCTGGTAATAATGAACCGGAGCTGAGCCAGAAGCTTGCCCATTACCTGCTTTCCGCAGATGCGCAGAGCAAGGCACTAGACCATGGCAACGTCATTCCATCGAACCTGAAAGCAAAGGCCGGTACGCCAGAAGCACAGGCCAAGCTTGATGCTTTCAACGGCTACATGAAAACCGCCAATACGCTTGACTGGGATGCCGTCAACGAAGGCCGTCAGCAGCTTAACAGCCGCTGGAACCGCACGATCGAACAGTAAGATCATGTTCTGATGAAGAAAAGGCCGCAGATTGATCTGCGGCCTTTTTTCTATGCTGGGATATTGGCTTTCTGCTTTCGTGCCGATTGCCATAAGAGCGGCACAAGAATGAGAGCGACCGCCGGGAATATCATCCAGTTGATGGTTTGCCAGCCTGATGAATGCAAGAGCGATCCGGCAAAGAAGGACGCACAGGCAACCGTGCCGAAGACGAAGAAGTCGTTTGCGCCTTGCGCTTTGCCGCGTTCTTCCGGCGTGTGGCAATCGGCGACCATCGCGGTTGCGCCGATGAAACCGAAATTCCAGCCAATGCCCAGCAGGATCAGCGAAATCCAGAAATGGCTGAGATCAAGGCCCGAGAGAGCAACGATTGCCGATAAGCCAATAATCAGCAGGCCCAAAGCGGTAACGCGCTCCTTGCCGAACCGCGTGATCAGCAGGCCTGTAAAGAAACTTGGCCCAAACATTGCCAGCACATGCCACTGAATACCCAGCGCCGCGTGATCAACCGAATGGCCGTGGCCAACCATGGCGATGGGGGCGGCAGTCATAACGAACGTCATCAATCCGTAGGAGACGACGCCAGCGGCCAAAGCCAGCATGTAACGCGGGTTCAAAAGAATTTCTATGAGCGGTCGTCCGCTATCAGCGGCCTTGTTGGATTTGGTAGTTTTCGGCGAACGAAACAGCATGAGCACCGGAATTGCGAGAAGCGCAAGAACGGCCTGGCTCAGGAAGCTTCCCACATATGGCGTTGACGGCAATGCGTCACGTGTCCAGATGACAAGCTGTGGGCCAATAATTGCGGCGATCAGGCCGCCGATCATCACATAGGAAATGGCGCGCGCTTTGAGCGTGCCTGTTGCGGCATCGGTAGCCGCAAAGCGATAGCTTTGAACATATGCAGCATAAAAGCCAGCAGTGAACGTGCCAAGACAGAAGATCAGGAAGGACGTTGAAAAAATGCCAAGGGCTGCAATCAGGCCTGCTGCCATGCCGAAACACGCGCCCAACAGATAGCCGTTGCGGCGTCCAACGGTCCGCATCACGAAAGCCGCTGGCAATGTGCCCAATGCGAGACCAAGATTAAACAGGCTCACCGGCAGCGTGACGAGTGCCGGATCGGAAGAAAGCTGCTGGCCAACCAGACCGCCCAGCGAAATGATGATGGGTGGACTTGAAGCACCCAGTGCCTGTGCTGCGGTCAGCACGAAAATATTGCGTTTGGCGATGGTCTGGTCGGTCATGTTTCACCCTTTCGGGATGCGCGTTTCGTGGTGCCTGATCAGGTCTTGGCTATTCAGCCGGGACCTGAAAATTTGTGCAAAGCACTGCCATCACCTGCCGCGCTATATCGCTTTCAACGCGATACCATATCGTCTGCCCGTCACGTCGCCCGGCGATAATGCCCTCACGTCGCAACAAAGCCAGATGCTGTGAAACGGTCGAGTCGCGTAGGCCGATCAGCTCTGCAAGCTGTCCCACCGACTTTTCTCCTCCGTACAGCCGACACAGAATCATAAGCCGGTGATTGTTGGCAATTGCTTTGAGAAATTCACTTGCCTTGTCGGCCGCGAGATGGGTTTTGACACCGGGGTCGATTGGGTGAGTTCTATTCATATCTTCATAACTACGAAACCATGAAGATATAGTCAATCCGTAAAGCTGAGCAAAAGGGCTTCTGCTTACACTCATGATATTGTAGTTTTCACGCAGTGATTTCGCTGATTGGCCGTGGAGTTGTCGTGCGCATAGCTGTGTTGGGAATTGTTGCCGGTGTTGTGTTGTCGGGTCAGGCTTATGCAGACGATGACTGGAAAGCCGTTGAAATTATAAAACCTTATACGATTTCCGGCCACACTGGCCCGCAGCTTTATGAATCCATTGGCGAGCGTGGCCCACAGGCCGGAAAATCCCGCGTGATTGCGCACACGACCTTTGTCTTGACCTGGGATCGCAAGTTCGACAATTCCAACAATGGCTGTCGGATTGTATCAGCAAAGCCAAAACTCAAGATCACCTATACGCTGCCCAAGCCATCACAGAAGCTTTCCTCGCCAGTGAAAGAAAACTGGGAACGCTTTTATGACGGCATTTACAAGCACGAGCTTGTCCATGGCGAGACCGCCAAGGATATGACGCGCGAGATCGTCCGCACAACGGTGGGACTGTCCATCCCGAACGATCCGAAATGCCAGAAAATGCGCCGCGAACTGATTAACCGTATCAATGCGCTGGTCGCCGTTCAGCGTCAGCAGGGCCGTGATTTCGACCGCATTGAAATGGGATCCGGCGGCAATGTTGAACAGCTTATTCTGGCACTCGTGAACGGAGGGTAGCCTACGCCGGACTTCCGGCGCAGGCTTGCATCACTAAGCTCGTTTAGCACGAAGCGCTTTCGCTGCCGCCACCATATTGACGAGGGCAGGGCGCACCTCATCCCATTTGCGGGTTTTCAGGCCGCAATCGGGATTGACCCATAGCTGGCCATCGGAAAGCTGCTTGCGGGCGAGTTGCAACAGATCAGCCATCTCACCCACATTCGGAACGCGCGGCGAATGAATATCATAGACGCCCGGCCCGATTTCGTTTGGATATTTGAAGGTCTTGAAGGCTTCGAGCAATTCCATGCGTGAGCGCGACGTTTCAATAGAAATCACATCGGCATCCATATTGGCAATTGCCGCGATGATATCGTTGAATTCCGAATAGCACATGTGGGTGTGGATCTGCGTTTCATCGGCAACGCCGGTCGAGCAAAGGCGAAAACATTCGACGGCCCAGTCAAGATAATGTGCCCAATCGGCGCGGCGCAGCGGCAGACCTTCACGCAATGCGGCCTCATCAATCTGGATCATAGTGGCGCCTGCAACTTCAAGATCATGGACCTCGTCACGAATGGCGAGCGCAATCTGGCGGCAGCTTACCGAGCGTGGAATGTCGTCGCGGACAAATGACCAGTTGAGGATCGTGACCGGGCCCGTCAACATGCCCTTGACCGGCTTGTCGGTCAGCGATTGTGCATATTTCCACCATGCCACCGTCATCGGTTCAGGACGCGAGACATCGCCGAAAATGATGGGCGGGCGGACATAGCGCGAGCCATAGCTTTGCACCCATGCGTGCTTGGTGAAAGCAAAGCCCGAAAGCTGCTCGCCGAAATATTGCACCATATCGTTACGTTCAAACTCGCCATGCACCAGCACATCAAGGCCGATTTCTTCCTGCCAGCGGATTGCGGCTTCCGTCTCACGCTGAATAAAACCTTCATATTGGGCGCTGGTGATCTCGCCTTTGTTATGTGCTGCGCGTGCTTTGCGCACTTCCGGGGTCTGCGGAAAAGAACCGATGGTTGTGGTCGGAAAAGCGGGCAGGCCAAGCTTTGCGTTCTGTCGCTTCTGACGTTTTGCAAAAGCACTCTGGCGGCTTTTCTGCGCCTCGGTGATATTCGCAATCCGCTGTTTAACGGCTGCATTATGCACGCGGGGTGAGGTGGCTCGCGCGCCGACCGCTTCGCTTGCAGCCTTGAGTTCGGATAGAACAGTGCTTTTGCCGGATGCCAGGGCGCGTCCGATGATGGAAAGCTCGTCGATCTTCTGCGCTGCGAACGCAAGCCAGCTTTTGAGTTCTTCATCGAGAGTGGTTTCAAGCTCCAGATCAATCGGCACATGCAAGAGCGAGCAGGACGGTGCGATTTCGATTGTTTCCAGCCCGCGCTTGTCGATCACAGGCTGTATACGGTCGATGATTGCGCTGAGATCGGCGCGCCAGATATTGCGCCCGTCGATGACGCCAAGTGAAAGCACCTGATCTTTGCGTGCTTTGTTCACAACGTCCGCAAGCTGGTCTGCCCCACGCAAAAGATCGACGTGCAGCCCCGCAACCGGCAGGGCAAGCGCTGTTTCGAGATTGCTGCCAAGGTCTCCGAAATAGCTGGCAAGCAGGATTTTGACCGGGCTTGCGGTGCTCAAACGCTGATAGGCCAGTTCAAAGGCAGCACGTTCATTGGGGATGAGGTCGAGAACCAGCGATGGCTCGTCAATTTGCACCCAGTCTGCCCCGGCTGCCGCCAGCTCCTCCAGCAGCACTTCATAAACGGGCAGCAGTTTCGGCAGCAGCGCTATCGGGTTGAAACCCGCTGCGGTCGATTTTGCCAGTTTCAGAAAGGTCACCGGCCCGAGAATGACCGGGCGCGTGTGAATACCCAGCGCTTTTGCCTCAAGAAAATGCTCAACCGGCTTCCGTGACGAAAGTGCGAAGCTCTGATCATCGGTCAGTTCTGGCACCATGTAATGATAGTTGGTATCAAACCATTTGGTCATTTCCAGCGCGGTTACGCCGTCACCCTGATGGTTGCAGCTGCAATCACTGTGCGTTTTGCCTTCGCTCCCACGCGCCATGGCGAAATAGGTTTGAAGTGATATATCGCCGCCCGACCAGCCATAGCGCGCAGGGATCGCCCCCACCATCACGGCAGTATCGAGCACATGATCGTAAAGCGAGAAATCATTGGATGGGATTTTCGTGATGCCGCGGTCGCGTTGTTCTGTCCAGTTGGCGGCGCGCTGGGCGCTTGCGATTGCGAGCAGTTCCACCTCGGACGTCTTACCGGACCAGAAGGCTTCGAGTGCGAATTTCAGCTCACGATGACGGCCAATGCGCGGCACGCCCAGCGTGGCGGTAGCAAGTGTTGCTGTGGCGATTGTTGTTTGTGACATAGCTATATACCCCGACATAGAAAGGGGCGTGGGCTTGCAGATGTGCACAGAAGGCCGCCAAAAAGCGACCAGATATGCGACACTCCGGGAGACCCCGCCCGTTGACGTTATTTGTCATGGCAGGTCTCCTGGCTCGCGGGTCAGCACCTTAGCGCGCATCTTCACCCGAAAACTGTTTCACGTTTTCGGGATGCACTCTGATCCGCCTTCCCGGAATTTTCATTCCAGTGGCATGATGGATCAAGGCTCACCGCTTACAGTTGCGGGGGCAGCACCGGTATTGTTTGTAACGCACCGGTTTCCCTCTTAGCTTCCGTCTGAAATCTGACGAAAGAACCATAACAATGGCCAGTCTGGCGGAAGCATTGCCGCTTGTCAACATCACATAAAGAAATGTTTATATCTTTAAATCATGATCATTGGTAATTCGTTTCGCGCTTTTCTGGCCTGTGTTGAACCACCTGCGCTCACAAAGCTGGGATAGGTGATTGCCAAAAAGCCGTAATTATTTCAAATAGTCCATCGGCCATATGCTCACCAATCGAAAGCGGGATAGACGTGCTCCGTATCAAATTTGCTTTTCTTTGCCTCATCCTCGCAATTGCTTCTCCTGCCAATGCTCTAGAAGCTGGTGCGCTGCCTGTTCTAAAGCCGCTGCCGCAGCAGGCACAGGCTGCTCAACTGACATCTGAATTTCTTCAGCGTTTTCATTATAAGCCCGTGCCGTTAGACGATGCATTGTCAGCCAAAATCATGGATCGCTTTATCGAGATGCTCGACCCTGAAAAGCTGATCTTTTTGCAATCCGACATTGATAGTTTCAAAACGCGCAGCACGCAGATCGATGATGCAATCGAGGGGCAGGATCTGAGTATTCCGTTTGCTATTTTTAACATCTATAGCCAGCGCATTGCTGATCGCATGTCTTATGCGGAGCAGTTGCTCAATGAGAAGTTCGATTTCAGTGCAGAAGAGAGCTATCTGGTCGATCGCAAGAAAGAATCTTGGCCAAAAACGGAAGCGGAACGCAATGATCTTTGGAGAAAGCGCGTCAAGAATGACTGGCTGCGTCTGAAACTTGCCGGCAAAGATGATAGTGCTATTCGCGATACGCTGACCAAACGCTACGAAAACTTACTTTCACGGGCGTCACAATCCAAAGCTGACGACGTATTCCAGCTCTTTATGGCTGCTTATACAACCTCTGTCGATCCGCACACAGATTACTTTGGTGCCAATGCTGCCGCCGAATTCGATATTTCGATGAAGCTTTCCCTCGTGGGTATCGGCGCGGTGTTGCAGGATCGGGATGACTTTACAACCATTCGCGAGTTGACTGCGGGTGGTCCGGCGCAATTGTCGGGTAAGCTTGCGGTTGGTGATCGGATTGTTGGTGTCGGTCAAGGGGAGGATGGGCCTATCAAGGAAGTTGTCGGGATGCGACTTGATGAGGTCGTCAAACTGATACGCGGCGACAAAGGCTCTATCGTGCGTCTTGAGATATTGCCTGCAGAAGCCGGAGCCGACGGTAAACATAGGATTATCAGTCTTGTTCGCGATAAGATCAGCCTTGAAAAGCAGGCTGCTCAGAAGAAAGTCTTGTCTGTAGAAGATGGCACCGCAACACGTAAAATTGGTGTCATTACACTTCCCGCCTTCTATGAAGATATTGAAGCGCGGCGAAAAGGTGAAAAGGACTACAGAAGTGCCAGCCGCGATGTTGCAAAGCTTCTTGGCGAGCTTAAGCAGGAAAAAGTGGATGGCATTCTGATTGATCTGCGTAACAATGGCGGCGGATCATTGAGTGAAGCGATTGATCTCACTGGTTTGTTCGTTGGAAAAGGCCCTGTTGTTCAGCAGCGCAACGCAAAGGGTGAAATCAAGGTCGAACGCGATGATCTCTCTAAGCCTGCGTGGGAAGGTCCGCTTGGTGTGCTGATTAATCGTGGTTCTGCCTCCGCGTCCGAAATCTTTGCGGCTGCGATACAGGACTATGATCGGGGTGTGATTATCGGTGAGCCGAGCTTCGGGAAGGGCACTGTGCAGACGGTGGTCAATCTGGACGAGGTGGCACAAAATCCGCAACCAAAATTTGGTGAGTTGAAATTTACGGTTGCCCAGTTTTTCAGAGTGAACGGTGGCACGACCCAATTGCGCGGCGTATCGCCCGATATAAGTTTGCCGGGTCTTTACGATCTCAAAACTGTTGGTGAAGCAAGCTTTGACAATGCCTTGCCGTGGACCCAGATAAAGGCTGCGAAACACAAGTCTTTTGGCGAGGCGAAGGCTTTCCTTCCCTTGCTGCAGGAAAAGCACGATGCACGCGTTAAAGAGGATGTCGAGTTCCAGCGCTTTGCAGATGATGTTTCTGCGTTGAAGCTCAATCGCGAAAAAACGACGATTTCTCTCAATGAAGATGAACGTCGGGCCGAAATGAAGGCGCAGGCAGCGCGCGCGCGTACACCGGGTCAAAATGATGATGGCTTGCAGTCAAACGAGCGAAGCCTGAGCGATGACATCGCTTTGGAAAAGGCGCGCAAGGACATTAAGGATGTGCTGCAGAATGAAGCTGCTGCGATTGTTGTTGATCTTGCAGACTTACAGAGGAAAGGTGCAAAAACATCGTCCAATTAAACAATCGCGTTGTTGGTCTTCCACGGCACCGGCTGGTCAAATTTGCGCGCAAATTCGAACAGCCGGATAGTCTGGATCAGAGCGGAGCAAGCTTATAGCATTTTCTGTTTTGGGTGGATCGCTGAAAATGCTTTCGCTGTTTGTTGCACCCATTATCCCGCGAAAAACTGCTTCGCACTTTTGCTGGAAATACTTTAAAACTTGCGGCTGAATGAGACTTTCAAGTTACGTCCCGGCATGGCAGAAATGCCATCGCTGAGATAAGGCTCATAGTTCTTGTCGAACACGTTTTCCAGCGCAAGACGCAATTCAGAGTCCTTCATCAGCCCCTGCGTCGGGGTCCAGTTGAAGAACAGGTCATGCACGGAATAGCCCGGTGCTTTGGGGCGATTATAGCTTAAATCACCTTTGACATGCGAGGTTCTGTCCTGCTTGTCGACGAAGGTCCCAGTCCAGCCGAAGTTGATGTCGTTATCGGGAAGTTTGTAGCCCAGCGTCGCCACCGCAGTCGTTGGCATGATGTCGTTGATATAGCTGTCCGGTCCGCGCACATTGTTGAGTGTGCCCTCACGTCTGCCGATCATGTAAGTGAGGCTGGCATCGGCGAACATGAAGTTGTTTTCGTAATGGGCTTCGAGCTCGATGCCGCGCGTATAGTAGGACGGCATATTCCAGTAAAATGGCGCTTCACCGTAGCTGAGATTGGCATTGTTCGCGCTGCCGACGCGTCGTCCGACCGGGTTGGAAACATGATTGTTAAAGAACGAACCGCGCACCATCAGCATATCGCCATCGGTAAACAGGTTGTTGAGCGCAGTGTCCGCACCGATATTGATGGTATTGTTGCGCTCTACCTTGAGGTTGCGGCTGGTTCCTGACGCTTTCGTCTGTATGCTCTGGGTCGAGTAGATTTCATCGATGTTTGGTGCACGCATTGCATAGGCCCAGTCGGCAAAAAGCCGCGTTGCGGGGGTGAGCTGATAGGAGGCGCTCAGAGCGGGCGTGAAACCGTGATGTGATGTTGCCGAATAATCGTGACCAGCGGCGGGATTGTTATAACGAGGGGCGGCGTTTGGAACGCCCTCGGAGCGTACATAATCGTAGCGAACACCGGGCGTGATGATGAGCTTATCGGTGACTGTCATGCGGTCGCGGATGAAGAAGGATGTCATGTCCTGCTTGCCAGCGGGCATGATCCATGGCGCATAATAACCGTAATTATACTGTGCTTGCTTCGCATTGGCTTTATCGAACATCGTCACATCACGGACGTGATGATTATATTGCACACCGTAATTCAGACTGTGTTCAATGCTGGCCAGTTCGAAATTGGAGGTGTTCTCTGCTTCGAGGTGAAAATCCGAATATTTTGCATCGTTTTCGGTGCCTCCCAGTGATCCAGTGCCATTCACGCCCGGAAAGCGTTCGGCATGCATATCGGTTGAGGAATAGCTTGCCATCATGCGCGTGTTCACCAAATCGCTGTCGCCGTCATAGGTGTGTTCGACAACCGATGTGAAATCCTTCAGTTCGCGCCAGGCGAGAAGCCTTTGAATGGCGGCTTTATATGCGGGCGTACCCGGCACCAGCGCATTGTTGCTTGGCTCAAACTGCCCGCGAATGGCGGCAAGCGGTCCCCAGTTGGCACTTTCACCATAAAGGACGGAAGCTTTAACTGCGTGACCACCATATTCGCCACTCAGCTTGCCGGAGAAAGACGTCAGCTCAGAATTGGAGTAATTGTAGATGTCTCCGCCGCCGATCCGCATATTGTCACCCTTGCGCCAGGTCAGGCTGGCTATGCCGTCGAAATCAATTGCAGTGCCGAGATTGGAGCGGCCATAGATGGCTCCGGTTTCCAGAAATTGCTTGTTCGCCGTCTGATAGGCAGTCTTGCCCCAAATGCCCCAGCTTTCGCCATCGCGCAGCATGTCGGCTGCATCCTTGCTTTCCAGCTTTATGGTGCCGCCAAAGCCACCATTGCCGTAACGAACGGTCGTTGCCCCTTTTTCTATTTCGATGCGTTTGAGAAGTTCGGGTTCGACAAAAATTGTACCCTGATCGTATTTCTCGAAGTTCTTAGGGGCGCCATCGAGCAAAATGCGAACATCTGTCTGGCGTGAAAAGCCGCGGATGGCAATCGACTGGCCTTCGGTGCGCACGCCGCCCAGCATGGAGACGCCGGGTGTTCTTTTGACGAGTTCCGGAATTGTCGAGGCTTGAGCCTGTTCGAGCTGTTCCGATGTGATTTGCGATACTCGCGGATCAAGTTCGGCAAAATTCACGCCGGTGATATGCGAAATGCTGATTGTATCAAGTTGCAGCGAGCCGTCATCGGTCGGCACTGGCGCATTGTTTGCTTCCGCCGGGCGCTCCAGCCGAACGGTTTTTTCGCTGGTAAACCGGTATCGAATGCCGGTATTGCGGAGTATCGTTGAAAGCGCTTCAGCGAGCGTCATCGTTCCGTGCACACCCGGTGTATTCAGTCCCGTTGTCACAGATGCATCAAATGCAATTTGCAAGCCTGTCTGAACAGCAAGGCGGTTGAGGCCTGTTGCAAGCGACCCTGCCGCAACATTCACGGTGACGGGTTGGGTTGCCGCTTGGGCCATAGCTGGTGCTGCAAAAAATGGGCTTAAAACAGTGCCGCTTAAAAGCAGCGAAGCAAAAAGAGGCCGCATATAGGCGGTAAGAATGCGTGAGGAGGGGCTTTTCATGTCGTGTCCAGTCTCAACGTTCAAGGCGTTGAAAATTTCGGTGTTGAAGCATCCGCGCATGTTGCGCGCATTGCCTTTCATGGACTGGACGAATGAAAACCGGCTTATGGGACATTCAATTGAAAATTAATTATGCAGGACTGTCAGCAGCGCCCCGATATGCGTGGCTTTCAGATCAAACACCTTGATAAAATCATCAAGCGCGGTGGACGGTGAAGACAGATCGAAAGTGCCAGTAATGCGGCGTTGCGCAAGATCATTGCTTGCAATCATGATCCGGCCGGGAAGATGTCGTGCAATATCTTCGACCACGTGCGAAAGCGGCTGGTCTTCAAAAATGAGCCGCCCATTGCGCCATGAGGCTGCGAATTCAGGATCAATCGCCGTGACCTGTCCGATGCCTGTTGCACTGTCGTAAAAAACGCTGTGGCCTTGTTCGAGACGCAAGGTGTCACGCGGGGTGGGTGCTGGGCCTGAAGCGCTGCTCTTGACCTCAACGGCGTGCTCCGTGACGACCACGTCTGCACCGCGCTCTTTCAGCTTCACATCGAATTCAGTGCCAAGAGCTGTAATATTGCCCTTGGCAGCGCTCACCGTGAAAGGGCGCTGCGTGTCCTTGGCAACGATGAAATAGGCTTCCCCGCGCAGGAGATGAACGTGACGGCCTTTGTTTGTGATGTCAAAAGAGATGGCCGAACTTGAATTGAGCTGAACGGTCGATCCATCGGCGAGTTTTATCACGGGCATTTCGCTGCTTGCAGACATCGCGTCTGCGCGCAGGCGCATGGGGCCATCAAAAGCGATGAAAGCTGCTGCGAAAGCAACAAAAACCAGCATTGACGCCACTGTCGCGCGCACCGGAAAACGCGGTCTTCTGGCAGCTGTTTTGGCGAAATCGATATCCTGCAACAGCAGTAAACGCGTATCGCTGAAAACACGTGAGGCTTTTTTGAAGGCCAGCTCATGCCGGCTATCGCTTGCGCGCCAGCGTGCGCATGCCTCCGCCAGCGCCATATCCTTCGGCGATGCCTGAAGCTGCATCAGCCAATCGACGGCCTGCTCTTGAATCAGGCGTTGTGCCTTGTCTGGTTTTGACGTGGATGAGCGCATCATCCCTGATCCAGTTCATCAAGCCGACAGAGGCAGTGAATCAGCGCCTTGCGAAGGTGGCGGTCCACCATATTGCGCGTGATTCCAAAGCGGCTGGCAATTTCATCTGACGGCAGATTGCCAATGCGATGGGCAATGAAAACGCGGCGCTGGCGAAGAGGAAGTTCCATAATCGCATGACGCAGGCAGTTGAGCCGTCGCGGCATGTCAAGGGCGATGTCAGGATTGGCGTCTTTGCTGGCGATATACGCGGCTTCTTCTTGCGTGCCGGAAAAGAGCTTGGCTTCAAAACGCTCGCGGCGAAACCGGTCAAGGCCCAGATTAATAGCCGCACGCGTTAAAAATGCGTGGAGAGATGACTTGCCTTCAAGGTCGGTCCGGCGATCTTTCAGCCTCACATAAAGATCATGGACAATGTCGTTGGCATTTGAGGATACGTGCCCGCGTCGACGGACTGCGCGACACAGCTCGTCATAATAATCAGTAATGGCAACATCAATCTCTGCCATATCGCGCAGCGGAAAAGCCGCGGGCAGATTAGATTTCTCTGACTGGTTCAAGGCGGGCACCGGATTTGTATGGCCGCATTATAAGGATGTGCTCAATTAAATGCAATTATATATGAACAATTTACTCATCTTATGAGTGCGCCGTCATATCACGTGGTTTTCGGCGGCGGGTAATTTTACTCTTGTATTTTCAATTATACATCTGTATTCAGGAGTCGAGTTCGCTACAGGGATGAAGGCAGAGGAGCCTTCCCGAGTGATCTTTCAAGCAGTCAGGCGGGAGGAAGTTTCGTCTGATTTCCAAGGGAGGACTTTATGAAAAAGCTTGCTTTGCTGGCAGCCGTTGCTGCCTTTTCGCTGCCCGTCTCGGTTATGGCGCAGGACGCGCCCGGCACTGTCAAAAAGGACAGTTATCGTTTTGTCATCGTTCCAAAGGTCGTTCATCCTTGGTTTGACAAGGTGAATGAAGGTGCACAGCAGGCCGCTGCTGCACTCAAGGCGCAGACCGGCGCCAATGTTGAAATCGTCTACTCCGCACCACAGAGCGCAGACGTTGTTCAACAGAACCAGATTATCGACAGCGCGCTGGCCACCCGTCCTGACGGCCTCGCACTCGATTTGCTTGATCCATCGGGCAACCGTGCATCGCTTGAAGAAGCGCAGAGCCAGAAAGTGCCGCTGGTGCTGTTCGACTCCGTGCCGCCGGAAGGCATGAGCATTACCCATATCGGTTCAGATTTCTGCGAGCAGGCCAAGATTGCTGCGCGTCGTCTGGTTGAAGTGCTGGGTGGTGAAGGCGAAGTTGCAATCATGATGGGCGTGCCAACTGCACCGAACCATTCGATCCGTGCGGAATGTCACCGTGAAGTGTTCAAGGAACATCCGGGTATCAAGGTCGTTGCTGAAGGCATCGACAATGACAGCATCGAAATCGCGCAGCAGCAGGCGGCCGCCATTATGCAGGCCAATCCAAACCTGAAGGGCTGGGTTGCTTCGGATGCCGCTGGCCCGATCGGCATCGGTCAGGCCATCGTTGAAGCTGGCAAGCAGGGCAAAGTCACGCTGGTCGGCCTCGACAACCTGCCGGAAATGCTCGACATGATCCGCAATGGCGTCGCTGACAGCTCGTCCGCATCGCAGCCTGAACTTCAGGGTTACTGGTCGGTGATGACGCTATGGGCACAGGCAACCGGCGCGCCGGTTCCAGGCTATATCGACACCGGCAATGCTTTCCTCACCAAGGAAAACGTAGGCAACTGATCCGTTCCGATCTTGTTGCAGGAGCACGGGTTCTCCCGTGCTCCATTCTTTCCTGTCCTATCGGCTTTGACCGGCTGCTTGCCGGAAATGCAGCGATAGTTTTCCAAGGTGTCCATCATGGCTTATCTTGAAACAAGCGGATTAGGCCGGGACTTTCCGGGCGTAACCGCGCTGGATGGCGTTGACCTGAAAATCGAGCTGGGTCGCACGCATATTCTTGCCGGCGAAAATGGTGCTGGCAAATCCACGCTCGTAAAAATTCTGACCGGAACCGACAGCGCTTCGCGCGGTCAGGTGCTGATCGATGGTCGTGATCCTGTTACTGATCCTGCGCTTTATAAAAACGTTGCCTATGTTCCGCAGGAATTGACGCTTTTTCCGCAGATGAGCGTCGCGGAAAACCTGTTCATGCCATTCAATCGAACGGGGCATGGCGGTTTTGTTGTCAACCGCAAAGCGCTGATGATCGAGGCAAAATCCTATCTCGATCGCTTTGGTATTGAAGCGCGCCCTGACGATCTGGTTGCCAATATTTCCGTGTCTGATCAGCAGCTTTTGCAGATCGCGCGTGCCTGCACCAATGAGCAGATGAAAGTGCTGATTCTCGATGAGCCGACCTCCTCGCTGACACGTGTTGAAGTCGAGCGTGTTTTCAAGGTTATTCGCGGTCTTCTTGATCGCGATCATGCCATCGTCTTCATCAGTCATAAGATGGAAGAAGTCTTCCAGATTGGCGATGATTATACCGTTCTGCGCAATGGCACCAAGATCGAGAGCGGTCACATCAAGGACATCACCGAAGCCGATCTGATCCGCGCCATGTCTGGCCGCGACCTGTCCTTTGATGAGCATTTCCGTCCGTCAAAGCCGACCACTGAAACCATTATGGAAGTGCGTGGCCTTTCGGGATCGCGTTTTGAAGACATCAGTTTTGATCTGCGCAAAGGCGAAATTCTTGGCTTCGCCGGTCTGGTGGGCGCTGGACGCTCCGAAGTGATGCAGACGATCTTCGGCTTTCTAAAAGCTAAATCCGGCGAGGTAAAGGTCGAAGGCAAAAATTGGACACTCAATGATACCTCACGTTCGGTATCGGGCGGCATGCTCTATCTTTCGGAAGAGCGCAAACACCACGGCATTCTGCCTCTGCTTTCACTGCGCGAGAATATCGGCATTTCGATACTGGAGCTGACCAGCGGCAAGCTCGGCATTTCCGACCGTCGTGAACGCAATATCGTGCAGAAAATCATCGATGACTACGGCATCCGCACATCAGGAATGGGCAAGCGTATCTCGCAGCTTTCGGGTGGCAATCAGCAGAAAGCCATTATTGGCCGCGCCATGGCCACGCGCCCGCGTGTGCTGATCTTTGATGAGCCGACGAAGGGTATCGATATACGCACCAAGTCCGAGATTTATCGCATCATGAAAAATCTCGCTGAAGAGGGTGTCGGTGTCATCCTCGTCTCTTCGGAACTTAATGAATTACAGAAATGCGCAAGCCGTATCATCACCATGCATAACGGCCATATCACCGGTGAGTTCTCCACCACCGATACCAACAATGAAACACTCGTGGGCGCGATCTTTGGAACAGAGGTAAAAGCCGATGCAAACTAATCCTTTTTCCAATCTCATTCGTACGCCGCTGGCCGGTGTCTTTGTGGCGCTTCTGGTGATCTTTGCCCTGTCGGCAACCCTATCGCCTTACTTTCTCACGCCTTACAATCTGTCGGTTGTTGCACGTGGCCTGGCCTTTGTCGGTCTCATCACCATTGCTCAGTCGATGCTGATGGTGCTGGGCGAACTCGATCTGTCACTTGGCGTGATCGGCGGACTCTGTGGCGTGGTGTCCGGCATTCTGATGGTACGGATGGGTTTTGAGCCTTATTCGGCCATGTTGCTGGCGATCCTGCTTGGCCTTTGCCTCGGCCTGTTCAACGGCTTCCTCGTCACCTTCCTGCGCCTGCATTCGCTGGTGCTGACCATTGGTACGGCAGGCATTTTCGGCGGTGCCAATCTGGTGCTGACCCGTGGTGTTGCCATCACCGGTATTCCGCGTGATGTGCAATATCTCGGCCGTGGCGATCTGTTCGGCATTCCGGTGCCATTCATCATCATGTTTGTTGCATTGCTGATCGCGACTTTCGTGATGCTGAAAACGCCGTTCGGTCGCTACATGTATGCGATCGGCAACAATCGTGACGGCGCCCGTATGTTGGGCATTCGTGTGGATCGCGTGCGTCTGATGGTATTTGGTGCTGCTGGTGCGATTGCTGGTCTTGCCGGTGTGCTGATGGTTGCGCGTCTTGGAACTGCCCAGCCGTCGATTGGCGACAGCTGGGTGCTGGCTCCGATTGCTGCATCGGTTATCGGTGGTGTTGCCACAACGGGTGGCATCGGTAGCCCGATTGGTGCGATCTTCGGTGCAGGCATTATCGCTATTATTGAAAACATTATCGTTCTGTTCGGTGTCTCTCCTTATTGGCAGGGCATTGTTTCGGGTGCAATCGTCGTGCTGGCTATTTCGTTCGATGCCATATCGCGCCGTTATCTGCGCCGGGATGCCCACTGATCTGAACACGCGACGAGTTTTAGAAAGCTAAAGACATGAATGAACAAGTCAAAACCAAGAAGCTGATCAACGCACCGGAAAACATCATTGCAGAAATGATCGAAGGCATGGTCGGCGCGCATCCCCATATGCTGCGTGTTGAAGGTGAAACGGGGCGTGCGGTTGTGGCAGTTGATGGCCCGCGCGAAGGTAAGGTCGGCATTGTTGTCGGCGGTGGCTCAGGTCACGAACCCGCTTTTGCTGGCTATGTCGGGCGCGGCCTTGCAGATGCAGCAGCTGTTGGTAACGTATTCGCCTCCCCATCGCCTGCACATATTGCAGAAGCGGCACGCGCTGCGGATGGCGGCGCGGGCGTGCTGATGCTTTACGGCAATTACACCGGCGACGTTCTCAATTTTACGATGGCGGCGGAAGAACTCGCGCAGGACGGCATGGATGTGCGCCATGTCGCGGTTGCGGATGACGTAGCCTCGGCGCCGCTTGATCGCAAGTCGGAGCGTCGCGGTATTGCCGGTGACTTCTTCGTATTCAAGGTTGCAGGTGCTGCCGCTGATCTGGGTGAATCCCTGCCACGCGTCGAAGCGCTTGCGCAGGCCGCCAATGAGGCGACCCGTTCGATGGGCGTGGCTTTAAGCCCTTGCTCCCTGCCCCAGACAGGTAAGCCGAACTTTGCCATCGGTGACGATGAAATGGAAATCGGCATGGGCCTGCATGGTGAGCCGGGCATTCGTCGTCAGAAGCTTGCGCCTGCTGATGAAGTGGCCGACGAGCTAATGGCCTCGGTTGTCGAAGAACTGGAACTCAAGGCTGGTGATCGTGTTGCGGTTCTTGTCAATGGACTTGGTGCAACCACGCATATCGAGCTTTATCTCATTTTCCGCCGCGTCAAACAGATTCTGGACGGTAAAGAAATTCAAATCCATGCCTCATGGGTTGGCGAATATGCAACGTCGCTCGAAATGGCCGGTGCATCTGTCACGCTGATGAAGCTTGATGACACCTTGCAGACGCTGCTTGATTATCCATGCCATACACCTGCCTTGACGGTTGGCGCTGTGCAGGCAGGTGATCGTGAACCGGCCTCGCACCGCAAGGCTCAACGCAGTGCAGACCACAAGGAAGTGGCTTCTGAAGCGCCGCGCAAGCTCATCACCGAGGGTGATGTGACACCTGCACTTTTCAAGGCGATGATGATGAATGTCGGCAATCAGATCATTGCCGAGAAGAACTGGCTTTCGGAACTCGACGGCGTGATTGGCGATGGCGATCACGGCATTACCATGGAAATCGGCTGGAAGGCTGTGCAACATGCGCTTGAAGACGAACAGGACGATGAGACGATTGAAGCCATCTGCAAGCGCATGGCCAAGGCGTTTCTGGATGCGGTTGGCGCATCGTCAGGTCCGCTTTATGCAACGGCATTCCTGCGTGCAGGTACGGCTGTCAGCAATCGTCTCAACCTTGATGGAACCGGCATTGCTGAATGGCTTGCAGCCGCGTCGCAAGGCATCCAGGATCGGGGTCGCGCGGCACCAGGTGACAAGACGATGATCGATGCCTGGGTTCCAGCGGTTGAGGCGGCAAGCGAGGCTGCGAAGGCTGGCAAATCCACGCTCGACGTGCTGATTGCGGCACGCGATGGTGCGGAAGTGGGCATGAAGGCAACAGCTGCAATGGAATCGCGTCGTGGTCGTTCAGCCAAGCTTGGCGAACGCTCCATCGGTCATATCGATCCGGGTGCAGCATCCACATTCGTAACTCTGCGCGCTATGGCAGAAGCGTTGCAGCATAACGCCTAAAGGTCAGCGCCTCATCTGTTGGATAAAGCGGATGAGGTGCTTTCAATATTTTTCAGATATCACTGTTCCTGTGTGTAAAACGCTCTGATTGTATATGAGCGGCTTGCCATAGAGCCTATTTTCCTTGTGTCTGGGCATCTTTGATAAAGCATGATGGAGTCGATTCGTCGCTGGATTTTCTGGCGGTTCGAATGAGGCCCTCTTTGTTTCATTGCAGGGGTTTTAGACATGACTCTCAATTTGATCCATTTTCCGAATTTCAGAAAGACCTTCTTCGGAGCCACATTTCAAAAAGATGTTCTGGCATTAATGGGGCGCATACGTGACGAAATTGGCTGTCGCCACATCATGCATGCTTACCGGCACCGTGTGCGTGATAGTGCCAAAAGCTTTGCATCTGATCTGACTGTTGTAACGTCTGCGCCAACCGGGTGGGTCGCTAGATATGCCAAAAACAATTATTTCAGGATCGACCCGCTTTTTCAGGAGGACGCGCCCTATTTTCGCTCAGATGTGAGCGGGCTTGTTCACGATCTTAAGCGTGATGTGCAGACAAGCAAGGCGGTTGCAGAAATGTTTCGCGATGCAGACAAGTATGGCTTGGGCAATGTCCATATAGCTGTATCAGCCCGCTCGCAAAAAGGGATCTGCGGTTGTTCGCAGTTCAGTTTCTGGGTCGACGATCTCGCAGATTGTGATGCGTTTATTGCTGAATTGCGCCCACGTTTGCTGAGTCTGGCAGGTAAACTTCACAACAAGCTTTGCGGTGGCAGCGCATTGAACGCGTCGGTTGCGCTTCTCACACAACGCGAACTTGATTGCCTGCGCTGGGCTGCCAATGGCAAAACCGACGGCGAGATTGCCGAAATCCTCAGCATCGCGCGCTGGACGGTCGTGACCTATCTTCAGAATGCAAAAATAAAGCTCAATTGCTCAAACCGTACGTCAGCGGTCGCAACGGCGCTTGCACTTGGCATCATTGATATGCCCGACGTGCAGCATTTGTTCAGCCAGTAATCTCAAGAATAAGTTGTATGGAGTGAAATGCGCTCTAAGCGGATTTCGGAAGTGAAAGCTTTGCGTCGTCAATCGCATGGGCAAGTCTTGCTGTGTTCTGGGCCGGGTCTTCAGCAGGGTTATCGAAAACGATATGGTTGAGTTCGACGTTTGCCGTTTTGCCGGACAATGTCAGACGAAAATAGGCGTAAACGCCTTTGTTGCGGAATTCCATATCTAGCGTTACCGATGGAGTGCTGAACCAGTCGCAAACAAAATCACCGCCATGACCGAGACCAAGTGTTCCAGGATAGAAGTAAAGTTCGGTTGCTGAATTCACCACATCGGCAATGTTGGCGAAAAGTTCGCAACGGATGAAGGCGATAAAATCCGCCGGATCTACCAGACGTAAATCAGCCACGACTTCCCGAATACTGCGCGCAATGATGGCTTCGCGTTCATTGGAAAACTGCATGCTTTTCATCGTGACACCACCAGTCCGCATGGACAAAGATGTATTATATTAGCGCATAATAAATTCATTGGAAAACCGGTTAATGTATTGAATGACGCGTATTGATAACACGGATAAGTTCCGCAACAGCTTTGTAAAATTCCGGTGCAATCATTTGATCGACGTTGACTTGCTTGTAAAGGGCGCGAGCCAATTGTACATCTTCAAAAACTGGAACTGAATTTGTCGCCGCAATTTCTCTAATTTTCAACGCGATCAAGTCTTGCCCTTTTGCCACAACAATCGGTGCTGCATCTTCATTGGCACGATAACGCAATGCGACAGAAAAATGGGTTGGATTTGCGACAATCAGTGTTGCTGTTGGAACCGCACTGATCATACGACGACGGGCACGGTCGCGGCCCAGCGAGCGAAGGCGTGCTTTGACCAGCGGATCGCCTTCGGACTGCTTGAGCTCGTCTTTGATTTCCTGCTTGGTCATACGCAATTCCTGTTTCCAGTGAATCCGTGACCATGCCAGATCAAATGCGGCAATGGCTGTAATTGCCACAACATTTGCAACCAGCAATCGTACCAGATTTTCGCGCAGGAACTCGGGGAGACTGCTGGGGTCTGCTGCAACAGCTTGCGTGAAAAGATCATTTCCTTTGAAAAACACAAAAAAGACGATGATGCTCGCAGCACTGAACTTTGCCAAAGATTTTAGAAACTCGACCTGACCCGAACGCCCGAAAATGCGCTGCCAGCCCTTGATCACAGATATGCGCGAGGGTTGTGGGCGAATGCGTTCGCCAACGATGCGCGGCGCATTTTGAAAGGCTGACGCTGCAATGCCGGACAGCGGAATGATGATAAAAATCGGAACCAACGCCAGGCCGATCGCCAACGCAAGAACGCTAAAAAGCTGGCTCGCATCTTCCGCGCTGTTCAGCAGCCAGTCTTCAGGACGGTCGATCAGTTCGCGTAAAAACATGGTGAGTTTGGTTGTGGCGGGGGCTGCGATAAAGACTGCGATGATCAGAAAAGATGCGACACCGGCAAGAGCCGGCATTTCGCGTGAAAAAGGCATATTGCCCTTATCGAGTGCGTCGCGGATCTTCTTCTCGGTGGCTTCTTCGGTTTTGCTCTCTTTGTCGGTATCGTCTGACATGCGTCACAAACCTTAGGCTCTGGGCCTAAACTGTCGTTTCATCGGGATCGAGCGTGATGATTCCCCGCTCAGACAGGTCAATTGCAATACGTGCAATTGCGCGGCGCGCATCTGCAATGTTCTGGCTTGTGATATTGCCCTGTTCTGCGGTGAGTTCGCTTTCGACCATTCGGCGACCGCGGGCCGACAGCGAGGATAGGATGGTTTCCTGTAGAGCTGCATCTGCGCCGCGAAGCGCCGTTGCGATCTGTTCAGTCTGGACCTCATCGAACAGAAGCAGACGCGCCCGCTGCGAGAGCCGCTCGATATCATCAAAATTGAAGAGCTTTGCCTTTATTCGGGAAATATCGTCGTGGCTCAGGTCTTTCAGGCTCGCCATAAGCTCTTCCATCTCCTGACGGTCGAGCTGGTTAAAGATATTGGCGATCTGGCTGTGATGGGCCTTGACCGGGCCTGCTTCATTGCGCCCAAGTAGATCGCGCATGAGCACATCTTCCAGAAGCTCGGAAGCGGCCGGAGCAACATTACCGATGTGAAGTGAGCGCTGCACCACTGCACCGCGCAATTGTGGGGGCAAACCTACAAAAATGCGGGCAGCCATATCGGATGGCAGCTTGGAAACAATATAGGCGATGATCTGCGGATGCTGATCTGCGAGATATTCCTGCAAGCTCTCGACGGGCAGGCGGGCAAGCTGTACCCAGACAGATTCCTGCACGAGCTGCGGCTGCACGCGCTCTTCAAAAACAGCATCTGCCTCATCCTGTGGCAGCGTTTCACGCAGCAATCCTTCAAAGCGTTGCGCTGCTTCTGAAACAGGTGCGCCTTCGGCGAAGGAATCTTCGAATTGCTTTACCAGAAGCTCAAAATCTGCCGGTGCAATCGGTTCGAGCGTTCGCGCGTGACCGGCCAGCTTGCGCAAGTCGTCCGCGTTGAAATGCTTGAGAAGGCGTGATGCAGATGGCCGGCCAATGGCGACAAGGATCGCGGCAGCCTTCTGTGGACCGGAAAGTGTTTTGAGTACTTCGCTCGCGCTACCGTCGGAAAGCTTTTGCTGTGCATTGTCGGCCATGGTCGATCCGTTACTTACCGATGATTTCGGTCAGGCTGACACCGAAGCGTGAGGAATCGTCTTCAAGAACAATCACTTCACCGCGCGCGATTATGCGCCCGTTGACGACGATGTCGACCGGATCCCCGATCTGTTTATCAAGTGTAATGACTGCGCCGCGTCCCAATTTCATAAGGTTGGCAACCGGCATGGTCGTGCCTCCCAAAACCACTTGAACATCAACCGGAATACCCATGATAAGTTCAAGGTTTGGTTTTGCGTTACCCGATTTGGCAACACGTGGCCTCTCTTCACGCAGCTCTTCAATGGCGTCATCCAATTCCTGCTGCATTTTTTGATCCTTGTTCTGACTGCTCATGCTTGGCCTGCAATTTCTACTGTGGCTTTTTTGACGGCACGGCGCACAAAGACGGGTAAGGCCTTCTTTTCCTTAGGCGTAGGTTCGAAGGTATGCTTGAGCGCTTTATTCTCTGTGCGACTGGAAATCTCAGCCACATTGCGCGCCTGTCGCATATCGCGGGTTAGGGCCTTGCGCAGGCGGTTGAGTTCTTCAATAGCCTCATCCATTTCACGGCGTACACGTGTCGTTTCAGCAAGCCGCGCTTCAAGCCGCATTGTTTCATCGGAAAGATCGGTTCGCTGGGCTTGAAGCGATTTTGCCACACGTTCCAATCCATTGGATGCCGCAGCAACACGAAGGGTAAGCATCTTTCCGAGCTTGATCGTCTCGTTTGCCTTGCGGCCAACGACAATCAGAGTGACAAGCGAAGCGAGAGCCATCAGCGTGGAAAGAATATTAGCCAGCAACAAGCTCATCAATGAGATCCTCTTCTTGATTGACCGGATCGCCAACCTTGACTGTAAAATGAATTCCGGACTTGCCGAGGCTGCACTTGAACAGCTGTTGGTCTTCGGCACGCAGACGAACCTGCTCCATGGCATCAGCGGGAAGTTGCAGTATCTCACCGACTTCGAGCTTTGAAAGCGCCTCCAGCGTCATGCTGCCTTGCTGAATGAAGGCTTCAAGCTCAATGCGCGCTCGGCTGACTTCATTGCGCAGCTTCTTTGTCCATGCAGGATCAGCCTGATTGACCGGACGCCGCAAAAATGCTGCAACCGCATCCTGCATAGGCTTATGGCTGTTGCGCGGCAGCAGAAGATGTAAAGTGCCGGTTTTGCCTGCAGCAGCAACGTTGATGCGGCAGCTAAAAAGGCGGGATTGCTCGAAGTCCTCGCGGTTGAAATCTGCCGTATCCTGACTTTCTCTGGCCACGAAAAGCGCGTTTGCATTGTGCGTGAAAACCTGGCTCAGCGAAGCCGCAAGATGCGCAATGGCAAGGCTGGACACTTTGCGCTCCATCATGCCAAAGGGGCGTTCCAGATCCGCGCTTCCGAGATTGCCTTGCGCGCCAAACATGGATTCGATGACGGCAAACACAAAAGTGGCGTCAGCGGTCACGTAAAGCGAACAGCCCCAGCTGTCGGCTTTCAGCGGCGCTATGATTGCAGCCTGGTTAAGAATCCGGCTCAGGTTGTCTTCATCTGTGGCGATTACAGGCCCCACCTCTGCATCAAAGGCGGCTGCTGAGCCGTCTGCAAGACGCGTACAAAGATGCAGGGAGGCATCCTTGAAGACATGCGCAAGTGATTTGAGATCGTCGCCTGAAAGACCTGCTGCTCGCAGAAAATTTTCAGCAAGGACGTCATTTTTGCGGTTCTGATCCGAGACGCTCATGTCATGCCGCCTGTTGGAGCGGTGCGTTCGACATGGTTTCCTGCTCAACAATGTCGATGCTTGGGCGCTCATATGCGGAAATCGTCTTACGACCATATTCCAGCGCAATCTGCGGCAGCGAACCATTCATGTAGGCCAGCAGCGTTTGCTTGACGACTGTATAAAGGCGGTTGTTCTTTTCACGGGTTGATTTGATCTTTGTGGCAATCGGTCCAAAAACGCCGTAAGAAAAAAAGATACCGGCAAATGTGCCCACAAGCGCTGCTCCGATAAGGTGGCCGAGAACTTCTGGTGACTGTTTAAGCGCCCCCATGGCCTTGATGACACCGAGAACCGCCGCAACGATGCCAAGTGCGGGTAAGGCTTCGGAGATGCTGACCATTGCTTGATAAGGCTTGAGCTTGTCGCGCGAGATCGTATGGATTTCTTCATCCATCAGCGCTTCAATTTCATGGGACCGAACATTGCCTACAATGATCAGGCGGCAATAATCGCAGATGAAGTGCATAAGGTCCTCATTTTTCATAATGCTTGGGAAAGCTTGAAAAATTGGAGATTCCTTCGGATTGTCGATATGGATTTCCACTTCATTGCGCGATTTTGCGCGCAACTCGCGCATCAGGCTGTAAAGCACACCGAGAACATCAAGATAGTCGCGCTGTTTCGGCACCTTGTTGGTGAAGGCTTCCATACAGGCACGTCCGGTATCCTTCACCAGCGAAAATGGGTTGGCAATGAAAAATGTACCTAGTGCCGAGCCGAGGATGATGACGAATTCCCATGGCTGAATGAGCACGCCGACATGACCGCCCATAGCGATGAAGCCACCGAGCATGCAACCCAGTGTGATGGCAAGGCCGATGAGAATACCCAAAGCTGAAAACCCCACAGATACAATTTCTTTGATTGCACCTTAAGAGGTTCGCCTTGCGCGAAGCTTGCCGTTGGGTTCTGAGCGCAATCAGCTTCGGACAAGCTTGACCTTTCATAAAGAGGCAAATGCTAGCAGAGGGTCATTGCGGAAATGGTCGATACGATGACAAGCTATCGCCTGATCGCGTCGGATATGACACGATCATTGCAGCGTGTGTCGAAGGAACCTTTGGTGGAGCGGGAAACCGCTTATTACAAAGAAAATATAGGCACCGTGAAATCCATTGATGATTTCATGGCCGATACCCGGCTTTTCAATTATGCGATGAAAGCTTATGGCCTTGAAGACATGGCTTATGCCAAGGCTTTCGTTCGCAAGATTCTCACTGAAGGCGTTGTCAGTGATGATGCTATGGCGAACAAGCTGACAGACAAACGTTATAAAGAATTTGCGACCACCTTCGATTTTGCGGCCAAAGGCGATAAGGCGACCGACACGCGTGCAGCACAGCAGGGCGTGATTGATAAATATATGCGCCAGACGTTGGAGACCGAAGCAGGCAGCCAAAATGAGGGCGTCCGTCTGGCGCTTTATTTCCAGCGTAAGGCCCCCAATATTTCCAATGCTTATGAAATCCTTGGCGATAAAGCCTTGTTGTCAATGGTGCAGGCGACTTTTGGTTGGCCGTCAACCATGTCCAATGCCGACATCGACAAACAGGCAAAGATGATCGCCGACCGCATCGATTTCGATAAAATGTCTGATCCTGATTATGTCTCGAAGTTCATTTCCCGTTTTACGGCCATGTATGAGATGAACAATCCCACAGCGAGTTCGCCTGCATCTATTGCATCGCTGCTGTTGGGTGGCACCTCATCGGTTGGCATTTCGATGAATATTCTAAGTACCCTGCAAAGTTTTAAGCTGGGCGGGCGCTAGAAGATGCAGAACAATTCGATCTATGTTGGTCTTTCTTCCCTTGTGACACTTGAACGGCGGATGGATGCGATTGCGCATAATGTTGCCAATGTTTCAACTGTTGGCTTTCGGGGTGAAGGCACAAAGTTTGAGTCCATTGTTTCTGACAAGGCCAGCAATGGGGTTAGTTTTGCAAGTGCCGGCAAAAGCTATATCCGCACCGAAGCCGGCCCGCTGATCAAGACCGATAATCCGCTTGATGTCGCGGTCAAAGGTGATGTGTGGATGGCTGTTTCTACGCCGCAGGGACAGGTCTATACGCGCGACGGCCGTATGAAGATGATGATGACGGGCGACCTTGTTTCGGTCATGGGTAACGCTGTTCTTGATGCAGGTGGGGCACCCATCGTGCTTGATCCGAATGGTGGGGCACCGAAGATTTCAAGTGATGGGGCTATCTATCAAAATGGTGCGCAAATTGGCGCTATCGGGTTTTATTCCATTCCAGAAGATGCTGAGCTGAAATATGCTGGTAATTCCGGTGTGGTTTCAAATAAGCCCGCTGTTCCCATTGTAGACAATAACAATGTGGGCCTCGTGCAGGGCATGATAGAAGGCTCCAATGTCGACGCCATGACGGAGATGACGCGGCTTATCAGCGTCAGCCGGGCCTTTGAGCAGGTCAATAATCTGCTGACCCAGCAGGAAAGCACGGTCGCTGAGGCTATTCGAACGCTGGGCTCTAAAAACGGATGATAGCCGATCTTCCGCTCGCACGACTTGCCGCTTTTGTTCGCCAGCAGGCAGTTGCACCTAGACCGCTTACAGGCCTCGGCGGTACGGTCAGTGATGTGTCGCGTTCAGCGATTGCGGTTCGTGGATTATCACGCAATGCGCGCTTGGGCGATGTGGTAGCGATCCGCGCGGGAGGTGGTCAAAGTCTTGGAGAGATTATTCGTGTCGCTGACCGGCAGGTACTCGTAAAGCCTTTTGATGACAGGATGATACCCGCGCTGGGGGCTGCGGTTTTTGAGGAAGGGCCTCTGGAAATCTCTCCTGCGGCTGAGTGGCGTGGTCGTGTGATCAATGCGCTTGGCAATGCGGTCGATGGAAAAGGTGTTGTTCAGCCCGGAACACGCCCGATGGCGTGTGAAAACCTGGCTCCGGCGGCTTTGCGACGCACACGCGTGGATCGTGGTTTACGGACGGGCGTGAATGTCATCGATATTTTCACCCCGCTTTGTTTTGGTCAGCGCATCGGTATTTTTGCAGGGTCAGGCGTTGGAAAATCTACGCTGCTTGCCATGATGACACGGGCGGCCGATTTCGACACAGTGGTTCTCGCATTGACTGGTGAGCGCGGTCGTGAAGTGCGCGAGATGCTTGAAGAAACTATGGCAGGTTATCTCGACAAAACGGTAACGGTTGTCTCAACGGGCGATGAAAGTCCGATGATGCGCCGTTTGGCGCCCAACACGGCGACGGCAATCGCCGAATATTTTCGCGATCTCGGTCAGAATGTTCTGCTGATCGTTGATTCCGTTACACGCTTTGCCCATGCAGCGCGCGAAGTGGCAATTGCTGCCGAAGAACCGCCGGTTTCGCGCGGCTATCCGCCGAGTGTGTTCAGCCAGTTGCCACGCTTGCTCGAACGCGCTGGTCCGGGGTTGAGCGACGCAGGCGGCAGTATTACCGGAATTTATTCAGTGCTGGTTGACGGCGACGATCATAATGATCCGGTGTCAGATACGATTAGAGGCACGCTTGACGGCCATATTGTTCTGGATCGCGCGATTGCCGCGCAGGGGCGTTTTCCAGCGGTTGATATTCCAGGCTCCGTATCGCGTCTTGCAAAGCATAACTGGTCTGCCGACCAGCGCAAACTGGCCGGACAATTGCGCGCAATGATCGCACGATTTGAGGAAACGCGCGATTTGCGCGCAATCGGAGCCTATCAGAAGGGGCATGATGGATTGCTTGATCAGGCTGTTGATCTGGTGCCCCGTGTCTATGAAGCGCTGCAGCAATCGCCCGAAACAAGCGTCTCTGACGATCCTTATTCAGACCTTGCCGCAGCTTTGCGCGCAGATAAACAGGCATAATGTATCATGATAGGATCTCGTAAAAGCAAGGAAGAAGCAGTGCTGGCCGATCTCGCAGCAGAGGTGGAGGCTGCTGTTGTTCAGCAAAGCGGAAAGAAGTCGCAAAGCCCTGTGGATCGCTATCTTAAGTTCGGTGCGATCACGCTTGCTGCGATCTGCGCGATGCTTCCCTTTGTGACTTACTTGCAGCGTGTTGATCTTGGGCTTGAAAAAAAGTCGGAAAGCAAGATCCTTGATCCGCTTGATCGCACGGACCAGAAGACCGTGCGTCGCTTTCCGTCGTTTCGGCCCAGTGAAGAAGTGGCACCGAATGCAGGTGTGGATAACACCATGACCGGGTCTGTCATGTCCAATGGCAAAGGCTTGCCCGGAACCAGCAATGGCCAGGGCGGGGACGGTGGCAGCGAGGGACAAAAGCTTCCAAAGCCTGTTTTTGCCCTACGCGAAGTCGTTGGCGGCATGGCCATGATTGAAGACGCATCTGGTTATTGGTTTGTGGAAAAAGGCTCGCTTTTGCCCGATGGCAGCCATCTTGTCTCGATCCGGCGTCAGCAGGGATCCGGTCTCTGGCAGCTTTCGACATCTAGTGGCGGCGTGATTGAGTTGCGTAAATAAGGGAATAGTTCTTCAACCTTACCCCGCGCAAGCTTGACGCAAGTTCCGACCTTTAAGTTAATCAAAGGTAAAGGCGGGAAACTCCATGAGCTCCATTCATCTGTTTGATCTGGCGACGAGGCAGGCACAGTGGTTGTCAGTAAGACAGGCGACTGTTGCAGGCAATGTCGCGAATGCAAACACACCGGATTTCAGGGCACGGGATGTTCAGCCCTTCGCAGATGTGTTGAGCAAAACGCAGCTCACCATGGCCGCCACCGATGCGCAGCATCTGGAAGTGGATGCCAGTGGCATTGCCGGTGCGCGTCTGCGTCCTGAAGACATTACCGAGCAAACCCATTCGGGAAACACTGTGGATGTTGAGCAGGAAATGATGAAGGCTGGTGAAATTGCGCGCGATTATTCGCTCAATACAAGCATCGTCAAAGCGTTTCACCGCATGATGCTCTCGGTTGCGAAAGGGTAATTGATGTCTTCCGATGCTTTGCAGAACACATTGAAAATCGCGGCTTCTGGCCTCTCGGCACAGTCCACACGCCTGCGCATTGTTTCGGAAAACATCGCCAATGCGCAGTCCACGGCCAAGACTGCCGATGCCGACCCGTATCGCCGCAAAACCGTTTCCTTTCGCACTGAAGTCGAACAGGCAACGGGTGCTGCGCAGGTGCGTGTTGCGGAAATCGGAAATGATATATCGCCCTTTATCGAACAATATGATCCGAGCCATCCGGCAGCGGATGCACGGGGCTATGTTCAATATCCAAACGTCAACATGGTCGTTGAAATGGCGGATATGCGCGAAGCAAACCGTTCGTATGAAGCCAATCTCCAAGTGGTCAAGCAGGCACGTGAGTTGATCTCGATGACCATTGATCTGATGAGGAACACATAATGTATGACTCCATCATGAGTATTTCGGCGCGCAATGCTCTTTCGCGCCTCTCCGAGACGGTTGCTGAGACCAATGTGGGTGCCACAAGGGCGCCGCAGGCGGTTCCAAGTGCGTCCGTGACCTCTTTTGGCGAAATACTTTCTCAGATGACGGGTTCTGTCGGCCAGAAATTGCAGGCCGCAGAAGCAACATCAATTCAGGGTATCAAGGGTGATGCACCGATACGTGATGTGGTGAGTTCCGTTATGGAAGCGGAACAGTCGCTGCAAACCGCCATCGCCATCCGTGACAAGATCGTGCAGGCCTATCTCGAAATCAGCCGTATGCCGGTTTGAATTCAACTCGAAGATACCTCTTTGTTTTTCGCATTGCCCACCGCAAAGCCGCTACGCACTTTTGCTGGTAATGCTCTAAGGACGCGCTATGAAAGCCCTGACGATCGCCGCAACTGGTATGAATGCCCAGCAGCTTAATCTTGAAGTGATTGCGAACAATATCGCCAATATCAATACGACGGGCTTTAAGCGTGCGCGCGCAGAGTTTTCCGATCTGCTCTATCAGGCAGAGCGTACCGCAGGTGTTCCCAATCAGGCCAATCAGTCTGTCGTGCCGGAAGGTGCACTGGTCGGTTTGGGTGTTCAGACAGCAGCAGTGCGCAATCTGCATGTTCAGGGCGGCTTCAATCAGACAGGCAATGATCTTGATCTGGCGTTAACCGGCAAAGGTTGGTTTCAGATACAAAGCCCGACCGGGGAGACGCTTTATACTCGCGCCGGTGCATTCAACACCAATGCGGATGGCCAGCTTGTGACCTTGGATGGAAATCTGGTTCAGCCAAACATTTCTATTCCGGCCAACACGATCGAAGTGGTGGTGAATGATTCCGGCGAAGTTTTTGCCAAGGTTCAAGGAAATGCCGGCATCGAAGTGGGCCCAGCACTTGGACGTATCGCGCTTGCGACCTTTACCAACGATGCAGGCCTTGAGCCACTTGGTGGCAATCTTTACCGGGAGACAGAAGCATCTGGTGGCCCGATTGCGGGAAGTCCCGGCGATCCGGGTTTTGGTACGGTCAAACAGGGCTATCTTGAAGCATCCAATGTCGACCCGGTGAAGGAAATTACCGATCTCATTTCCGCACAGCGCGCTTATGAGATGAATTCAAAGGTCATTCAGGCTGCGGACGAAATGGCAGCAACTGTTTCCAAGAACATGCGCTGACGGTGAGGGCTATGATGAAGTGCCTCAAACGGGCTTTTCTGAAATCAAGTGCACTAATCGCCACGAGTTTTCTGGTATTGAGTGTACCGGCTGCACAGGCCGCAGAGCGCATGACTTTTGTCGTGCCCTCCGTCACTGTTTATCCCGGCCAGATCTTGAACAACATTTCGCTGGTTGAAAAACAATTCTACATCAGTCCACCAGCCGCAAAGCAATATGTGCTTTCACCAGCACAGGTCACGGGCAAGGTTGCACGCCGAACCCTGATTTCAGGAAAGCCGATCTTGGTGACGGCCCTTTCGGAACCCTCAATGGTCACGCGTGGTGAGCCTGCACTTATGATTTTTACTTCCGGCCCGTTGACGATCACGGCGGCTGGTACGCCACTTGAATCAGGTGCTGTTGGTGATTTCATCCGAATTCGCAATGTCGATAGCGGGCTTATCGTTTCCGGTACTGTGTTGGCAGACGGCCGTATTCAGGTGGGGATGCAGTGATCAAAACATGCGCCGCCCTTATCGCCTGTCTTGCTTTGGTGCTCACGCCAATGGCAGGCCTTGCGGATGAATCATCAAAGAACGCAACCGAGTTTCGCTCGGCTGTTGAAGCCGATGCGGACTGGCTTGGTGCGGGAGGTGATCCGTCCAAAATGGCCTATGCCGAGCTTGGTCGTGGCAGTGCGGTTGCGCGTCTCAAAGACATTGCTACAATTCAAGGCGTGCGTGAAAATCAGCTTGTCGGTTATGGTCTGGTTATCGGTTTGAATGGTTCAGGCGACAGTCTGCGGAATTCGCCCTTCACAGAACAGTCCATGCGCGTAATGCTGGAAAATCTCGGCATCAATGCGCCACGCAATTCGACCCGTGCGAAGAACACGGCTGCTGTTATCGTTACAGCCAATCTTCCACCTTTTTCTGGTGCGGGGTCGCGCATTGATGTCACAGTGTCTTCGCTTGGCGATGCGACTTCCCTTCAGGGCGGTACATTGATCATGACGCCGCTTCAGGGTGCGGATAATCAGGTCTATGCGGTTGCACAGGGCAATATGATTGTATCTGGCTTTTCTGCGCAAGGTGAGGCCGCAAGCATCACGCAAGGAGTCCCCACATCGGGACGCATTCCCAATGGCGCATTGGTTGAGCGCGAAGTTGCAGGGAGTTTCGGCAGGGATGCTGAGATGATTGTCGAGCTGCGCGACCCTGATTTTACCACCGCCGTTCGCGCTGCTGATACAATCAATGTTTTTGCCAAGCGACGATATGGACGGGGTGTTGCGCTTGCGCGCGATGCAAAGACCATTCGCATTACACGCCCGAAAAATGTGCCGCCTGCGCGCTTTCTTGCCGAGCTTGAAGGTTTGCCTATTACAACCGACGAGGTTGCACGTGTCGTTGTGGATGAGCGCACGGGAACGGTGGTCATCGGGGACAAGGTGCGCATTTCCAAAGTCGCGATCAGCCATGGCAGTCTGACGGTTCGTGTGACTGAAACACCGATGGTTGTGCAACCTGAGCCATTCAGTCATGGCGAAACGGCGATGGAGCCGAATACGGAAATAGCCGTGAACCAGCCTGACGCCAAAATCGGTATTCTGACGGGGGCCAATCTCGAAAATCTTGTGAAGGGTTTGAACCAGATGGGTGTGAAGCCAAACGGGATCATCGCAATCCTTCAGGCGATCAAGACATCCGGTGCCCTTCATGCAGAACTGGTGGTGCAATGACTGTGACCAGCACGATGATCCGCCTGGGTTCCGCTTTGGTGTTTTTTCTTGGCGCCGCTCAGCTATCATTCGCGCAGCAGCTCGAAACGTCTGTTTCGCTTAATCCCCCGACGGCTCAAGCGCCGCTTGGTAATCTTGATGAAATCCGCAAGTACTGCGGTAATCTCGATAATCAGGCATCGGATGCCCGGTATTCACTTCAGCTCAAACAGCTTACAGAGCTGAAGGCTGATGTTGAAAAGCGTATGCAGGCGCTTGAGGAAAAGCGCAAGGAATATGAAATCTGGCTCAAACGCCGTGATGATTTCGTCAATACAGCGCAGGATTCACTTGTCGATATTATTTCAAAAATGAAGCCTGATGCGGCAGCAGCGCAAATGGCACTCATCGGTGATGAAGCCGCAGCAGCGCTTATCCTTAAACTAAACCCGCGTGTTTCCAGCATCATCCTGAATGAGATGCCAACGGAAAAGGCGGCAAAGCTTGCCCGCGTCATTGTCGGAGCACAGCGCACGACTGCAACGCTGCAACCCACCAAGGAGCAGCGAACGCAAGTGGAAACCGGGAAGAGCGTGCAATGACAAAAAACATGAACAAAGCACCACTTGTGATTTTGTTGATGGCTTTGATGGCGGGTTGCGCTGTCAAACCTGAAGAAATAGGTCGTGCGCCTGATCTTTCGCCTGTTGCAGCCAATCTTGGCGTGCAGAACAATCCGCAATATAGCGGCTATCCGGTTCGACCAAGCAAGGCTGCATATTCGTTGTGGGACCAGCGATCGACGAATTTTTTTAAGGACCCGCGTGCACAGGAACCAGGTGATGTGCTGACCGTGATCATCTCGATCAATGATCGTGCCAACATCGACAACAAGACGGATCGCGAGCGTATTTCAAAGGGACTTTATGGCGCCGGTGCATCTTTTGATACGCGCAGCCTGTCCGGTTCGTTTGCCGGTGGTGACTTGGATGCCTCGGTCAATACTCGCTCTAACAGCTCGTCCAAAGGCAAGGGCACAATTGAGCGCAGCGAAGATATTCGTCTTCAGATCGCAGCAATCGTTACAGATACGCTGCCCAACGGCAATCTCGTTATCCGGGGTTCTCAGGAAGTGCGCGTGAATAATGAATTGCGGGTGCTGAATGTCGTTGGCGTCGTGCGACCGCGTGATATTTCCGGCTATAACACGATTTCTTACGACAAGATCGCCGAAGCGCGCATCTCTTATGGCGGGCGCGGGCGTTTGAGCGAAGTTCAGCAGCCACCTTATGGCCAGCAGATTCTCGATCAGATTTCGCCGTTTTAGAGTCCATCAGTATGAGCGATATGTCTTCCGATAAAACTGGCAACAAAAAAGGCTCCATGATGGGCCTGCTGGTTGCCGTCGCCGTTTTGACGGGAATCGCCGGCGGTGGCGGGTGGTATCTTGGCGGCATGATTTCCGCCACACAGCAAGCCAATGCACCAGCAACTGGCAAGGAAGACAAGCCCAAACAGGGCGAATTTGAATCCCGTACGATTGGAACCGTTGTGCCGTTGCAACCCATTGTTACCAATCTCGGTATTCCCCAGACGACATGGGTGCGGCTGGAAGCATCGCTTGTGGCAAAACCGGGCCATGAAATTCCGCCCGCTGTTGCCGCCAACGTCGGGGATGATTTCGTGAGCTTTTTGCGCAGTGTCAATCTGATGCAATTGCAGGGTGCGGCAGGGCTTGCCTATCTGCGCGCCGATCTTGAAGAACGCGCACGTCTGCGCTCGGAAGGCGTTGTCGAACGCGTCTTTATTTCGACACTGGTAGTGGAATGAAAAAAGTTTTTGGTTTTGGCGTTTTTTTGACGCTTGCTTTCACTGCCAACGCACCGGCGCAACAAGGCTTGTCGCTTGATACTCTGCTGCCTGCAGGCAGTGGGGCGGCAAGCGGCCAGATCGTGCAGATATTTGGTCTTCTGACCGTGCTTTCGATTGCGCCGGGTCTCTTGATCATGGTGACGAGTTTTACTCGTTTTGCCATTGCCTTTTCGCTTCTGCGTTCCGGGCTGGGCTTGCAGACAGCACCTGCGAGCATGGTGATGATTTCGTTGGCTATGTTCATGACCTTTTATGTCATGGCGCCGGTGTTTGATCGCGCGTGGAACAACGGTGTGGAACCACTGATGCGCAATGAGATTACGCAGCAAGTGGCTTTCAATGAAATTTCCTCGCCATTTCGTGATTTCATGATGAGTCAGGTGCGTGACAAGGATTTGCGGCTGTTCGAAGACCTTGCCGATCCCTCATTCCGAACCGGCGAGGATGGTGTTGTCGATTTCCGCGTGCTTGTTCCGGCATTCATGATTTCCGAATTGCGTCGCGGTTTTGAAATAGGCTTTCTCATCGTGTTGCCGTTTCTGGTTATCGATCTTGTTGTCGCGACACTCACCATGTCGATGGGCATGATGATGCTGCCGCCGACGGTCATATCATTGCCGTTCAAAATTCTCTTTTTTGTGCTGATTGATGGCTGGAATATTCTTGTTGGAAGCTTGATAAGGTCATTTTCTTAGCCACTATTTTTAAAAAATGTGCCGTCCGTTAAAAACGAAGAGTATGTATTAATATTTTATTAACAATTCACGCATAGGGATGGTGGCATGATGGGTCCCGCGCGTTTCGCGGTGACAGGCATGATGCCGCTCCACCATGCCGGTTGTTTTCAAATCCGGCCTGTCCCTCAGTTTGTTTTCCCAAGGGGCACTACAATGGCTAGCATTCTTACAAACTCTTCGGCTTTGACCGCGCTTCAGACTCTTTCTTCGACCAACAAGTCGCTGGAAACAACGCAGAACCGCATTTCGACCGGCCTTCGCATCGGCGAAGCTTCAGACAACGCTTCTTACTGGTCGATCGCAACCTCGATGAAGTCCGACAACAAGGCCAATTCGGCTGTTCAGGACGCTCTCGGCCTCGGCGCTGGCAAGGTTGATACTGCTTATTCCGCGATCAACAAGATCAAGGAATCGGTTGACGAAATCAAGACCAAGCTGGTTTCGGCGATGGGTGCGAGCGCTGAAGACAAGGGCAAAATTGCCACTGAAATCACATCGCTCGTTTCAAACATCAATTCGGCTCTCAGCAACGCCAACTATGCAGGGTCCAACCTGCTCAATGGTCCTACTGAAGATCTCGACATCGTTGCATCTTACAACCGCACCGGTTCGACCGTGACGATTGACAAGATCACTGTTGCATCGACGGCGACAGACGCCAAGACGATGGTTGCAGACGTTGTAGCCGCTACTCTGTTCACTGCCGCTTCAACGGATACAGAAATCGAAACGGCTCTGGGCACAGTTGAAACTGCTTTGTCCGAATTAACCACTGGTGCTGCAACGCTTGGTGCAGCAAAGTCACAGATCGACAGCCAGAAGAGCTTCCTTTCGGGTCTTCAGGATTCGATCGAAAAGGGCGTTGGTACGCTGGTCGATGCTGACATGAACAAGGAATCGGCTCGTTTGTCAGCTCTCCAGGTTCAGCAGCAGCTCGGCGTTCAGGCCCTGTCGATTGCCAATTCATCGAACCAAAACATCCTGTCGCTGTTCCGTTAATAAACGGTGCTGCACGGGTTTCGGTCTAAAAATGAAGGCGCGGATTTATTCCGCGCCTTCATTTTTAATTATCAGTTTTTTCTGCCGCCACTTTCGCACAAGCTTCGCGATCTAGTTTGCATCCATCAGGATGGCGGTGGTATTGATGCAGCAGAATTTCCAACAATTGATCGAGCAACTCAAGGGGACGTTTGGCAAGCTTGGCCTGCGAAAACTCATTGCGCTCGGACTTGTCGGCACTGCCCTGATGGGCGCTATCCTTTATACAAGTATTTATCTCAGCCGCCCGTCTTATGAGACGCTTTATGTCGGACTTTCGCGCGATGATGTGAACCGCATGGGACTGGCATTGGGTGAGGCGGGTATTACATTTGATGTGAAATCAGATGGCTCATCCATTCTGGTGCCTATTGGCAAAGCCGAACAGGCACGTATGTATTTGGCAGAAAAAGGTCTGCCGACCTCCAACAATGCCGGCTATGAACTTTTCGACAATATGGGGTCGCTGGGCCTTACGTCCTTCATGCAGGAAATTACCCATGTGCGCGCACTTGAAGGCGAGATTGCACGAACCATTCAGGCTATTCGCGGCATAAAAGCTGCGCGGGTTCACATCGTGCTGGCCGAAAAGGGTTCTTTCCGTCGCGGCGACCAGAAGCCATCGGCATCGGTTGTTATTCGGGCGGAAGGTGGCTTTGCAGCGGAGTCCGCGCAATCAATCCGCCAGCTCGTGGCGGCTGCGGTTCCGGCACTTGAAGCGTCTGCGGTTACTGTTCTGGATACCAATGGGCGTCTTCTTGCGTCCGCCGGTGAAGCGGCCAATGGCGCGGCGTTGATGACGGCTTCGCTTGAGCAGCAGGTTGTCGACAATGTTGACGAGAGCATTCGCAAGGCGCTCGCGCCCTATCTGGGTATGGGGCATTTTCAGACCAGTGTTCAGGCGTCACTCGATACGGACCGCCGTCAGACCAATGAAACAAGCTTCGATCCTGAATCGCGCGTCGAGCGCTCCGTTCGAGTTGTGCGTGAAAGCGGCGACAGTCGCAATTCGCGCAGTGACAATGCCACCGGCGTTGAACAAAATATTCCGCAAGAAGAAATTGGAAGCCAGAACGGCGAAAACTCGTCTGAAAAGACAGACCGCCGTGAGGAACTCACCAATTATGAGATGAACACGAAGACAGTGTCCACCGTCAGCGATGGTTATTCCATCAAGCGGCTTTCGATTGCTGTGGTGATTGATCAGGCGCGTTTGCTGGAAACGGCAGGCACGACACCTGCGCCGGCCGATTTTGTGGATCAGCAGATTACCAAAATTCGCGATCTTGTCGCGACTGCCGCGGGGCTCAACTCTGATCGCGGTGATGTCATCAATGTCACGGCGGTCAATTTCATGAATGCTTCAGGCGCAGATATGGAGCCGGTTTCGACACCGTGGACCGATACTTTGCTGCGCCAAAGCGGTTCCTATGTGAATGCGCTCGCAATTCTTGGCGCTGTAGCTCTTCTGATCTGGTTTGGCCTTCGTCCGCTTCTGCGTGATACGGGCGCCACGCCAACTGGCACGCAGGTTGCCGTGCGTGAGCCGGGGGCGGTGGCTGTTCCAAATCTCGTCGCAGGAGCGGATCAGCTCTCGGACTCTGATGCCACAAAAGCTGTCCTTGGTGGGCCCGGAGCCTATGCAGATCAAATGAAAAGCAGCCTGAGCGATCTTCGCCAGCGCATGAAAATGCCCGCAAAGCTGCGCCTCGAACAAATGATCGAGATGGATGAAGAACGTGTTGCAGCCGTTCTCAAGCAGTGGATTCATGAAAGTGCAGCGCCAAAAGAAACTAGCAAAATATCAACGTCCATGCCGGAGCTTGAGGCAGCCTGACGATGACCTCGCTCGCTTTAAGTCGCTATCTGCCTGATTTTTCAACGTATCGCATTGCTGACGATGCGATTGAAATTATTGAGGCTCCAGTTTCACAGGCGCCGCTTGCCGTTGAAAAACTGGATGTCGAGATGTCATTTAACGCTGAACGGGCTGAGGTCTCACAGATCTTAGCCTTCGAGGAAGAAAAGCGGTTGGCATTTGAAGCGGGACGTGAAGATGGCCACAAAGAAGCTGAAGCGCTTTATGCAGCGGAAAAAGCCCGGCTGTTGCGCGCGCATGACGACGAAATCGAGGCACTGCGCGCAGCCTTTTCGCGGGAGCAGGCAAATCTTTTTGCCGTTTCTCTCACGCAGGCACTGGTTTTGCTTGAGCAAAATCTCTCGCAGCAGCTGGCAGAGATTTTGATGCCGCTTTATGCCCGAAAATTGCAGCAGGATGCCGTGGAAAGCTTTGCCGAACGGATCAGCACGCTGGCCCTTGAAGGCGAGGCACCGGAAATTTACGGACCCGCGCACCTGCTGGGGTCATTGCGTCAACACATGGATCTTTTGCCGTCTGGATGTCAGTTCATCGAAAATGAATCCGGCGAAGTATCATTTTCCTTTGGCGAGCGGGTGCTTGAAACACGCCTCGCGCCACTTCTTGAAGAGATAGCGGAAACCGTCAGATGAGTATTGATCCGGAAACCAAACGCGAAATCATCATTGTGCGCCGAGGTAACCGCGACGATCATGACGGGCATCATGGTGGCGTTTGGAAGATCGCATATGCTGATTTTATGACGGCTATGATGGCATTTTTTCTGGTTATGTGGCTTATTAACGCTGCAAATGAAGAAAGCAAAGCCGCAGTTGCGAGCTATTTCAATCCGGTTAAGTTGATGGACCGGCATTCCAGCCCCAAGGGCGTGCAGGATGTCGATCAACAGGATGGCCGTGTCCGCTTTGACAGCGATCAGAAGGTTGAAAACAGCACCAAGGTTAACAATACCGGCAGCGTGGATGCTGCAAGTGATCAGGAAGAAAGCCGGATGTTCCGCGAACCCTATGCGGTGCTTGCAGAACTGGCACATGAAACAGGTATTTTGCAGAACCAGTCCGCGAAAGGCGATGGCGGCGTTTCCCAATCCGGTCCGCAGACCGGATCGGATGGCGGCGATGCCTATCGTGATCCTTTCAGTCCTGATTACTGGTCAAGCAAGGCTGCTGAGGCATTGACACAGCCTGAAACTGCACCTTCGACACCACCCACACCGTTAATAGATGCGAAGCCTGAAGAAGAGCGCGCCGAGAGCCAGGAAGCGCTTATTTCGGAATTGAAAAAGGCGGCTGAGGGCGACACAGCCAAGGCAGCAAATAACGCGCAAAAAGTGGAATCTATGCCGGAGGTCACGGTTGTGCCTGTCGAGGGCGGCGTGATGATACAGCTCACCGACAAGATCGATTTTGGTATGTTTACGATTGGATCGGCCAAGCCGGATGCGCGCGTTGTTGAAATACTGCGACGTATCGCTCAGGTCATTTCGCGCCAGCCCGGCGAGGTTATTATCAGTGGCCATACCGATTCACGCCCCTTTAAGAATGCCAATTACGATAATTGGCGGCTGTCTTCCGCACGTGCGCAGATGGCCTATTATATGCTGATACATGGTGGGCTTGATGAGAAGCGGGTTCTGCGTGTCGAAGGCTATGCTGACCGGCAGCCCAAAAACCCCAATAATCCAAATGCCGCCGAAAATCGTCGTATCGATATTTTCTTGAAATCCAATCCATGAAGACGCTGTTCGCCCGCCCTTTGCTGGCGTCATTTGCGTGCCTCCTGTTGATGCTGGGGCCAATGGCAGTGTATGCATGGAGCGCCCCTGATACTCATGCGTCTCTTGCTGAAGGTCAGGACTTGCCGGTACTGGAGCCTTATAAGCTTGTGCGCTCGTTGCGCATGCTTCAGGATCAGTTGGTCACGGGAAAACCGGAAGCCGTGATAATGCTGAATCGGCTTTTGAGCCTCATCAGTGCTGATATGCAGCGCGCGCCAGATGCTTTCTGGGACAAACCCGAGAATGTTTATGCTGCGATTATCTATCTTTTCAATGGCGGTAATCCGGGTGCGGTGCGTGAGGTTCTTACCGGTTTAAAAGGCGAAGTGGTTTCATCTGAGCTTGTTAATGGTGCGCTTGCCTACGCATCTGGCCAGAACATTGAAGTGGTGAAACTGTTTTCTGTGCCGCTTGCAGCAGATGTTCCAGTGGAATTGCGGTCGTCGATTGTTCTGGTAACAGCCAATCAGATGGCGGCATTGGATGCGGCGACGGCCTTGCGGCGCCTTGATCAGGTGCGACTTAGTGGGCCGGGCACGTTGTTTGAAGAAGCGGCTATTCGCCGTTCTATGCCCATTGCTGCCCGGCTTGGTGATGCAGACAAGATCAGGCTCTTGTCACGCAATTATCTCCAACGCTTTGCGCGCTCGCCCTATATGCGCGATTTCATGCAGCAGTTTGTCGATGCTGCGCTGAAACTAAACGACCGGATTGACAATGCCGAATTGGCCAAGCTTATCGGCACAGCCGATCCGGCCTTGCAATATTCATTTTATCTGCAAATTGCACGTGGATCGCTGGTGAATGGCCAGACGGAACGGGCACGCTTCATGTCTGGAGAAGCGCGCAAACTTGCTGATAGACTAAAAACTGATCCAAGTCGCGCCAATCTTTATGCTGCAGCAAGCGGCGTGGCTTCTGATGGCGCGCGTGACGCCTTGCGCGAGCTTTCGCAGATTTCACCCGATCATCTGCAGGAGCGTGATCGCAAGCTTTTAAAGGCTGCGGAGGCTATCGCAATAGATGTTACACGCAAACCTGTTCTGGAAACCGATATTCCCACCATGCCGGTGGCTGCTGGCACGTCGCCACCCGAAACTGTGGCGGTTGCTGAACCGCCGTCATCACCAGGTACAGGCTGGGCGCCAGCACCTAAGCAGCCGGAAGACGACTTGCAAAAAACCTTGGAAGAGGCGCGGCGCAAGATAGCAGAAATCGATGCTTTGCTAGGAAAGAACGTTCAATGAGCATGGATATTTTGGCAAGAGCAGATCGGCGGCTTATATCTTTGGCAAAAAGCGCTCCGGCCCAGCAGAGCCAAAGTGGTGGACAGGCGCGCGAAGATCAGCAGATGTCGGATACAGCAAAGCTTTTTGGCGCATTGCTGGAAAAACCACAGAGCAAAGAGGCCGGAACGTCCGCACAGAAAGACGATCGTGATCCGCAGGAGGCGGACGCCGTATCCGCTGATCCTCTGCTTCAATCATATGTTTGCACTGTGCCACAGCGCCTTTTCAGCCTTGCTGCAAACCTCTCGGTGGCCCATGAAACAAATTCTCCATTGCCGGTCGGGGCTGACAGCCAACCTGCTGTTGTACCCGATGCCAATGAAGCCGATCCCACTTCATTAGCACCAGACGCTGCACTCTTTGCTCTCTCGACTGATATTGAAAACAAACCTCTCGGACTTACCACGGTCGATAAGCGGCAAGCTGCTCCCATCAATACTAAAACGGGCAATGGAACGGAAGTGGTCCTAGAGAACAGTGTTCTGAAACAAGACAATGCACCTCCAGAACGGGAGAATATGGCGGAAGAGGCCGCTATCGTGAAACGACCAGCCGAGGGGGGGGATGTGCAGGATCGTATTGTCATTCAGCCGCCGCCGCAGATATCTCGCGGCAATGGGCCTATTGAAGCAAAGGTCGAAATTGTTGCCCAACAAGCATCTGCGCGCATCGACGACATTCAGCTTATTTCTGAACGCAGTTTTGGCGCGGTCAAGACATTGCATATCAAGCTTGATCCTGTTGAGCTTGGGACGGTGACAGCACGTATTCGGATGGAGGCCGACACGATTGAAGTGCATCTTATCGCCGACAAGGCACATGGCGCGGAAGCCCTGGTTGCGGATCGCGCGATGATAGAAAAAGCGCTGAAAGCTGCGGGCGTTACTGAAGATGCAAAAATTACGGTGACGGTCGCTGAGCGTGGTGCTCTCACTCTCCAGCAAACCACATCCAGTCAAAGTGCCGGGCATCAGCAGGCAGGCAATCAGCTGTCTGGCCAGCAACAGGGCTCCGGTATGCAAAGTGACGCCGATGGCCGTAACGGCTCACAGGGGCAGTCGCAGTCGCATTTCATGGGTGGAGAAAGCAGGCAGAATGGTGAATCCGCACATACAAGACGTGGCCCTTCCGACGCACGCAGTCCGAATGCGGAGGCGATATTGGATGCTACCGCTCACAATAACGGTCGTCATCGCGGCCTGGTTGTCTAATGCGATTTTCGCCAATGCCGCGAATATTTGCGAACGTGAAATGCACCGCGCATCCTCGCGTTATGGCGTCCCGCTTGGGATACTTTACGCGGTCGGTCTGACGGAGACAGGGCGAAAAAACTCTCTGCAGCCCTACGCTATGAATATTGAGGGGCGCGCTGAGTTCTTTTCGTCGCAAGCAGCAGCCCTGCGACGGTTTGAAGAGGCCCATGCCGAAGGCGTAAAGTTGATTGATCTGGGTTGTATGCAGATCAATCATTATTATCACAGCGGCGAATTTCCATCGGTTGCGGCCATGCTGCAACCATCCCTGAATGTTGATTACGCCGCACGTTTTCTAAGGCGCCTTCGGGATCGCGAAGGCAATTGGACCATGGCAGTTGCACGCTATCATGCAGGCCCGAATAATGACCCTGCGCAGAAACGGTATGTTTGTCGCGTGATGACAAATATGGTCGTAACAGGCTTCGGAAAATGGACGGAGCAGGCAAAAAACTTTTGCTCGGTTTTATAAGTAAGTGCTTAAAATTCAGTGGTTGTATCCGAATGGCAGATACACCTCAATTTTAGGTGCACACTCTGAGGTTGCTTTAACTGAAGGGCTTAATTTAGGGATCAAGTTTTTAAGTCCTTGTAATGAATCGTTAAATATCGTGAGGCGTTAACGATTTGTTAACTTTTTTGCACCACTAATCGGGCATCATTGCAATTAAAGCGATTCCTGACGCATTAGGTTAATCTATTGCGGATCCCTATTTATTGGGGGCAACTATTTGTAATTGTCGCTGAGTCCTCCTGCCAGTTAGGTCTGCCTTAGATGGGGTAACATATTGATTCGGAAGGCGGGCCGATGATCGTAGTCGTAGATGAGCGCGAACTTGTGACCGAGGGGTACTCCTCCTGGTTCGGCCGAGAGGGCATCACGACGACGGGGTTTCGTCCATGTGATTTCAACGATTGGGTTGAAACTGTACCACAGCATGACATTATGGCTGTCGAGGCATTCTTGATTGGTGAATGCGCTGGTCAAAGCGGTCTTCCCTCCCTTATTCGTGAACGGTGCAAAGCCCCGGTGATAGCGGTTAATGATCGCCCATCTCTTGAGCATACGTTAGAACTTTTTCAATCTGGGGTTGATGATGTTGTCCGCAAGCCGGTTCATGTGCGAGAAATTCTCGCGCGCATCAATGCGATCCGCCGCAGAATAGGCATCGCAGGTTCAAGTGACGACGATGGCACAGAGCTTGGACCAATCAAAGTGTTCTCTGATGGCCGTGACCCACAGGTCAATGGCATCGATTTTATTTTGCCACGTCGTGAGCGCCGCATTCTGGAATATCTGGTTGCCAATCAAGGCCGTCGTCTTAACAAGACCCAGATTTTCAACGCAATCTATGGCATTTTCGACAGTGAAGTCGAAGAGAATGTCGTTGAAAGCCATATCAGTAAGCTGCGCAAAAAACTGCGCGAGAAGCTTGGTTTCGATCCGATCGATTCCAAGCGCTTCTTAGGCTACTGCATCAACATCGAATAAGCATATCCTCCCTAGCGCATCCCGAAAAGTGGGAACCGGTTTTCGGAACGAGATGCGCGTGAAAACAAAGAGATAGAGCATTTCTAACGGTCCAACTTAAAAAAGAAATGTTCTAAATGCCAAGACGACAGTTTCACGCAAGCGTCGCCCGTTAGCCTCGTTGCGAGTTGATAATTTCTCAGGAGCTGCCAATGAGCCTCTACGGTATGATGCGCACCGGCGTTTCAGGCATGAATGCGCAGGCTAACCGCCTTTCGGCGGTTGCGGAAAACATCGCAAACGCCAGCACCGTTGGCTATAAGCGCGCTGAAACACAGTTTTCCTCACTTGTGCTGCCAAGCACTGCCGGTCAGTATAATTCCGGTAGCGTTCTGACCAACGTTCGTTACGGCATATCCGATCAGGGTGGAATAAGGTCGACCGCTTCAAGAACCGACCTTGCAATTGATGGAAACGGCTTTTTTGTTGTGCAGGGCGCGGATGGAACCAGTTACCTCACGCGTGCTGGCTCGTTTGTACCCGACAAAGACGGCTATCTTGTCAATACAGCTGGATATTATCTTCTGGGCGCAGGTCCCGATGAAAGCGCCGGTGGCTTGACCATCGCGGGCCTTGAAAGGATTAATGCCAATGCTGCGGATCTGGAGGCTCAGGCCAGCACATCTGGCACATTTACGGTTAGTTTACCGTTGAATGGACAGGTTCCTGCGGCAGGCGAATTTAATCATAAAACGTCTCTGATCTCTTATGATTCTCAGGGTAAAAAGATTACGCTGGACGTTTATTTTACAAAGTCTGCGGATAACAACTGGGATGTTTCGGTCAAGAATGCCGCCGATGGGGTGGAAGTCGGAACAACGAGCCTTGAATTTGATCCTGCCAACGGAGATCTGGTTGCTGGCGGTGTGGTGAGCGTTGATCTTACAGGTTACAACGGTTCAGCGCTCAGCCTTAATCTTGGGGCTTCCAAGGAGGCTTCAGGTGAGTACACAATTTCTGAGGCTGTTATCAATGGTCAGGCCAAGTCCTCAATGAAGAGTGTCGATGTGGCCAGTGATGGCTCTATTGTCGGTATCTATGAGAATGGTTCGCAAGTCATTCTTGGGCGGATTCCACTGGCCAAAGTTCCAAGCCCCGACCGTATGACTGTTGTGAGCGGCAACGTTTTTCTTGCCAGTGCTGAATCCGGCGAAATTTCTCTTGGCTTTCCGCAAAGCAGCGGAATTGGCAAGGTTATGTCGGGTTCACTTGAAGAGTCCAAGGCTGATATTGCACAGGAACTCACGGATATGATCGAAGCGCAACGAAGCTATACTGCCAATTCGAAAGTCTTCCAGACCGGTTCCGAACTTATGGATGTTCTGGTTAATCTGAAACGCTAAACGAAATGATTTCCCGAAGAATAAACCTGGGAAAAATAGCCGCTCCGCAACAAGCGGCTGAAGCATGACCGAAGGTCGGGTTCGAGAATTTATTAATTGGTCGTGGCTGTTTTCTGTCCTTATGGACGCGAGGCGCTACGGGGGTAGTAAATGGGGATAAAATGTCACTTAGTTCTGCTCTACTGACAGCCAAAAGTTCGCTTGCGGCCACGTCCAAGCAGACCTCGGTTATCTCTCGCAATGTTGCAGGGGTAAACGATACGGATTATTCGCGCCGCACCGCTTCTCTCGTCTCTGGCCCTTATGGGTCGCTTTATGTGAATATAAATCGTTCTGCAGATACTGCGCTTCTCAACCGCTTCATGCAGTCTAACAGTGCGTCGTCGTCTTCATCCATTCTTGCCGGAGGCCTCGACCGCCTCTCATCGCTTTATTCGGCGGATAATTATTCCGCCTCACCATCGGCTCTCATTGGTGATCTCCGTGATGCCCTGCAGACTTTTGCAGCTACGCCCGCAAACGCCGCACTCGGTAACAGCGTTGTCTCCACCGCAGAGCAGCTTGCCAATGCACTCAACGATGGGACGAAGCAGATCCAGACCCTACGCAATGATGCTGATGCAGAGATTACGGACTCAGTGGCAAGCATTAATGATGTGCTGGCTAAGTTTGAAAAGGTCAATCAGCAGATCTTGAGCGGCACGCGTGCTGGTAACTACATTTCTGATTTCCTTGATCAGCGTGATTCCTTGCTCAAGCAACTTTCGGGCGAGGTTGGCATCACGACGATGATGCGCGGCGATAATGACATGGTCATTTTTGCTGAAAACGGCGTGACTTTGTTTGAGACCACAGCACGAAAAGTGAGCTTTGAAACCTCTCAAGGTCTTTCTGCCGGTGCCGCTGGGAATACGGTTCTGGTCGATGGCGTGCCATTGACACATGACACGTTCGACCAGCCTTTTGGCACGGGCCGCTTGAGCGGTCTTCTTCAGCTACGTGACCAGATCGCACCGCAATATCAGATGCAGCTCGATGAAATTGCGCGTAGTCTGATCAGTATATTTGCTGAGAGCGATCAGAGTGGTGGCGGTGGCGCAGCGAAGACGGGCTTGTTCAGCTGGTCAGGGTCGCCGGCGGTCCCGGGCGCAGGCTTGTTATCGGGCCTGGCTGGTACGATCAAAGTGTCTTCAGCATTTATAGCATCTGCAGGTGGCAACGCACTGTTGCTGCGTGATGGCGCTAACTACAATTACAATCTTGATAGTGCGGCTGGTTTTAGCGACAGGCTTCGCGCTTTGAATGAAGCGTTCAGCGAGCGACCGAGTTTTAGTGGTTCGACCGGGCTGAACTCGGAATCAAGTCTGATTGATTACAGCGCGTCTTCGATCAGCTGGCTGGAAAGCAAACGTCAGGCCGCGAATACAAGCTTTTCGTATAATCAGACTGTAGCAAAGCAGGCGGATCAGGCGCTGTCCAATGCCAATGGTGTTAATATCGACACTGAAATGGCTCTGCTTCTCGATCTGGAACATTCCTATCAGGCATCAAGCCGGGTGTTGACGACGATCAATGCCATGCTTGATGACCTCATTAAAGCGGTGTGAAGTTCATGAAAGCGCAATCTATCTCGACTTACGGCGCGTCTGCTGCTCTTAAAGCTCTGGTGAGCCAGAATAAGGCGCAGCTCGTCAAAGCACGGCAAGAGGCGACGACCGGAACTGTGTTTGATGTGGGGCTTGCCTTGGGTGCAAAATCCGGCCAGACAATTTCCTTGCGTAAGGAATATGATCGTCTGGATGTGCTCACCGATATGAACAAGCTTGTTCAGCAGCGCATGGCCACCACGCAGACCGCCACCACAGCCATCATCGAGAAAGCGCAGAATTTTCTGGGTGATCTGACAGGTGCCAGCAATTCGCCAGAAAGTGTTGCGACCGCTGCAAAATCTGCCCGCGCGATGCTGGATTCAATCACCGGTCTTTTGAACACAAGCTATAATGGCGAGTATATTTTTTCCGGCGTGAATACAGATGTAAAGCCGGTTTCTAATTATACCGCAGGTGGCTTGGCACAAGAGGCCATTCATCACGCTTTCAAAAATCATTTCGGTTTCGCATTGGATGATGCTCAGGTCGTGGGCATCACCGGTGATGAAATGAAGGCCTTCCTGGATGGTGACTTTGCTGACCAGTTCAACGATACCAATTGGGGGCTGAATTGGTCCGATGCCTCTGACACCGTCATCAAAAGCCGCATTTCTCCAACAGAGACGACTGAAACATCGATTTCTGCAAATGCGGATGGTTTTCGCAAGGCGATGATGTCGGCGGTTATGATTGCAGAATTCGCAACGATCGGTCTCAATAGTGCGGCTTTTGAGGCTCTGACGTCTAAAGCCCTGAGCACGACGACACAGGCAGTCACCGAAACCACATCGGAGCAGACAACACTCGGACTGGCACAGTCGCGCACCACAGCAGCCACGACCCGTATTGCGGCGCAACAGAAGATTTTGAACCATTCAGTTAACAATCTTGAAGAAGTCGATCCTTATGAGGCTTCTGTGCGTGTCAATGCGCTGATGACACAGATGGAAACATCTTATGCACTGACCGTTCAGCTGCAAAATATGAGCCTGCTCAATTATCTCAAGTAATGGGTCGGCAGCGCGAGAGCGTTCAGAACTAAACACCATTTTGCGGTCTCATGAGGGGATCCGAAAAAGGGTGATGATAAGCGGAGAAACCATGTATCAGTTGCGCTACGAAGATGTCATGAATGACGATATGGCCAGCGCCAAAGAGCGCGAGCAGATGCTGTTTGACCGCTCGATCGCCATGCTCGCGGCCGCCAAGGCGAATGGCTCAGGCTCGCATGAAGCGATTGATGCTGCCTATTTCATCAACCGGCTCTGGACAACTGTTATCGACGACCTTGCTTCGGCTGAAAACGCGCTGCCCAAGGAATTGAAAGCTGCGATCATTTCGGTGGGAATATTTATTCTCAAGGAAATCGAGCGGATTCGACAGGGTGAAAGCGATGATTACGACACGTTGATTGAGATCACGCGCTCCATCCGGGATGGTTTGTGAAATGGCTATAACCCCCAAGTCGGCCATGCGTCTTTCGCTTCGGGCTGGCGAGAAGATTTATATCAATGGCGCTGTTTTGAAGACGGACCGAAAGGTCTCGCTGGAGCTCCTCAACGATGCGACATTTCTGCTTGAAAATCATGTGCTTCAACCGGAAGACACGACGACCCCGCTTCGTCAGCTTTATTTCGCAGCACAGATGATATTGATCGAGCCGACTATGCGCGAACAGGCGCATGATGCTTTTGCGCGCATGTTGAAAGGAATGTTTTCGACTTTCGCCGATGCAACAATTCTCAAGGCTCTAAAAGAAATTGATGAGCTGGTTCACAACGGACGTATCTTTGAAGCGCTTAAAACCATTCGGGCGCATTATCCGCGTGAGACTGAATTGATGGGGACTGAGAGCGTGAATTCTGTTGTTGGCAAGTCGAATAATTCTGCGGAGATAAGCCTATGACCACAACATCCGCTGTCGGCAACAACACGGCAAATACGAATACGAACAACAAATCGGACAGCAGTTCAGCGGCTGCCAAAGCAAGCGTTGATTATAACTCATTCCTCAAACTTCTTGTTACTCAGATGCAGAATCAGGACCCGACGGCACCAATGGATGCGACACAATATGTCTCGCAGCTGGCGACTTTCTCAAGTGTCGAGCAGTCTGTGCAGATGAATGCCAAGCTGGAAACGCTCATCGCCAATTCATCGCTGTCACAGGCGGAGGGATTGATTGGAAGAACGGTGACAAGTGCCAACGGTACGGTGTCGGGCATCGTAAAAACCGTGACGATCCAGTCGACTGGTATGCTTGTAGAGCTTGAAGACGGCAAAACCATGCTGATTGAGCAGGGCACCAAGATCAGCTGAGGATAAGAGCTTTGAACGAAGCTGATGCGCTCGACATCGTTAACTCGGCGGTTTGGACCGTGCTCATGGCGAGCGGGCCTGCCGTGCTTGCCGCTATGCTTGTTGGCATAGGCATTGCCTTGTTTCAGGCTCTGACCCAGATTCAAGAAATGACGCTGACCTTCGTGCCGAAGATTATCGTAATCTTCGTTGTGCTGGCACTGACCGCGCCTTTTGTCGGTGCACAGATCAACGCCTTCACATTGCTTGTCTATTCGCGGATTGAAAACGGTTTTTAAATCAAGCTGTTCAATCAGATCGAACGCGTTTTCAATTCGCGACGAAGCCCTCGCGCAAGCTTCGCATTCTATAGTCCATCTGACAACAGGAGATGGATGTGCAGCAGGCAGTCGCTAAGCCCTTCACAAAACGCGGAATTTTGACCGGCAGCGACTTGGGCCTGGCTGCCGGTATTATCATTATTCTGACGGTGCTTTTCCTGCCGGTTCCGGCGGTGTTTCTGGATATTGGGCTGGCTTTTTCTATTGCCTTTTCAGTGCTTATCCTCATGGTCTCTTTGTGGATTCAGCGTCCGCTTGATTTTTCTGTATTCCCCACCGTTCTGCTTATTGCCACCATGATGCGTTTGTCGCTTAATATTGCGACAACCCGTGTTATTCTTACACATGGTAACGAGGGGTACCTAGCGGCAGGCCACGTTATTGATGGCTTCTCGCAATTCGTGATGGGTGGCGATTTCGTTATTGGTCTTGTGGTTTTCACGATCCTTATCATCGTTAATTTTCTCGTTATTACCAAGGGCGCTACGCGCATCGCAGAAGTTGGTGCGCGCTTTACACTTGATGCTATACCCGGCAAGCAGATGGCAATTGATGCTGACCTTTCATCGGGTCTAATCGATGAAAAGGAAGCACAGCATCGCCGTCGTGAACTCGAAGAGGAAAGCTCGTTTTTCGGTTCGATGGATGGCGCATCGAAATTCGTGCGCGGCGATGCAATTGCCGGACTGATCATCACAGCAGTCAATGTTTTTGGTGGTATTATCATCGGCGCCACCCGCCATGGTATGAATATCTCGGAAGCGGCTGACGTGTTTACAAAACTGTCGGTGGGTGATGGTCTTGTAACGCAGATTCCTGCGCTGATTGTGTCGCTGGCCGCCGGTCTTCTGGTTTCCAAAGGTGGCACGCGTGGCTCTGCCGATCAGGCTATTTTCGGACAGCTTGGCGCTTATCCTAAAGCGCTTCTCATCGCATCCTTCCTTATGTTTGTTCTGGGCATTCTGCCGGGACTTCCTGCATTTCCATTCTTCCTGCTTGGCAGTGCGATGGCTTTTGTGGGCATCGCGGTTCCACGCAAACAGGCGAAATTGCGCAATGCACAAACTGCGCAAGCAGAGCTCAAGCAGCGTGATGCTGATGAGCAGGAACGTAATTCCGTTAAGGCATCGCTTGAAACCAGCCAGATTGAACTTTGTCTGGGTAAGCAACTCTCAGCACGCTTGATAGCATCGCAGCAGGAGCTCGCGCATCGCGTCGCCAAAATGCGCAAGAAATTTGCGCAGGAATACGGATTTGTCATACCTGAAATCAAGGTCACGGACGATCTTTCGCTGCCGCCCAAAAGCTACCGGATCAAGATCCATGGTACGTCAGTTGCGAACCATGAATTGCGCGTTGGTGAAATTCTGGTGGTTCTGGGCGAGCGCCCGATCCCGGCCGTTCCGGGTGAGGAAGTGCGCGAACCGGCATTTGGTATGCGGGCCTATTCGGTACCTGAAACATTTGCAGCTGATTTACGTCGCGATCGCTATATGACTGTCGATAATCTTTCTGTTTTGCTCACCCATTTGAGCGAGATTATTCGCAACAATTTGTCTCAGCTTTTGTCCTACAAAGATATGCGTATTCTTTTGGACCGTCTTGGCTCGGAATATCGCAAGCTTCTCGAAGATATTTGTCCGGCAAATATCTCATATTCGGGTCTTCAGGCGGTTCTCAAACTTCTTTTGGCAGAGCGAGTTTCGATCCGTAACCTGCATCTCATCCTTGAATCGATTGCCGAGATTGCACCGCTGGTGCGCCGCCCTGAAATGATAGTCGAGCATGTGCGCATGCGAATGGCGCAGCAGATATGCGGCGATCTTTCAGACAATGGTGTGCTGAACGTGCTGCGGCTTGGCAATCGTTGGGATCTCGTTTTCCATCAAAGCCTTAAGCGTGATAACAAAGGCGAAATCGTTGAGTTCGACATTGATCCGCGTCAGCTTGAGCAATTTGGCAACGAAGCATCGGCTGTTATTCGCAAGCATTTTGAGAGCGGTGAGCGGTTCGTGCTTGTGTCGTCACCAGAAGCCCGTCCCTATATCCGCATGATCATCGAGCGGCTCTTTGCAACCTTGCCAGTGCTTTCGCATGTTGAAATTGCTCGCGGTGTGGAAGTGAAATCGCTCGGCGCGATTTCCTGACGGGAGAGAACTCGTGCCCATCGCACAATTGCCGCTCAACGAGATTGTTCTTGCAGCTATGCTTGCATTTTGCCGTGTTGGTGCCTGCATCATGCTCATGCCGGGCATTTCAAGCGCGCGCATACCTTTGCAAATTCGTTTGTTTATTGCATTGGCTTGCTCCTTTTCAGTGTTGCCCTTTGTGATTGGCAATATCGGTACGGGCTTTGACGTGGATCGGCCCTGGATCATATTTCGTCTCATGCTGAGCGAAATGTGTATTGGCGGAATTATCGGCATTCTGGCGCATATTTATTTTTGGGCTTTGCAGTTCATGGCTAATACTATGGCCATGGCGGTTGGCTATTCCGGCTCGCCTGGCGATGCGATAACCGAGCCTGAGCCGCAGGCGGCACTAGCAACGATCGTCACTTTCAGTGCGCTGTTTTTGTTTTTTGCAACCGATATGCATCTTGAGATTTTACGCGCGCTTCTCAATTCTTATACGGCAATCCCGGTCGCTGGGCGTTTCCGTCCCGATGCTGCTATGATTGATTTCACCGACGCATTGTCCGATGCATTTCTTGTAACCTTGCGGATTGCCGCACCTTTTATTGTGTTTGCCGTCTTAGTTAATTTTGCAATTGGCCTCATCAACAAGCTTACACCGACCATTCCGATCTATTTTGTATCGATGCCCTTTGTTTTGGGAGGCGGTTTGTTGGTTGTCTATTTAATCCTCCCTGAATTGCTGCACTTTTTTACCCAAGAAAACGCAACGCATTTGCGTGATTTGTTCTGAGGCTCATATGGTGCAGACAAAAGCAAAAAGCTTGAGCAAATTGGTGGCGCTGCAAAAGCTTGGAGCTAACCGGTTGGAGGCTTCACTTGGAGCCACGGATGCGCGACGTGTGAAGCTCATTGAAGAGCGCGATGCACTAATCGCCATGCAGGAGAGGCGCTATGAAAGCGACGTCTTTGCCGTGGATCCAGCGCTTTTGATAAAGCGGATGGGAATCAACGCACTGGCGCAGGACCGCATTGAGCAGGAGCTGGAAACCCAGCGCAGTGCTCTTCTCAAACAACAACGCCGGGTAGAACATTTGACCTCAAGGCTTGAAGCCGTTCGCACAGAAAATGAGCGCAAGGATTTTGCCGTGCTGCTTGACGAATTTCTGAGCCGGAAAACCGCGGCGAAAACGGAGTAATTCGCTTTTAATTTCCATTTTGCACCGCAAGCTTCAGTCAAGATTAAAAAGATATTGTGCAATCAAGAGATGAAGAGGGAAAAATTGCATGGCGATCAATCCGGTGTCAGATTTGGTGATGGACGTAGCGCGTGCTGCTGATCCGCAAGCCTATCGCGCGGCATCAGAGCGCCTAAAATCCCTGAGCGCGGTTGCAGATACGAAGGTCGGGTTCTCAAGCTATGCTGATCGTTTCAACGCTGGGGCCAAGGCAGAACCGCCAACGCAGGACCCGGCAAATTCCGCTTACCGGAAGTTTGAAGCTTTCATGCTGCAATCTTTTGTACAGTCGATGTTTACAAGCGATGCTTCTACCACCTTTGGTAAGGGGATCGCCGGAGAATATTGGAAGTCGATGATGTCGGAGGCCATGGCAAACAAAATGGCTGATAGCGGGGGTGTTGGCATTGCGCGCTTGCTTGAAGAGCAGGCCACACGCAAGGCGCAGCTTGAACCTGCATCTGCGCTGGCAATAGCCGGGAACTCTGTAGCGAATGATTTGGTTCATGGATTTGAACGCCAACACATTCAGTGGCAATTAAATAACAACGACAGGAAGGATAGCGCGAGCAGCTAAGTTTGCGCGCATATCATTCTGCTTTAGATAATGACTGAGGAACCCGATAATGACCGATAGCTCCGAAATTAGTCTGCCAGAACAGCGCCAGATTGTTGCTGGCCAGGCTCAAAGTCTTGAACAGGAAGCAGCATTGAAGCCGGTTGTACGGGCGATCCGACACCTTGAGGACGTGATTGAAGCTGAAACGCGCCTTCTTCTTGAAGGCGGCACTCCTGATCTCGTTGAAATCAATGCACGTAAAAGCCGTGGCCTTTATGATTTCAACAAGGCGATGACCAAGGCGTCAAACCTTGCTGGACCCAGCATGATGAAAAGCCTTCAGCCACTGCTTGATGGCTTCAAGCAGAAGCTTGAAAAGAACTGCGAGGCGCTGCAAATGCATCTGCGTGCCGTTGGCGAGCTTGCTGATCTTATTCGCGGTGCGCTTGAAACCCAGGACGCTGATGGCACCTATAGTCGACAAAGTGCAAGACTTGGTCATGTTCGATGATCCGCATTATTGTCATCGGTCTCTGGATCTGCGTCGTTGCTTTCGGCTCACTGTATTTTGCTGTGCAGAACAGTGCCGATCCCTCTGATGAGGCCGCATCGCCGGGTGGCTTTGGCGGGCTTGATTATGTGAAGACCGACGTCATGAGTGTGCCGATCATTACCAAGGGATCGGTTGCTGGCTATGTCGTGACGCAGCTGGTTTATACGGTCGATTCCAACACCCGTAAGAAGTTGACTGTGCCACTTGAATATTTCATTACCGATGAGATATTCCGTAAATTTTACGGCAGTTATTCGGACACGAAGGAAGTTGAGAAAGTCAGCTTTGAAGATGTGCGCGCGTCAATCATTGGAGACATTAATTCACGGTTTCCCGAGCCGGTAATCAAGGATATTCTAGTTGAGCAGTTCAATTATATTTCCGCAGCCGAAATCCGAGCGATGAACACGCGTGGCAGTGCTAAACCTTCCGGGCAGCAGGCGAGCGCTCACAGCGAATAATATTTGCCAGCAAGCTGGTTTAAACGCTCTTCATCCAACGGGGCGATTTCGCTGTTGAATTGAAACTGTAAGCCGATTTCGCGATTTTCACGCCAGACAATCTGCGCCAGCAAAGCACGGCCATAGAAATCGTCGAACAGCCAGAAACGTTCTGGCAAGTTGGGAACATCACATATTCTTAATCGCGCGCCGTGGGGCGCGATATCGCTGAACTGACATTCGATGATGAAACGCCCGTCAAGCCCGACGATTTTACCGGATCGCAAGCGCGTGCGCTGGCGTTCTTCGCTTCGCCTTTCATTTGGCGGCTTTTTGCGCACCATGACAACCTGCCTCTTGTTCCCTTTAAACGGATTTATAACAGCATTGTTTTCTGCAAGGGTTACGCTCGCCGGTGACACACCGGTTTCTTTCTGAATATGGCTAATTAGCGTAAATACGCGTGATTGGTAGGGGGCGACAAGCCGGAGTGGACGATGTGGGGGCGCATCCCGAAAAATGTGAGACGGTTTTCGATCTGATTGAATGCGATTTGCGCTTTAACGTGGACCTTGCAGCAAAGCACTGGCCACGCCTTCATTCGTAACGAGACGATTGACATAGCCTCCGCGCAGAATAGCCCGAATGATGGGTATTTTGTTCAGTCCGCCGGAGACGAGAATGGATGCCGGCTTGAGCTTGAGCTTATCAGGCGGCAGGGCGATAATTGAATCGTTGAGAAAATGGTCGATCGGCTTGCCCTGTGCATCCAGAAAATATCCAAGAAACTCGCCGACTGCGCCAAGTTTCAGCACAGCATCGAGATTATCTTTAACGACCCTTATGTGTGTGAGTGATGTCTCGGACGTAAGTGACCCACAGGATACAAGACCAATATCGGCAATTTCCGTTCGTGCCAGGACGTCAGTCAATTCATCGCTCAGCAGAATTGCATCGCGGCTTTCTCTGTTCGCACAATAGATGGGGGCGGTGAGATAGTGGCATTCAACACCCAGCGCGCGCGCGAAGGCTGTTGCGACTTCAAACGTGTTGGTGGAGGAGCCGCTGGTTACACCGCCGGTCAAACCAACCACCCAGCTTTCAGGTTTTGGGCGCGCACGCAGACTGCGCACTGCAAAGCTGAGTGTGCGGCCGGATGCTATCCCTACACCCATATCGCGGTTTGCAATCAACTCGCTGGCCATTGCGCCGGCGGCTTCGCCGATCACACGCTTCTGCTCCAGATAATCATCAAGATCAGGAACAACGACAGCCTCCGCAAGGCCATAGCGGACCGCAACTTTCTCTGCGAGCTCAATACAATCCACAAGCGGCAGACTGACCCTGATTTGTATCTGGCCGGACTCGCGCACCTGCCCGATAATCTTATTGACCTTGAGACGCGTTATATTCAGACGCTGCGCGATTTCCTGTTGGGTCTGACCACCGACGAAATAGAGCCAGGCCACGCGTGCGCGCTCCTGATCCTCATCTACAGACACCAAATTTTCGTTCATTCACTGGTCCCTAGAGCATTTCCTTTTTTGATTTAATCATCGGAAATGCCCTATCTATTTATTTTCACGCATTATCCAACGCAAAACCGCTTCGCACTTTTGCTGGAAATGCTCTGGCAGGTCACATAGGCGTCTGCGAGTTGTTGCAGGAAGCATATCATGTCTCAACTCTTTCCATGAATTGGGGCCATGCTGCAATGACTTTTGATCGTGCGGAACACTTAATTTTCAAAGTTTAGCAGCAACATCACACCTGTTGCATGCTGCTCGCATTTTAGAGAACTCACAAGACAATCCCAATATTAAGTCAAATAAACTTGACTATTAACATCATATTAAATAATGGATGCGCGGCAGGAAAACTTCCCGTATGGCGGGTATAGCGATGTTCATTAAAAATTGTCAGAAAATGCCTTTCAGTCGCTTCGTGGAAAGTGACATGTTCTGGGTTGCATATGGCGGGGCGTTTGCTTTGATCATCCTGATTGGCAATCTTTGGATGACTTAAGACAGGCTCAAATTACTCGCTGATCGGGTGTTCGGCAGATACGAGCAGTTTGTCGATGCGTCGTCCGTCAAGGTCAACCACTTCGAAAATCCAGCCATTTTTAACGAAAGTTTCGCCCACTTCCGGCAGATGCTTGAACTCTTCAAGAGCAAGTCCGGCAACCGTGCTGTATTCTGTGCCTTCATCGATTTCAAAGTGCAAAAACGCTGAAAATTCGTCAATCGGCATCCATCCAGATACCAGATAGGAGCCGTCATTCCGGCGTACGATGGCCAGTTCCTCGACATGGTCTTCCTGCATGGCGCCGATGATGGCTTCCATCACATCGCCAGCGGTTATAAGCCCTTCGAAATGGCCATATTCATCATAGACAAGAACCATATGCGTTGGCGTGCCGCGTATCGCTTCCACAACGTCCAGTGCATCCGAAAAATCAGATACGACCGGAACATCCTTCACGATGTCGCGGATATTGACGCTGCCCTTTAAGGAAAGCTGGTTGAAGAAATCCCGCACCTGTAAAACACCGATGATTTCATCGGAATTGTCACCACGCACCGGCAGGCGCGAGCGGCTGCTATGCTGCAATTGATCGCAAATTTCTTCGAAACTGTCGCCAATATCGATCATTTCGACATCAAGACGCGGTGTCATCATACCGCGTGCGGTGCGATCAGCCAGACGCATCACGCCTGCAATCATGCGCGATTCTTCGGTTTCAATCACACCCGCACTCTGCGCTTCCGCCAATACGGATTTGATTTCCTCATCAGTCACACCATCGCCGGACTTACCCGATTGACCAAGAAGGTTAAGCACGAGACGCCCAGAATTATCCAGCAGCCACACGAGGGGGGCTGCCATTTTTGAGAGCATCTTCATTGTTGGTGCGACACGGCTAGCAATGACTTCCGGTTCGCGCAGTGCAATCTGTTTTGGTACCAGTTCACCGACGATGAGGGACAGATAGGTGATGAGAACAACGACGGAACCCACACCAAGAGCATCGGCGAATGAGGGCGATATACCCTGACTGAGCAGCCATCCACTTAGCCGTGCACCAAGGGTTGCGCCTGAAAATGCACCGGAAAGAATACCGACCAGTGTAATGCCGATCTGGACTGTTGACAGAAATCTGCCTGGGTTTTCAGAAAGCTCGATTGCCATGCGCGCACCGAGGCTGCCTTTATCCGCCAGCACACGCAATCGGGCGGGGCGTGAAGAAACAACTGCGAGCTCCGACATTGCAAGGACGCCATTGAGGACCGTCAGCAATATCACCGTCACGATTTCAAATAACAAAACTGTCCCCGGAATTTAACTATTGGATTTCTATCATAGGAATTATCGTAGGTTGTTTCCAGTGGGGACTGAATGGAAATACAAAATTCATATGGCGCAGTGAGAGTTTTTTCAAAGAAAATCCACGTCTGGCATGCGGGGTAGGTTGTTTAATAGTTTACGCGTGTAGGCATGTTGAGGGTCGGTCAAGAGTTGTTGCGTATCACCTTGTTCGACAATCCGGCCCTTTTTCGGCACGATCAGCCATTGGCATAGCAAAGCAACAAGAGCAATATTTTGTGAAACCATCACAAAAGTCGTTCGTTCAGACAATGTCCGCCTGCGTGACTGCGCAATCCTGGATCGATAAAGGGTGCGTGGACAATCGAGGATATCAAAGCAGCTTACTGGTAAACAAACAGTCGGACCATGCGCAGAAACCTTCGGCCAGGATCAGTGCTTCAGGCTGTCGAGAGAGCTTTTCTTTCTTGGTTAGATGTCCGCCCGCATATAAGGTGAAGCGGGGAACTTCGTTTTTCGGGTGGTCCGGTTCTTGAAAGCGCAGCGATCGGGAAAGGTGGCCTCTAAAGCAGGTGGCCCAAAAGTGGGATCCGGTTTTGGTTTGAAGACATGCGGACAAACAAAGAGTTAAAGCGTGTTGCATTTTATCGTATTGATATAACGCGCTGTAAATGTTGATCCTTTTTACATTGAGATGCGCTCTGATGTCGGAATGACAAGGCCTTCAAACGATAACGGTGATCGCTTTTCCACACCTGTTGTCATTGAAGTTTCGTAAATCCGTCTTCCGGCTGTCAAGTTGAAGCAGCATAGGCATTCGCGCCTCAGTAAAGGAGCGCGTAGCAATGCCTCAATCAATTGAACTCACGAACATCGGAAAAACCTTTGGCGGAAATGACGTCCTCAAAGGCATTGATCTTTCCATTCGTCCGGGCGAGTTCATTTCACTCGTCGGTATGTCCGGATGTGGTAAATCAACCCTGTTGCGGATTATCGCAGGGCTTGAAGCGCCCGATAGCGGCTCTGTCGCCATTGGCAATCAGGACGTAACCGACATCGACCCCAGCGATCGCAATCTCGCGATGGTTTTTCAATCCTATGCGCTTTATCCGCATATGAATGTTCGCCAGAACATTGCGACACCGCTTAAAATGCGCAAGCTGAAGCTATCGGCACGACTGCCGCTGATAGGGCGTCTGTTTTCATCCGCTAAGGTGATGGCAGAAATCGACGATGCCGTTTTACAGGCTGCCGAGACTTTGCATATCGAGCATCTGCTTGATCGTAAGCCTGCGCAGCTTTCAGGTGGACAAAGACAGCGCGTTGCCCTTGCACGCGCCCTGGTACGCTCTCCGTCAGCCTTTCTCATGGATGAGCCGCTTTCCAATCTTGATGCCAAACTGCGCGCCCATATGCGCAACGAGCTTGCGCAGCTTCATCGCCGCCTTGGTGCGACCTTTGTCTATGTGACACACGATCAGATCGAAGCGATGACCATGTCAGACCGCATTGCGCTCATGTCAGAAGGTCGTATCGAACAATTGGGAACGCCGGATGAACTTTACAGCCGCCCGGCAACGCTGACGGTTGCGCGCTTTATCGGCACACCGTCGATCAATCTGCTTCCCGTTGAAATAGACGATCAGGGGCATGTAACCTTCATCGGGAAAGCACTCGGAATAGCGGTGGCACCGGGACAAAGCGGACCGGCGATGCTGGGTCTGCGTGCTGAAGATTTGCGTGTGGTGGAAAAAGGATTGGCTGCACGTGTTGAGCGCAGCGAAACCCATGGTGCTGATCGCTTTGTTACCTGTCGTCTTCTCGATGATAACAACATCGAAATCACATTGCGCCAGCGTGCGGGCGATAGCTTCAATGAAGCCTCCGATGGCGTGCTTCATATTGGCTTTTCCCCGGATCGCATTCATTTGTTTGGCAATAATGGTTTGCGTATTGAAGCCATGCGCGAGCGGGTGCTGGCATGACGAGCACCGATTTTAAAGACGTTAGTGCTCTCGGCTATCGGGCACGTCAGTCACGCACAGCAAGACATCTTGTCATGCGTGGATTGATGTTTGCAGCACCGGCAGGTCTGCTTTTGCTTGCAACCTACATCATCCCGATGATCGTTCTGGCGGGATTTTCGGTGACTGATTATCAGCTTGGAGCCCTCTCGTCCCGTTTTGTGGGGCTGGGGAATTTTATCAAAGCTTTTAGCGATCCCGTTTTCATACGGTCGCTGAGAAACACGGTTCTCTATGCGCTGATTGTCATACCGTTCGGCGTGTTTCTCGCGCTTGGCATTGCACTGCTTGTTTACAATCGCAAGCGGAGCCGTGGGTTCTGGGAAGTTGCTTATTTTCTGCCGGTGACTGCAACTTTGGTTGCTATGGCAACCGTCTGGCAGTTCCTGCTGCATCCTTCCATCGGCCCGGTGAATGCCGTCATCAAATGGTTTGGGTTTGAGCCGGTATCATTTTTATCCAATCCCGCATTGCTTATTCCGACCATGGCTCTGATTGGAATCTGGCAGGTGCTCGGCTTCAACATGGTGCTGTTTCTGGCGGGACTGACGGCAATCTCCAAAGATCTGCATGAAGCGGCGCGTCTTGATGGGGCGAAAAACCCGATTGATCGTTTTTTGACGGTGACGTGGCCTATGCTCGGCCCCACAACCATGTTCGTTGTCGTTACGACCTCCATTTCCGCATTCAAAGTGTTTGAGACGGTTGCGGTGTTGACCAAAGGGCGCTTCGGTTCAGAAACACTGCTTTTCAATCTTTACCTTGAAGGTTTCGAATATTCGAACACCGGTTACGCAGCAGCCCTTACGCTGATTTTTCTGGCGATTGTGCTGGTGCTTTCCATTGGACAAACCCTCCATCTCGACAAGAAAGTGCACTACTGATGGCCGCACTTCGAAAATATATGCCGCATCTCGTTTTGGCGCTGGGTGCGTTCGTTATGCTGCTGCCATTCTACTGGATGGTACTGACCTCAATTCGCTCTCCGGCAGAAGTCTTCAACGTATCGCTTTGGCCAATCCCGGAAAAATTTGATGCTGTCGAGAATTATACACGGGCGGCTGCTCAAGTGCCCATGGCGCGCTTCATGCTCAATGGTGTCATTGTCTGTTTCGGTATTCTGATCGTGCAGGTTCTAACTGCCGTTCCCGCTGCCTACGCACTGGCGAAATTGCGTTTTCCGGGCCGCAAACTCATGCTTGCCTTGGTGATTGCAGCTCTATGCGTGCCTATTCAGGCACTCGCTCTGCCGCTGTTTGTCGGTTTGGCAAAGATGCAATTGCTCAACACCTATTTCGCGATGATGGCTCCGTTCTTTCTGTCGGTTTTTGCGATCTTTCTGTTTCATCAGTCGTTTCGCAGCTATCCCGATGAAATCATCGAAGCGGCCCGTATGGACGGCTTTTCTGAGATGGAAATCTGCTGGGGTATCGTCCTGCGTGGTTCTCTGCCTTCGCTTGCAGCCTTCGCTGTCTTTTCACTCGTCGCACATTGGAACGATCTGTATTGGCCGATGGTCGTTGTCTCTGACACCAATCTCGCGCCACCACCACTCGGCATGCTGTTTTTCGCCGATATCGAGTCTGGTGCGAATTACGGCGCGCTCATGGCAGGGGCCACGATCATTACCGCGCCCATGGTCGTCTGTTTCCTGCTTGCACGCAGGCATTTCATCGCGGGCATCACGATGACCGGCGTCAAATAATCCCGTTCACCACTTACTTTCCTCCCACTGTCCACTGGAGACTTTTATGACCATCAATCGACGCCGTGTCATTAACGGCATGCTTCTGGGCCTTGCCGTTGCGGGCCTTGCCAAGCCCGGCATTGCTGCCGCGGGCGATGTCACGCTCAACGTGCTTTACAATCTGCCAGGTTTCACGAAATTCCATCAGCCGCTGGCCGATGAATTCATGAAGAACAATCCTGATATCAAGATTAACTTTCTTGCGCCGGCAGTCGGTTACAATGAAGGCCAGCAGCAGGTGCTGCGTGCAGCGGTCACGGGCAATCTCCCGGATGTTTATTTCTCTGGTTATAATCTGACGGGTGAGTTGGTGCATACGCTTGCGCCACGCAATCAGATTACCGATCTGGGACCCTTCATCGAGGCTGAAGGCGGTCAGGCGTTCCTCGATAAGAATTATAGTCCCAAGATGGCTGCACTTGGTCAGGTTGACGGCAAGCAATACGGTTTGCCGGTCAACGCATCATCGCCCATCATCTATATCAATTCTGATCTGGTGAAGAAGGCTGGCGGCGATCCTGAAAACATGCCGAAGACCTTTGCCGGTCTTATTGAACTGGCAAAGAAGATTCACGCCCTTGATCCAAAGATTGCGGGGATGGGCTATGACATCAATGGTTGGCCGGATGACTGGTTATGGCAGTCGCTGGTCTTTCAGCAGGGTGGCAAGCTGGTCGATGAAAAGACCAAAAAAGTTGCTTTTGATAATGAAATTGGCCTGAATGCACTTAAGCTTACACGCCAGTTTGTGACGGAAGGTGGCCAGAATCTGCTCGATTGGGATCAGTCGCGCCAGCAGTTTGGTGCGGGCCTCACAGGGTTTATTTTCTCGACCCCAGCCCATGTCCAGACCATTGAAGGCCTTGTGGGTGATCGCTTCAAGCTTGTGACTGCGACTTTCCCGCTTGATAATGCTGAAAATGGCGGCGTTCCAACAGGTGGCAACTCGGCTGTTATCCTGACACAGGAAAAAGAAAAGCAGGATGCGGCCTGGAAATATCTGAAGTGGATAACCGGCCCCCAAGCACAGAACGTGATTGTGCGCATTACCGGTTATTTGCCGACAAACAAGCTTGCGACCGGACCGGAATATCTGGCTCCATATTATGCCGAGCATCCCAATGTCGAAACCGCATCGCGACAGGCTGACCGCTCGTTGCCTTGGGCCGGTTATCCGGGTGGCGATTCCGTTCGTATCTGGCGCACGCAGCGTGACATTATTGGCACGGTCATGCGTGGCGAAATTTCGCCTGAAGACGGCCTCAAGCAGCTCGTTGAACAAACAAACGCACTGATGAAATAAGAGCGGCATCCGATCATTGGGGCTGCGAAACCAGCGATAGTCGGCCTTCGCAGCCTTATTCATTCCCCGAAAGACAGATTATGAAAATCATCCAGATCACCGATACCCATCTGATGCCATCGGGCATTGTGGTCAATGGTGTGGACCCTGAAAAGCAACTGCGGATCGCGGTCACAGACATTATCGAAAAACACAGCAACGCCGATCTTTTGGTGATCACTGGTGATCTTTGCAATTATGGCGATCCCGAAGCCTATGAATTGCTGCGTGAAATTCTCGCTCCTGTGCCATTTCAAACGCGTCTGTTGTTAGGCAATCACGATCGCAGACCGGAATTCATTACTGCCTTTCCCGATCATCCGCGCGATGAAAATGGCTATATCCAGTCTTATATGGATACCGATTTTGGTCGCTTGCTGTTTCTTGACAGCCATGAAGCCGGCTTGATTGGCGGTATCTTTAAGGAAGACAGGCTTGCGTGGTTGGACGCAGCGCTTTCAGGCGCAGGCGATCTGCCTGTCACGGTTTTCATCCATCATCCACCATTTGATGCTGGCATCGCTCATTTTGATGCGATCGGCATGCATGACAATGGCGCGCTTATGCATCGTCTTCATGCGCACCCTGCCGGTGTCCGTCACATTGTCTTTGGTCATATTCATGTGCCACTGGCAGGCACGAGTGCGCAAGGCATTGCTTATAGTTCGGGGCAGGCGTGCTCTCATCGCTTCATTACGGAACTGGATATTCCAACCCCCTGGTGGACGGGCGGGCTACCATGCTACCGCGTGATCAAACTTGATGCGCATGGGGTGCGCGCCTATAATTTTGAGGTTGGACAGGTTCCCACAAGCCGGGCAGAAATCTGCGCTGGTCCTTAGGTGGGTTTTGTAAACGATGGTCAGTCCAAGGTTGCTTCGTCAAAGACAATGACCTGTCCGATGGTCTTTCAGTTTCCGTGATTGAGGGCTTAAAGCAAGGGGTAGTCGGGGCTTTGAAGGAAGCACCGCTTAGAGCATTTCCTGTTTTGATTGGAACATTGGAAATGTTTTCATGAAACAGGAAAACGCAATAATCTTGGGAATTTTCTGGCGGATCAGCCTGATGCAGGAGAGGTCCTCAGCACCCGCAGCGCATTCAGGATCACTGCGACATCAATGGCTTCCTGAAGGATCGCGCCTTGAACTGGAGGCAGATAACCAAGCGCTGCCACGATCATTGCTATAATGGATAGGCCTATGCCTAAGACAACACTCTCTAAAGCGATACCGCGCGACCGTTGAGCGATCTCTATACCCGTGCGGAGCCGATCTATCCTGTCGACGAGAAGCACGACGTCAGCTGCTTCTGCAGACGCTGCGGCACCTCTGGCTCCCATCGCAACCCCGACGTCTGCAACGGCAAGCGCCGGCGCGTCGTTCACCCCGTCGCCGACCATCATCACCGGGCCGTATTTTCGCTCGCTGATGACTGTGTGCACCTTTTGATCGGGTGTCAGTTCGGAGCGGATTGCATCCATCCCCAGTCCGCTTGCAATGCGTTGGGCAACTGCATCGCGATCGCCGGTTGCCAGAGTGATGCGCTTGATGCCATCCTTGCGTAGCCCGTTGAGCGTCTGCATGACATCGCTGCGCACGCGGTCGGCCATAATGATGAAGCCCGCCATCTTGCCGTCTATTGCCACTGCAACCACGGCAGACCCGGCTTCTGTTTCAGGGACTTCAATCTGCTCTGACTGTGTCTGTTTTCCAACGAAGCTATTGCCGCCGACAGCAATGTTTCTGCTATCGACACGCCCTGCCACGCCATCTCCGGCAATTTCCGAAACCTCTGATGGTAGCGCAAGATTGATGCCACGTCTTTGCGCTGCCAATACCAGTGCCTGCGCCATTGGATGTTTGGACATTTGATCAAGAGAGGCAGCGAACCGCAGCACCTCATTTTCGGTGAATCCCTGCTCAACATGGATAGAAACAATCTGCGGGCGGCCATCGGTCAGAGTTCCTGTCTTGTCCAGCACCAGCGTATTGATGCGGGCCATATTCTCCAATGGACGGGCACCTTTGACCAAAACGCCGAAGTGAGCGCAGCGTGAGACACCCGCAACAAGAGCGACGGGGACTGCAAGAATGAGAGGGCAGGGTGTTGCCACAACAAGAACCGCCACCGCCCTGATCGGGTCTCCCGTGAGCCACCATGCGCAAAACGCGATCACGATGGTCACAATCAGAAAGCCGACAGACCAGCGATCTGCCAGCCTCGACATTGGAGCCTTTGAGTGCTGAGCCTTTTCGACAAGGCGAACAATGCCAGCGTAGGTGCTGTCCTTGGCTTCGTGCTTGGTAACGATATCAAAAGCATCACCAGCATTCATCGAGCCACTGAGCACATCCGCGCCGCGAGAAAGTGAAACGGGAAGTGACTCTCCCGTCAGTGCCGACATGTTTATGAAGGCATTTTCGGACGCGATGCTTCCATCGACGGGGATGATTTCGCCCTGCCGGATCAGCAGCCGATCATCCTGCCGAACGATATCAACGGCAACTTCCTGCAGGTGGTCATTCTCATACCGCATTGCCGTTCGTGGAACACGAGACAGCAGATCATGCATTTCGCGCCGTGCTTGCCCTTCGGCAAAATTTTCAAGGAACGCTCCGCCTGTGTACATGAGCGCCACAATTGTGGCCGCCAGTGTTTCCCCAAATGCAAGAGCCGCCGACATTGACATCGCAGCAACGATATCCAGCCCAAATTCTCGTCGCCATAGGCTGCGGATGATATCGACGAATAACGAAGCAAGTACCGGCAAAGTGGCAATGGTCCAAGTGAGCCGTGCGCTTTGCGTATAATTGAAAAAATGCAGGACGAGCCCGATAATTAGCCCGCAAAGGGCAAATATCAGAAGACTGGCTTTAAACGTGTCTTTAGCCGAGCGTTGCATTTTTCACGTCTCCGCATAAGCGTTTTGGAAGAGGGAACCGGCGTTCGAAACGCGCGCTTATGGCAACGAGAGAGGTGAGAATAAAGACATCTTCGATGCTTCTGCCGTCATATAAGCCATGGGTTATTGCGTGCTTTTTCGAAGGGTGCTGGCGCTTGCCAACTTGTCTTAAGGTGCGCAGCCAAAACAGCATGGAGATGATCAGACGGCCGTGCCGACCAGGGCGCCTATGCCTGCGGTCAGTGCCATTGCCAATGCGCCCCAGAAAGTAACCCGCGCGGTGGCTTTCATCACATCTGCCCCTCCTGTTTTGGCCCCGATTGCGCCAAGTAAAGCCAGAAACAGCAAGGAAGCGATGGCGACTGCGTACAGCAGGATCGAAGGCGGCGCGATGATGACCATGAAGAGCGGTAGAGCTGCACCAACTGAGAAAGTGGCGGCGGACGTCAGTGCTGCCTGCACAGGGCGCGCTTCCATGTGCTCGACGATGCCGAGTTCTTCGCGGGCGTGCGTTTCGAGAGCGTTGTGTGCCGTTAGTTGAACTGCCACCTGCCGCGCCAGATCATGGGTCAGGCCCCGTTCAATATAGGTTTGCGTTAACTCGTCAAGCTCGGCTTCGGGCTGCGTTTCCAGTTCTTTTCGCTCACGGGCGAGGTCGGCTGTTTCCGTGTCAGACTGAGAGCTGACCGAAACATATTCACCTGCTGCCATGGACATTGCGCCGGCGACAAGGCCTGCAACGCCAGCAACCATGATCTGTGTTGTGCCAGGTGAGGCGGATGCGACACCCATAATCAGACTGGCCGTTGAGACAATACCATCATTTGCCCCAAGGACTGCAGCGCGCAGCCAGCCGATCCGGGATACGAGATGTTTCTCTGTATGTGATCGGGTCATATATTCGTCTCCCGCCAATCAATGTCCGCTGCTATCTTAGCTTTAATGGGACCTTTTACCAGTGGGCTACTTTTTTGTCATTAATGGCCTGCACACACTTGAGCCTAAAGGGAGTTGTGCAGGCAGAGTGGTTGATAAAACTATTAAGATGAGGGATTGCACAGCAATTCAATATATATTATATTATTTTTTATATTGAACCAATAGGAGGCAAAAATGCCTATCACCAGGATATCAGAAAAGCTGTCGGTATCGTCTCAGCCAAGCTTGGATGAGTTGCATTCACTGCGTGGCCGTGGCTTTGGGGCGCTTATCAATAACCGACCCGATGGCGAAGATGCTGATCAGCCCGGAAACCAAACTGAATACGATCTGGCCCGTCAAAGCGGTCTCTCCTATAGTTTCATTCCGGTTACAATGAATTCGATCACTGAGGCCGATGTGCGGGCTTTTCAAAAGGTGGTCAGAGAGTCTGAAGGGCCGGTGCTCGCTCACTGCAGGACAGGGACTCGCGCGCTTAGCCTTCACCTGATTGGCGAGATGCTTGATGGGCGAATGTCTGCCGATGAGGTTACGGCATTGGGGCGTCTTCATGGTTTTGATATGAGTGCTGCCATTGCTTGGTTCAAGCAGTTTAAGCAACGTCGACCGCAGGTAAAGGGCTTCTTCGACAAAAGGACCTGGAGCGTGCAGTATGTGGTGTCAGATCCAGAAACCCGTATGTGCGCCATAATTGATCCGGTTCTCGACTTTGATGAAAAGTCAGGCTCAACCGCGACGGCCAATGCAGACGCGATCCTTGATTACGTTCGCGAGAATGATTTGACGGTCGAATGGATACTCGACACGCATCCGCATGCCGACCACTTTTCCGCAGCGCAGTACCTGAAAGAGAAAACCGGCGCAAAAACTGCGATAGGCGAGCATGTTGTCGATGTTCAGGCGCTTTGGAAGCAAATCTACAACTGGCCTGAGCTGGCTGCTGATGGCTCGCAATGGGATCGGCTGTTTGTTGATGGCGATACATTCAGTATTGGCTCGATCAATGCCACGGTGATGTTTTCTCCCGGACACACGCTTGCTTCGATCACTTACGTGATCGGTGACGCTGCCTTAGTTCATGACACGCTCTTTATGCCCGACAGCGGCACGGCGCGCGCCGATTTTCCCGGCGGAGATGCAGATGTCTTGTGGCATTCGATCCAGGCGATCCTGAGGCTTCCGGATGAAACCAGAATATTCACCGGCCACGACTATCAGCCGTGCGGTCGGGCACCACGCTGGGAAAGCACGGTTGGGGATCAGAAGAAGTTTAATGCCCATATTGCCAGCATGACGGAAGATGCGTTTGTTGCACTGCGCAACAAACGGGACAAGACATTGCCGATGCCTAAACTGATCCTGCATGCCTTGCAGGTGAACATACGCGGCGGGCGTCTTCCTGAGCCGGAAGCCAACGGAAAGCGCTACCTTAAGTTTCCACTGGACGCATTGGAGGGAGCTGCATGGGAATGACCAATGACATGAATATGATGATGAAGGGTGGTTTGTCCCCAACAGAGCTTTCTTCGCGAGCAGGTGAGGTTGCAAACCTGCTCAAAACGCTGTCGCATCCGGCGCGGTTGATGCTTGTCTGCAGTTTGGTGGAAGGCGAATATTCCGTCGGCGAACTCGAAGAAAAAGTTGATGTTCACCAACCGCATCTGTCGCAGCACCTGACCGTTTTGCGCGGTTCGGGGATTGTCGAAACCAGGCGCGAGGGGAAACAAATCTTTTACAGCCTGACGGAAGACAAGGCGGCACAATTGATCAATGCCCTTTATGCCATTTTCTGCGTGGAGACACAAAAATGAACATTTACCTCTCATCGCTGGTTGGTGGGATGCTAATCGGCACTTCCGCCGCGATGCTGCTGGTCCTTAACGGCAGGATTGCAGGGATCAGTGGCATTGTCGGACGCCTGATACAGGGGAACGGTGTGCTGCTCAACTTTGCCTTCGTTCTGGGGCTCATACTTGGCCCGGTCGCCTATCTGATCATTTTTGGCAATTGGCCAGCTGTTCAGATCACGGTTGGCTGGCCACTGATCATCGTCGCCGGTTTGCTGGTTGGCTTTGGATCGCGCATGGGATCGGGTTGCACCAGCGGCCATGGCGTGCTGGGACTCGCGCGTCTGTCACCACGATCTATGGCCGCAGTTGCCACTTTCCTGACAACTGGAGTGATTGCCGTGACTGTGCTGAGGGGGCTGGGCCTATGAACCGGAAGATCTATGAGTTCTGCGTTGCTCTTGCCGCTGGGGGCATTTTTGGCTTCGGCCTGTCTTTGTCTGGAATGCTGAATCCGGTCAACGTGCAAGGCTTTCTCGATATTTTTGGCGCATGGGATCCACGTCTTGCCTTTGTTCTGGGCGGCGCCGTGATGGTGGCCTTTATTGGCGTACAGATAGCGAAGCGGATGCAGCATCCTGTTTTTGCCGAGACGTTTCATATGCCCACCAACCGGCGAATTGATACGCCACTGATTCTAGGCTCTGCGCTGTTTGGTCTGGGCTGGGGGATCGGTGGCTTCTGTCCCGGTCCTGCCATCGCATCATTGTCGCTCGGGTTGCCGCAGAGCATTCTGTTCGTTGTTGCGATGCTGGTCGGCATGGCTTTTCATGACGCATTTTGGAGCAGACGCGCGTAAGCTGACCTTTTCTTGCGGCCATTGGCTTCGGAATGATAGTTGGTTAGGGTCTTTTCAGCAAAACTGCGCAGCGGTTTGCGTGGGATAACGCTTGAAAACAAATAGATAGGGCATTTCCGATGATTTAATCAAAACAGGAAATGCTCTAGCCCGTTTGGGCACGCGAATGTAACGAAAGCAGAGAACATTTTTATGCCGGCGATACCATTGCCCTTTGTTGTCGCCCTGCTCTTGAGCATTCTGCTTATTCGCGTGTTTGTTGAGAAGAGGGCATTTTTCAGACCGGCCCCCGTCTTCATCAGCGCTTGTATTCTTTTGATGATCACGGTTGGATTGCGCTGGAGTATCGATCTTCCATGGATTCGTTTCATCCAGCCGGCCATTGCTTCGCTCTTGCCACCGGTCGCCTGGCTTTGCTTTTCAAGACTGCGGCAGTCATCTGCAATGCGGGCATGGCCGCATTTTCTTCTTCCCGCAGCGGTGGTGTTCCTTTCGGCCTTTTGGGTTCAATGGCATCCGCCGATTGATCTTATTCTCGCCGTTGTTTACTTCGGGTACGGGGCTGCTCTTCTTCGCAGTGGGTCTGCGGGGGCTGATTGTTTTGAACGCGTCCGACTGAGCGATACGGACGGCGCGCTCAAGGCCGTTTCCACGGTTGGTGGTCTTCTGCTTTTTTCGGGGATTATTGATCTCATAATTGCCGGAGATTTCGGTTTTTATCGTGGACACCACGCGGCTTTGATCGTTGGGATCGCCAATATGATCATGCTTCCGATCATTGCTTATGCAATTGCTGTTATCGGTCGAAGCATACCTGATGATGAGAACCGCGAGGCTGAGCCGGAGGTTCCGTTTATCACAGAGCAAGATCGGCAGATCGTTGATATGGTCGATGTGATGATGCTTTCGAAGAAGCTTTATCGCGATCCTGATCTGACACTGAGCCGGCTATCACGCCGACTTGGTATTCCTTCCCGGCAAATATCAATGGCAATCAACCGTGCGCTTGGGCGCAATGTGTCTCAAGTCGTCAACGAATACCGGATCCGGGACGCCCGGCGCCTGCTGGAAGAGACGGATCTGCCGATCACAGCCGTGATGTTCGAATGCGGCTTTCAAACGAAGTCAAACTTCAATCGGGAATTTACCAGAGTGACCGGCGCGACCCCAAGCGACTATCGTCGCCTGGGCGCACAGCGCACGAATACCGAGCGTGGTCCTATGGTTTGATCGGGAGGGCCGTGGCTAGAAACCCGATTACCAGAAAGGAAATCTCCCGGTGGATTTCTTCGCGCTCGCGTGTTCCCGCCTCCTTGCAAACAATCCCGTCACCTGGCGTTTCTTCTTCAATCAGTGCGGCAGCGCCGGGTTTGCAAAGCTGCATGAAACTGAAATGAAGTGCATCGGGAATGTCGACATAGGTCGAAGAGGCTTTGCGCAAATGCTGCGCAAGATAGCCGCTTTCAAGCACGGCAGGCATATCGCCAATATCAGTGCCAGCACTGATAACAAGTGACGGGATGTCGATGCTTGCCAGACTTTCCGGCGAAAACCCGCGCGCCAGCCCCAAATCAAGGGAAATGAAAGCTCCAAGACGCGGATCACCCATTTCCTTCTCAAGTTCGCGGTTTCCAAGCCCGAGTTCTGCCGAAAGGCTGCACGCACGGGGGCTAGTATGGATCTTGCAATCCTGTTCGAAGCGGGCAGTATCAAAGCGCGCACCTGCAAGCGCGGTTACGGTCCATCCGCCTAACGAATGGCCGATAGCGGCAATCCGCTGTGCATCAATTTGTCCGCCAAGTTGAGGATCGGCCATCAGGGCATCGATAACACGGCTCAGATCATGTGGCCGTTCCCATAATTTGCCAGCCTGATCCGCATTTTTATTGAAGGTCGTTGTCCCAGGGTGATCCGGTGCAGCGACAATATAGCCTTGCTGAGCAAGATCGCTCGCAAGCCAGTTTAAATTGCGCCAGTTACCGCCATACCCATGCGAAAGAACCACCAGCGGATGCGAACCGGGCGTGGGGGCTGCTTCTTTCACTGCGGGCGTGCCATAAAATACGCTATTCTCGCCTACAGTTGAGGTTTTGGACGGATCATCCGTTGGATACCAGATCGCAATAGGCAGGGATCGCGCAGCGCCTTTATCAAGTTCAATCTGCCTAAAACCGACAGTTTCGGCAGAATGAGCGAGCGTTGCGATGGACAGCCACATTGCGGCAGTCAAAAAGGAAAACTTCAGCATGAAAGCCTCTTGGTTGATTTAACACGGCTCACATGCTTCAAAATCAGGGCATTGGAGACCTCAAACGCGATTGAGGACGTGCCATCGACCCTGATTTATGCGCCTTATCAAAGCGTGTCTGGTCAAACGTGTGCTGACAGACGCGCTGGCGGTCAACTTATGCCCATGGCGGACCTGCCGCCCATTCTCGGCGCAGTGCTTCTATAAAACGGCGCACCTTGGGCGAGACGTGACGGCGGGTGGGGTAAACTGCGGTGATTGGCAGTTCTTGGCGGTGTTGCGCCTGCAGGACAGGCACAAGGCGACCCCGCTTTATATCTTCGCCGACGAGGAAAGCCCCAAGCTGGGCAATGCCAAGACTGTTGAGCGCTGCATCGCGAATGGCTTCGGTGTTATTGAGCCTTAAGTTCCCCTGAACGGCAACGTCACGTAGCTCGTCACCGATCTGGTAACGCCATGGCACTGGCGCGTTTGCATAGGTGAATACAATCTTCTTGTGATGCTGGAGATCGTCTAGACCTTGCGGGGTTCCGTGCTGTTGCAGATAGGCCGGTGAGGCGCAGGTGATAAGATGGTGGGGGGCGAGAACCTGTCGGATCAATCCACTGTCAGTCGGTCCACCAATGCGAACGGCGACATCAATTCCATCGCTGACGAGATCGCAATAATCGTCTGAGAATGTGATGTCTGCTTCCAACTCTGGCCAGTCAGCCAAAAATCGGTGAAGCACGGGCAGCACGTGCAATCGACCAAAAGCCGTTGGCACATCAAGGCGAAGTCGGCCCTTGGGGACTTGATTGCGCTCAGCCAGTATCGCCTCCGCATCATCGACCTCGCACAGGATGCGCAGCGCGTGGTCATAAAACAGTCGGCCTTCCTCGGTCAGGCTGACACTGCGCGTTGTACGGTGGACCAAACGGGTGGCGAGGTTTTCTTCAAGCCGGGCAATGCTCTTTCCGACGGCTGATCGCGTGACGCCTAGCTTCTCGGCAGCCTGGGTAAAGCTTGCTGTGTCTGCAACACGAACAAAGGCCAGCACATCACCAAAATGATCTAGCATTGTATCCAAATTGTCCCATCTGTTGCCGATTTCAATCACTTTATCAATTTATCAGACCCAGTAAAGACTGCACTCACGCTGGGGCGCAGTTCTTTCGCCTTCGATAAGAGGTAGCCGATATGGATATGATGACTGAATCAGAACAGACGACGAAATATGGAGGATGGGCATCGGTCTATGTGGTGGGCCTCACGACTTTCGCGGTCGTGACAACAGAAATGCTGCCTGTCGGCCTCATGACCGCAATTGCAAGGGCAATGGATGTTTCAGTCGGAACCGCCGGATTTATAATCTCGGCCCCTGCAATCCTTGCAGCATTCTTTGCCCCTGTTGTCGTTGCCATAGCGGGCGACATTGACAGACGGAAAATTCTTGCTGGTCTTCTCACTGTGTTGACTGTCGCCAATATTGCCTCGGCCATTGCCCCATCCTTCCAATGGCTCCTTGTCGCGCGGGTCGCCGTTGGGTTTTGTATGGGCGGTATATGGGCTGTTGCCGGAGGACTTGCACCGCGACTGGCGCCAGCCCAATCCGTTGGAGTGGCGACGGCAATCATTTTTGGTGGCGTCGCCGCCGCGTCGGTGATGGGTGTGCCGCTTGGCGCCATGATTGGGGATGCCGCCGGGTGGCGATGGGCATTTGGCACAATGGCAGGGTTCAGTGCGACCGTGCTCGGTCTTAGTCTGTTGGTTTTACCTGCTTTGCCGGTTAATCAGTCTATCGGGTTCAGCAAATTTACAGCTGTGTTAAAGCACAGGCTGGTTCAGCTTGGGTTGATCCTTACGCTGCTGCTCGTCGCAGGACATTTTATGGCCTACACGTTCATAGGGCCGCTTTTACGAACAGTCTCCGGGGTTGCGCCCGAATGGATCGCTGCGCTGTTATTCATTTATGGGGCGGCGGGAATTGTGGGAAATTTTCTGGCAGGCACGATGGCCGCAAAGAGGCTCGGATTAACTCTCGGGTCAATTATTATTGGTCTTTCAGCGGCAATCCTGGGGTTTGCCGTTCTGGGCGAGACACCCGCTACAACTCTCGGACTCCTCGTTTTATGGGGGCTGGCCTATGGCGGTGTTTCCGTCACTTTACAGATATGGATGATGAAAGCCGCACCATCTGCCATTGAGATCGTGACCGCGCTTTTCGTCTCTATCTTCAACATTGGCATTGCAGCCGGATCGTTTCTTGGTGGGCTAACTGTCGACCACATCGATCTGCATGCAAACCTTCTTTTTGCTGCCATTTTACCCGCTTTTGCGCTGCTTCTCATGTTCGTTCTTCAACGGAGAGACTGAATTGACCTATGATATTTTTGAACTTGGCGACATCCAGTTACAATCAAAACGCTGCATCCGCGACGCGAAGCTGGCTTATAAAACCTATGGCACTCTGGCTCCTGCCAAGGACAACGTTATCCTTTATCCGACGTCCTTTGCCGCCACACATGATGATGCAGCATGGCTAATCGGTCCGGGACGGGCGCTTGATTGTGATAAATATTTTATCATTGTGCCCGATATGTTTGGGAACAGCCTATCCAGTTCTCCCAGCAATACGCCAGCGCCAGCGGGCGCAAGCCGCTTTCCAACGGTGACGATCCACGACAATGTCAAACAACAACACCGCCTTTTGACCGAAAGGTTTGGCATTGAGACGATACATCTCGCCATAGGCTGGTCTTTGGGCGGTGCGCAGGCGTTCGAATGGGCGGCGGCTTTCCCCGATATGGTAAAACGCCTCTTTGCTTTTCAAAGTGCTGCCCGCACATCGCGACATTTTTATCTGTTCTTTGAGAGTGTGCGCGCTGCAATCGAGTTGGATGCCAGTTTTAAGAAAGGCTTTTATACAAAACCACCCCACCGTGGGCTGCGTGTCGCCGCCGGTATCTATGCGGCATGGGGCTTTTCGCAGGCATTCTTCCGGCAGCGGTTGGACGAAAAGGCGTTGGGCTATGCATCGCTTGATGACTTCCTCATCGACTTCTGGGAGGGGTGGTTTTTAAAACGGGATGCAAACGACATCCTGTCCCATCTGTGGACCGGGCAGCATGCCGACATCAGCGCAAACGAAAAATACCTCGGCGATCTCAGCAAGGCGCTGGCCGCAATCCGAGCCGACACGATCATTATGCCTGCATCCAGTGATCTGTATTTTCCAGTTGACGATGCTGTCCGGGAAGCGTCGCAAATTTCGAAGGCGGAGCTGCGGGTCCTGGAATCTGTCTGGGGGCATGTGGCTGGCGAAGGAATGAACGATGATGATACTGCGGTCATTGAGCGTGCCATCACCGACTTGTTGAGCCGATGATACCTCAATGAGGTTGGACATCCGCGCGATTTTCGTTCGACAACAGCGGATACTTGTGGGTCGCAGATACCAGGCCGACAAGTATCCTTCTTTCGGGCACGCGAGGGTTGTTTTGGAATGAACCCTGCTTGTCTTTTGCTCGCGCCTGAGCCGGCGTATCTGTCTTATAACAATGAAATACTTGTATTTTACTCCCATCGTCGAATGAATGCGAAAGCTAAACAGCTCAAATTCGTGATGGCTTAAACAGAATGCCGATTTCCTCTGCCATAAGATCAGAACAATTTGCTTTACGTACCTCAAACTCGACGCTAAGATCGTTCACGTGACGCTTTGGGAGGAGTTCACATGCGATCAAATATGGGATCACTGATAAGCCGTAATACGCCTTGTTCAGACAACGCTGTCTTTGGCGTGCGCGCATGAGTGCGACTGAGAAAGAGAACGCTGTTCCGCTTCTCGAAGCGGTATCGCTGTCGAAGTCTTTCGGGCCGGTTCAGGTTCTCAAGAATATCAACCTGAAAATTTACGGCGGTGAAGTTCACGCGATTATCGGCGAAAACGGCGCTGGCAAATCGACATTGATGAAGCTTCTTGCCGGTAATGAGCGTCCGACCAGTGGTGAAATTCGCATTGATGGCAAGCCGATAGCTTTTTCGAACCCGGTGGAGGCCGAGGCGCAGGGTATCGTGCTCGTGCATCAGGAAATTCTGCTGGCGCCTGATCTCACCGTAGCGCAAAACATTTATTTAGGTCGTGAGCTTTCTAACGGGCTTGTTGTCGATGATAAATCGATGCGCGAGGGCGCGCGCAAAGCCATTCGTGATCTTGGTGCTGACATTGATCCTGATATCATCGTGGGCCGTTTGTCGATAGCGCAACGTCAACTGGTGCAGATTGCCCGCGTGCTGCTTGTCCCCCATCGCGTTGTGATTTTCGACGAGCCAACAGCATCGCTGACACCGGTTGAAACCGAAGCACTGCTGAAGGTTATTTGCGATATTCGCGCCAAGGGCGTTGCCGTTCTTTACATCTCCCACCGCCTGCCGGAAGTGAAAGAAATTTCTGATCGGGTCACGGTTCTGCGCGATGGAACGCTCGTTGCTGCTCACATGACGTCCGAGCTTCAGCCAAATGATATGGCGCGCCTGATGGTTGGCCGTGACGTTGCCAAGCTTTATCCGGACAGATCCGCCCAGCATGGGCAGGAAAAGGTGCTTGAGGTCGAAGATTTCAGCGTTCCGGGTTATGTCAAAACAGCAAGTTTCACCCTGAGCCGCGGCGAAATTCTGGGCTTTGCAGGTCTCGTTGGTGCGGGGCGTACCGAGCTTATGGAGGGGGTTGTCGGCCTTCGGCCCGGTAAGGGGCAGGTTCGCCACAATGGCAGGGCCGTCAATTTCCATAATGCGCATGAAAGTCTGTCTGCGGGGATCGCTTATCTGAGTGAGGACCGAAAAGGCAAAGGCTTGTTGCTTGGCAAAGACCTTGGCATCAATCTGACATTGGCATCGATCCGCAAGTTTGTCCGCGGTTTGCAGATCGACCGGCAAAAGGAGCGTGTGGCGCTCGATGATGCGATCAAGGAATTTGATATTCGCACAGGCCGCAAGGATATTCTGGCCGGTCAACTTTCCGGCGGAAATCAGCAAAAGTTGCTGCTGGCCAAGATGATGATGCTCAATCCCTCTATTGTCATCATCGACGAACCAACACGTGGCATCGACGTGGGCACGAAAGAGCAGATTTATCAGTTCATTGCGAACCTTGCCGATGAAGGAAAATCGATCATCGTTGTTTCGTCTGAAATGCCAGAATTGATCGGTATATGTGATCGTATCGTCGTCATGCGTGAGGGCCGTATTGCCGGTGAGGTGACCGGTGAGCGCATGAACGAGCATGATATTGTTGTCCTTGCAACAGGCGTCAGCACGCAAGCAGCATAGATAAAAAGGGGAGTGAATGACTGACGTAGTGAATGACAAGAGCAAAGCGCCGAAGACGTCAAAAGACTGGGATTTAAGGGCGATCGCGCCTTTTATTGCGCTGCTTTTGCTGCTTGTTCTCGGAACGCTTGCCAATCCGAATTTCATCAGCATCGACAATTTGCTGAATGTTGCAACGCGCAGTGCTTTCATCGCAATCATTGCGCTGGGCGCGACTTATGTCATCTCATCGGGAGGGCTTGACCTCTCGGTTGGTGCCATGGCTGCCTTTGTCGGCAGCATCATGATTTTGTTCATGAATAGCGGCGTTATTGCCGATCCGGTGATGATGTTGATCGCGGCCGTGCTTTTGGCCGTGGTTGTGGGTGCGCTGTGCGGGCTGACCAACGGATTGATCACCACTCTAGGCGGAATTGAGCCCTTTATCGCAACACTTGGCACGATGGGCATCTATCGCGGTCTGACGACATGGCTGTCGCAGGGCGGGGCTATTACGCTGCGCAATCCAGAGATCCAGTCGCTTTACCGTCCTGTTTATTTCGGTGATGTGTTTGGTGTGCCAATTCCGGTCATTGCGATTTTCGTAACGGCAGCAATTGCGGCCTTTGTGCTCTATCGCACGCGCTATGGACGGCATGTCATTGCGGTCGGCTCCAGCGAAGATGTCGCGCGCTATTCGGGTATTTCTGTCAGGCGCGTTCGCACCATTGCTTATGTTGTGCAGGGCCTTTGCGTGGCTGTCGCCGTCTTGCTTTATGTTCCACGACTGGGTTCGACTTCCGCCACGACCGGCATGTTGTGGGAGCTTCAGGCAATTACAGCCGTTGTGGTTGGCGGTACGGCTTTGCGCGGTGGCGTGGGGCGCGTCTGGGGCACGATCTGCGGCGCCTTCATTCTCGAAATCGTCGGTAATATCATGCTGCTTTCCAACTTCATCAGCGAATATCTGATCGGCGCCATTCAAGGTGCGATCATCATTATCGCTATGTTGGTGCAACGCTCGCTCTCGCGACGATGAAATGCCGGGGTGCGATGTCAGGTATGTCACACCCCGAATGACAAGTTTGACAGGATTGAAGGGGCGGTCCGGTCACAAAGGGTAAAGCCCCCGACCACATGGGAGGAAAAAATGCGAGGAAAGTTTTTAAGTCTGGCTTTTGCTGCTTTGACAGCGGGAGCTGTGGCCTTCACAGGCATGGCAAGCGCTCAGGACAAGAAGGTAACGATCGGCGTCTCGATTCCTGCTGCGGATCATGGCTGGACCGCTGGTGTCGTCTATCATGCGGATCGTGTGGCCAAGCTTTTGATGCAAGAGCATCCGGGGCTTAACGTGATCGTCAAGACATCGCCCGATGCTGCCAGTCAGGCAAATGCGTTGCAGGATCTTGCCGTTCAGGGGCTTGATGGGCTTGTCGTCTTGCCGACCGATCCTGATCCACTGGTCAATGCAATCAAGGAAATCAAGGACAAGGGTACTTTTGTTGCGCTTGTTGACCGTGCGCCAAGCAATAACGACAATTCGATCCGCGATCTTTACGTCGCGGGCAACAATCCGGCGCTCGGACAGGTTGCAGGCGAATATATCGCTAAAAACATGCCCGATGCTCAGGTTGTGGTCATTCGCGGTATGCCGATCCCGATCGATCAGCAGCGTCAGGACGGCTTTGACAAGGGTATTGAAGGCTCCAACGTCAAGGTCCTTGATCGCCAGTATGGCAACTGGAATCGCGATGATGCTTTCCGCGTGATGCAGGACTTCCTGACCAAATATCCGAAGATCGATGTCGTCTGGTGTCAGGATGACGACATGGCAGTTGGTGTGCTTGAGGCCATCAAACAGGCCAATCGTGATGATATTCAGTATGTTATCGGTGGCGCGGGTTCCAAGGACATGATCAAGAAAGTCATGGACGGCGACAAGCTCATGCCGGTTGATGTGCTTTATCCGCCTGCGATGGTTTCAACAGCCATGCAACTGGCAGCCGGTCACTTCTACGATCAGATTCCGGTCAGCGGCGAGTATATTCTCGATGCAACACTGATCACCAAGGACAATGCCGAGCAGTTCTACTTCCCGGATTCACCGTTCTAATATTCAAATGCGCGCCCGGTTCACGGGCGCGCGGTTGCACAAATTCAATAAAGTTGCGTTCGATTTGGAGGACTTTTGATGAAAACGATCAAGGGGCCGGGGATTTTTCTCGGGCAGTTTGCTGGCGATGAAGCGCCATTTAATACATGGGATGGCATTACCAAATGGGCTGCGGAAAAGGGCTATGCGGGTGTGCAGGTGCCGACCTGGGCAAGCCAGTTGATCGATCTTAAAAAGGCTTCCGAATCCAAAGATTACTGTGACGAATTTGCCGGTGTCGCGCGTGAAAACGGCGTGGAAGTGACAGAGCTTTCCACCCATCTGCAAGGTCAACTTGTTGCTGTTCATCCGGCCTATGATGAAGCATTTGATGGTTTTGCTGTGCCGGAAGTGCGCGGTAATCCCAAAGCCCGTCAGGCATGGGCGGTTGAGCAGGTGAAGATGGCCATCCGCGCCTCGCGCAATTTGGGCATTGGCGCTCATGCAACATTCTCAGGTGCTTTGGCGTGGCCGTTTATCTACCCATGGCCGCAGCGTCCCGCTGGTCTGGTTGAGACTGCTTTTGACGAATTGGCACGCCGCTGGTTACCGATCCTTGATCATGCAGATGAGCATGGGGTAGACATCTGCTACGAAATCCATCCGGGCGAAGACCTGCATGACGGTGTGACGTTTGAAATGTTCCTTGAGCGGGTGAAGAACCACCCGCGTGCGAACATGCTTTATGATCCGTCGCATTATGTGCTGCAATGTCTGGATTATCTCGACAATATCGACATTTACAAAGACCGTATCAAGATGTTCCACGTCAAGGATGCCGAGTTTAATCCGACAGGTCGGCAGGGTGTCTATGGCGGTTATCAGGGCTGGGTTAATCGCGCTGGCCGTTTCCGTTCGCTGGGTGACGGACAGGTTGATTTTGGCGCAGTGTTCTCGAAAATGGCTGCCAATGATTTCGATGGCTGGGCGGTTGTTGAGTGGGAATGTGCGCTCAAGCATCCTGAAGATGGTGCGCGTGAAGGTGCGGAGTTTGTGAAACACCATATCATTCGCGTGACGGAAAAAGCCTTTGATGATTTTGCCGCTGGCGGAACCGATGATGCAGCCAACCGGCGTATGCTCGGACTTTGAGGAAACACGATGACCATTGAAGCAAAAACCAAAGAAACCGCCAATCCACGCATTCGTTTGGGTATGGTTGGCGGTGGTGCCGGTGCGTTTATCGGCGGTGTGCATCGTATGGCATCCCGTCTCGATAACCGCTTTGAACTGGTGGCCGGCGCATTGTCCTCCTCGCCTGAAAAGGCACAAGTTTCGGGACGCGAACTTGGGCTTGCGGAAGATCGTATTTACTCAAGCTATAAGGAAATGGCGATCCGCGAAGCACGCCTTAAGAATGGCATTGAAGCGGTGGCGATCGTGACGCCAAACCACGTGCATTACGATGCGGCAAAGGAGTTTCTGCGCCGCGGCATTCATGTGATTTGCGACAAGCCGCTGACCTCGACTTTGGCTGATGCAAAGAAGCTCAAGAAAGTGGCCGATGAGAGCGGCGCATTGTTTGTGCTTACGCATAATTACACCGGCTATCCGATGGTTCGTCAGGCGCGTGAGATGATCGCTAATGGTGAGCTTGGCGATCTGCGCGTTGTGCAGGTGGAATATGCGCAGGACTGGCTCACCGAAGCGGTTGAGGAAACAGGTGCCAAGGGGGCTGTCTGGCGCACCGATCCGGCGCAATCCGGTCTTGGTGGCGCAACGGGTGATATCGGTACCCATGCGTTCAACCTTGCATCCTTTGTCACCGGGCTGACGCTGGACAGCCTGGCGGCTGATCTCGATAGCTTTGTTGCGGGGCGTCGTCTTGACGATAATGCCCATGTGATGCTGCGTTTTGCAGGTGGTGCTAAGGGTATGCTCTGGTGCAGTCAGGTGGCACCGGGCAATGAAAATGCGCTGCGGCTGCGTGTTTATGGCACCAAAGGCGGCATTGAATGGGCGCAGGAAGATCCAAACCGGCTGTGGTTTACACCGTTTGGTGAACAGAAGCGCCTAATCACCCGTGGTGGTGCGGGTGTCGGGGATGCCGCAACACGTGTCACGCGTATTCCGAGCGGTCATCCGGAAGGCTATCTTGAAGCTTTTGCGACGATCTACAGTGAAGCTGCCAATGCTATTCAGGCGCGACGCGACAATACAAAACCTGAGAGTGCGGTGATCTATCCGACTGTCGATGATGGCGTGAAGGGCGTTGCCTTCATTGACGCTTGCGTGCGATCGTCTAATAAAAATGGCGGATGGGTCAGTCTTTGACATGAAATAAAACCGAAAAAACGCCGTCCTTTTGGGCGGCGTTTTTGCTATGTCGTCAAAGCTTGTTGGATGACACAGCTCATCTGCCGTAGAAAAGCCATCTTGATTTCATGTTTGTCCGAAATGTGCCTGATAAAGCCAACCAGTTTTCGGTCGTCGCTGTAGGGTGCGCGAATTCAATACCGTTCGAAAGCGTGTACCATGCAGAAATTCCGTCCTGTGATTGCCAGCGGACCGCTGTGCCTTTTAACGGCACTTTATGTGCTCATTTTTACAAACACATCGTTCTGGCGCGCGGCCGGAAATTTTTATGCCGATTCACCGCTCAGGCTTGCAGGCATAGTCGTCGTTGTTTTGCTGCTTTATGTGGCACTTTTTGTTTTGTTTTCCGCGAAATATGTCATCAAGCCGATGCTGATATTTTTCATATTGGTCGCGGCTGGCGGTTCTTACTTCACAGATACCTTTGGCACAATTATCGATAAATATGTCATTGAAGCGGCGCTGACGACAACGCAGGCTGAATCCGGCGCACTGCTTACGCCAAGCTTTATGTGGCACATGTTTCTTTACGGTGTTGTGCCTTCTTTATTCATCGTATGGGTTCGCGTCAAACATCGGCCCATTCTGGGTAAATTGCTGGTCAATACAGGCGTTATCCTAAGTTGCGTCATAGCATCGCTTGTCATCATTGGTACGAATTACGCGGCTTATTCATCGATGTTTCGTGAGCATGGTGCTGATATCATGCAAAAGCTTATGCCAAGCACACCGATTGCCAGCACGATCCAATATGTATCGCATGTATATAAAAACCGCTCTATTGTGATTGAGCCGCTTGGGTTGGATGCGCGGCAGGCGCTGACGCAATTGCCGGGAGGCAAAAAGCTTGTCACCGTTGTCGTCGTGGGCGAAACAGCACGTGCGCAGAATTTCAGCCTCAATGGCTATGCGCGGGAAACCAATCCTGAATTGAAGCAGCGCGACGTTATTGCCTTCACCGATACGACGAGTTGTGGCACGGAAACCTCTGTGTCTGTGCCTTGCATGTTTTCGCCTTTCACCCGCAAGGATTATTCCAATACGAAATTTCGCGGTTCGGAAAACCTGATGGACGTGCTTAAACATGCAGGTGTCGACGTGAGCTGGTATGAGAATAATACCGGCAGCAAGGGCGTTGCCGAGCGGATCAAACTCATTGATTTGCAGGGTGCACAAGACAAGCGTTACTGCGACGGCGGCGAATGCATTGATCAGATTCTGGTCGATAATTTGTCAAAGGCACTGGATGACATATCGCAAAACACGACGATCGTTCTGCATATGACGGGCAGTCACGGTCCGGCTTATTATCGCCGCTATCCGGCGGAATATGCAGGTTTTACGCCGGATTGCCGCTCGAATGATTTCGCAAAATGCTCGCGGGAAGAAATTGTCAACGCCTATGACAATTCGATCCTCTATACGGATCATATTCTCTCGGAGATCATCGATCTTCTCAAAGCGCATGAGGACAAGCTTGCACCCGCGATGATTTATATGTCTGATCATGGCGAGTCGCTTGGCGAAGACGGTCTTTACCTTCACGCCGCGCCCTATTTCATCGCGCCATCGCAGCAGACGCATGTTCCTTTCATTACATGGTTTGCGCCTGATTATGTCGCGGATATGGGACTCAATCTTGATTGTCTGCGCAAGACAGCGGGCGAGCCATCATCGCATGATAATCTGTTTCATACTGTGCTCGGCATGATGGCGGTAAAGACGTCCGCTTATGATCAGAAGCTTGATCGATTTGCGGCCTGCCGGACACCGCATAATGTCGTGTTGCAAGAGCCGCAGGGATCAAAGAGCTAAAGAGAGCTTTGCGTGTCTGAAAGTCTTTTGAAGTTTAAAAGAAAACCCCGCTCATTGAGCGGGGTTTTCTGTTTTGCGTATGATTAAACGTAGCGGTTGACCACGTTTTCCAGATATTCCTGACGGCCAGATTTTGGCTGCGGATTGATATCCTTTGCTTCGACTTCTGACGTGATTTGCTCCAGCGATAGGCCCGTTGCAAGCTTTTTGCCAAAATCGCTCGACCATCCTGCATAACGCTCATCGAGAGGCTTGGACAGCGCGCCGTCTTCCAGCATACGAGCGGCAGCCTTGAGGCCGCGTGCGCAGCAATCCATGCCGCCGATGTGGCCGATCAGAAGATCCTGCGGATCAAGCGACTGACGGCGCAGTTTGGCGTCGAAATTGGTGCCACCATTCTTGAAGCCGCCGTCGAGCAGAACCTGATAATAGGCCAGCGCCATTTCCGGCACATTGTTCGGGAACTGATCCGTATCCCAGCCCGACTGATAGTCGTTGCGGTTCATATCGATAGACCCGAGAATACCGAGGCTGCGGGCCAGTGCCAGTTCATGCTCGAACGAATGGCCTGCAAGGATGGCATGGCCCTGTTCGATATTGACCTTCACTTCATTTTCAAGGCCATAGCGCTTGAGGAAGCCGTAAACCGTTGCCACATCATAATCATATTGATGCTTGGTTGGCTCCTGCGGCTTTGGCTCAATCAGGATCGTGCCCTTGAAGCCGATCTTGTGCTTGTACTCAACCACCAGATTGAGGAAACGGCCCATATTGTCGAGCTCGTGACCGAGATCTGTATTGAGCAGGGTTTCATAACCCTCGCGACCGCCCCAAAGCACATAATTATCACCGCCAAGGCGCTTGGTTGCATCCATACACGTTTTGACGGTAGCAGCGGCGAAGGCGAACACTTCAGGGTCGGGATTTGTTGCCGCACCTGACATATAGCGGCGGTGCGAGAAGAGATTGGCGGTGCCCCACAGAAGCTTGATGCCGGTTTCAGCCTGCTTCTTTTCAAAGATATCGACGATTGCTTCGAGGTTGCGGGTATTTTCGGCAAAGTTATTGCCTTCCGGGCGCACATCGGCATCGTGGAAGCAATAGAAAGGCGCGCCGAGAAGCGAAAAGAATTCGAATGCCACATCCGCTTTCAGTTTTGCAGCTTCAAGACCATCCTTATACCACGGGCGATCGAATGTACGCCCACCGAACGGATCGCCGCCTTCCCATGCGAATGTGTGCCAATAGGCGACCGCAAAACGCAGGTGATCTTCGAGGCGCTTGCCAAGGACGATTTCGTCTGGGTTGTAGTGGCGGAACGCCAGCGGATTATCGCTGTCTGGTCCTTCGTAACGTATTTTCTGGATGTCGCCGAAAAATCCGGTGCTCATCATGCTCCTCCAATGTTGATGTGAGTGTGCTGTGCTCTTGCTTGTTAAGCGAGTGGACGCAATGCGGGGTAAAGTGCGTGATAGCGCTGATAGGCTTCGTCATAGGACGAAAGCAGCGCCTGTTCGGGCTCGATGGTGCGGGCTGTGCGCGGTGGCGTGCAGATCGCGAAAGGATCAGCACCACTGGCAGCGATCAGCCCGAGGCGCGCCGCACCAAATGCCGCGCCAAAGTCGCCTTCTTCCGGCAGCGAAATGGGGACATTCAAGGCCGTTGCGATTGATTTAAGCCAGTAGGTGGACCGTGAACCGCCACCCACAGCGATGAGTGATTTGATCTGTGTGCCCGCCGATTGCAAGGCGACAAGATTGTCACGGATGGCAAAGGCCACGCCTTCAAGAACTGCCTGCGTCATAGCCTTGCGATCAGTCTCATGTTCAAGGCCGCTGAAAACGCCACGGATTTTTGCATCATTATAAGGCGTGCGCTCGCCGGAAAGATAAGGCAGGAATGTCACGCTGCCAGGGGCTTTGAGTGCGTCGCCAAGCTCAGTGTCGAGCGCATGCGGTGTTGCGCCTGCGATGCGGGAAAACCACTCAAGCGCGCTGGCTGCTGACAGGATAACGCCCATCTGGTGCCAAGTGTGGGGAAGCGCATGACAGAAGGCGTGGACGGCACTTTCAGGCTTGGGCTGATAAGCGCCATTGGCTGCAAACAACACGCCTGATGTGCCGAGTGAAACAAAAGCATTGCCGGGTTGAACCGTCCCCATGCCACATGCGGATGCCGCGTTGTCACCTGCGCCGCCTGCAACGACAGGCGCCTTTGAAATTCCCCAGCGCGCAGTCAGCTCCGCGCGCAAAATGCCAGTCGCGTCGCTGCCTTCGGCAAGCTTGGGCATCTGGCTTTCAGTCAGACCCGTCTTCGAGAGAAGTTCAGCCGACCATTTTCGCGCGCCGGTATCCAGCCAGCTTGTGCCTGCGGAATCGGACATGTCGGACACATATTCGCCGGTCAGCCAGAGGCGCAGATAATCTTTTGGCAAAAGAACCATGCGGGTACGGGCAAAAATATCCGGCTCATTGCGCGCAACCCAGACGAGTTTCGGCGCTGTAAAACCCGGAAAAACGATGTTGCCGGTGATCGCACGGAAGGCTGGATCAGCATCTAATTCTGACGCTTCCTTATAGCTTCGGGTGTCATTCCAAAGAATGCAGGGGCGAAGCACCTGATCGTTTTCATCAAGCAGCGTTGCGCCATGCATCTGACCGGAAAGGCCAATGCCTGCAATGGCTGCAAATTCCTTTGGATGGGCTGTGCGCAGGCCATCAATTGCCGTTTCGCAAGCCTTGATCCATTGGGCTGGATCCTGCTCGCTCCAGCCCGGATGCGGACGCGAAACATCAAGTTCACCATGCGCGGAGCCGATAAGCTTCTGCTCGCCATCGATCAGAAGCGCCTTTACGCCGGATGTTCCAAGATCAAGCCCGAGATACATATTTGCTCCAGTTGAATTGCCGTTTGGTCTGCGCCTCAGTCGAGCTGCGGCAGGTTGTCTTTGAGAAAAATTTCGATGCGGATATGTTCCTGCCCCTGCACAATGGCGAGGCGGTCCGCAGTGGCTTTAAGAATGCGAATGGCGCTGCGAATTTCATGACCGGCGTCCTGCGCAAGCACGGCATGAACGAGGCCGTCTTCGAGTGCCTGCGATGTAACGCTGTCGCGCTCGTGGGCGATGACCAGAGGCCGATTGTCATTGCGTGACGCTGCAAGCGCACGGACAAGTCCGCTGTTCCCGGCTCCCAAACTATAAATTCCAGCCAGATCTTTGCGTTTTGCGAGAAGATCAAGCGCAAGTTTTTCAACGCGCGCGCTTTCGTCAAAACCTTCGAGAACCGGCAGGATCGCGCGCCCGGAAAAATCGGTCGCCATCGCGCTTTTGAATCCCTCAAAACGCGCCAGATGATCGTGCACTTTCAGCGAGCCAGCGATAACCGCAATGGCGCCATCGGTGCCGCTCGCAAAGAGACCCAGCAAACGCGCCGCCGTGCGTCCGGCTGCAACATTATCGATGCCGACATAATGCGCGCGCGAAGAACCGCCAAGATCAGACACCAACGTGACGGCATGGATGCCCGATTCGGTCAGTCTCTCACATGCTTGACGCACCGGATCAGTATCGACGGCCACAAAAGCCACACCATCGGGTTTGCGTTCAGCACTTTCATCCAGCGCTTTCACAAGAGCTGCTTCATCAAATGCCGGAATAAGCACCAGATTGATCAGAACCCGCTCGGAATATCCACGCTCGGTGGCCGCTTCAAGCTCGCTGCGCAGGCTTTGCATGAAGGTGTTTTCGTTATCCGGTAAAATGAAATCGAACTGATAAAGCCTGCCGCGTGCGAGATTGGCAGCGCTGACATCACGCACATAGCCAAGCGTGTTCATCGCGTCCGTTACACGCTCGCGGGTTTTCGCTCTTACGCCGGGGCGGTCGTTCAGCACACGGTCAACCGTGGCGAGACTGACGCCCGCAGTTCTGGCTATATCATGCACGGTAGGTTTCATTTTCACTCCTCGGAGCGCAACATATGAGCAAAAATGAGGTACGTAAATCAAAAAATGCTTGCTATTCATTTTTGTTTCCGTATCAATTGCACCTGAGGATGGGGTCGTGCGCTTGCGCACGGTCCTGCTTTGGTGATCTTGGTGCATTGCACCGTGGGAGGATCAGCCAGATAAAGAATGAAGGGCCTCTTCGGAGGTCGCTTGTCGTGCCAGACTCCGGGGGCGGGTTCGTTCGGGGCGAGGTCTTTTATCAACCGGCATCAAGCCGGCGGTGATTGGAGGAAACGTGCATGAAACGTCGTAATTTTTTGACAGGCGCGCTTGTCGCAGCAGCGCTCGGTATCGGTGCCATGGGTACCACGAGCGCCTTTGCATCGCCTGAAAATCCGGTTATCGGTTTTTCTATTGACGATCTGCGCGTAGAGCGCTGGGCGCGTGACCGTGATTATTTCATCGCGGCAGCGGAAAAGCTGGGTGCCAAGGTCAATGTTCAGTCGGCTGATGGCAATGAAGAAAAGCAGGTTAAGCAGGTTGAAAACCTGATTTCGCAGGGCGTTGATGCCATCGTGATCGTACCAATGAACTCAAAGGTTTTCGATGCGGTCGTGGCGGATGCAAAGGCTTCGGGCATCAAGGTTCTTTCTTATGATCGCCTGATCCTCAACGCCGATATCGACGCTTATATTTCCTTCGACAATGAACGCGTTGGTTACATGCAGGCGGAAGCTGTGTTGAAGGAAAAGCCGGAAGGCAATTATTATCTGCTCGGCGGTTCTCCAACGGATAACAATGCGAAGCTGCTGCGTGCAGGCCAGGAAAAGGCGCTGAAGGAAGCAGTCGATTCCGGCAAAGTCAAGATCGTCGGCTCGCAGTGGGTTAAAGAATGGAGCCCGACAGAAGCGCTCTCCATCATGGAAAATGCGCTGACTGCGAACCAGAACAAGATCGACGCTGTTGTTGCTTCCAATGACGGTACTGCTGGTGGTGCAATTCAGGCACTCGCAGCACAGGGCCTTGCAGGCAAGACAGCTGTGTCGGGTCAGGACAGCGATCTGGCCGCTGTAAAGCGTCTGGTTGACGGTACACAGACCGTGACTGTTTATAAGCCGCTCAAGCTGATTGCTGAAGAAGCAGCAAAGCTCACGGTTCAGCTCGTTCGTGATGAAAAGCCTGAATTCAATGGCAAAATCGATAATGGTTCCAAGGAAGTCGACACACTCCTGCTGACGCCAACGGCTGTCACTAAAGATAATGTCGATATTTATGTAACCGATGGCTTTTACACGAAGGAACAGATCGAAGGAAAGTAAGCCTTTTCTTCTGCCTGTTTGATTGCAGACTATCGGACTGGGTACTGCATTAAAGATATGCGGTACCCAGTTTAAGATCATTCCTGGTCTCCTGTCTTTGACAGCGTTGTCGGTACTGGCTTGCGCAAAGCAAGGTTTTTGAAATTTACTGCAAGGTCATTGTTGATGTCCGAATACCTTCTGGAAATGCGAAATATCGGTAAAGAGTTCAACGGCGTGAAGGCGCTCGATGGCATTTACCTGAAAGTGCGCGCGGGAGAATGTGTCGGGCTGTGCGGCGAGAACGGTGCAGGCAAGTCCACACTGATGAAAGTGCTTTCAGGGGTCTATCCCTATGGCACGTGGACCGGCCAGATTTTCTGGGAAGGCAAGGAACTCAAAGCCACTGGCATTCGTGATACGGAAGCTGCTGGCATCGTCATTATCCATCAGGAACTGATGATGGTTCCCCATCTTTCGGTGGCTGAAAACATTTTTCTGGGGTCTGAGCCCACCACTGGCGGCTTCATTGATTATGACCAGATGAATGCGCGTGCGGCAGAGCTGCTTGCACGGCTCAAGATTAACGACATCAATGTTGCTTTGCCCGTTTATCATTATTCCGGTGGCAAGCAGCAATTGATTGAGATTGCGAAAGCGATCAACAAAAACGCAAAACTTCTGATCCTGGACGAACCGACATCGGCGCTGACTGCTTCTGAAACGCGCGTGCTGCTTGATCTGATCAAAGACTTCAAACAACAGGGCATGGCTTGTGTTTACATTTCTCACAAGCTTGATGAAGTGGCGGAAATTTCGGACACCGTTACAGTTATTCGCGATGGCGCACATATTGCGACACGCCCCATGGCCGAGCTTACAACGCCAGACATTATCACCATGATGGTGGGACGCGAGATGAAAAACCTCTTTCCGCGTGAGCCCCATGACATTGGTGAGGTGGTGTTTGAAGCACAGAATATCAGTTGCTGGGACGTGACCAATCCCGAGCGCAAGGTGGTTGATAATGTTTCCTTCGCTCTGAGACGAGGCGAGATTTTGGGTATTGCGGGCCTTGTCGGGGCAGGGCGCACCGAGCTGGTCTCAAGTCTGTTCGGCGTCTGGCCGGGTGCGCATGAAGGAAAGGTTTTCCTCGAAGGGAGGGAAATCAAAATCAAAACTCCGCGGGATGCGGTGCGCCAGGGCATTTGCATGGTGCCGGAAGACCGCAAACGCGACGGAATTCTTCCGATCATGCCTGTCGGTCATAATATGACGATTTCCGTGCTTGAGCGGTTTTCGCTGCGCGCTTTGATAGACAAGGAGGCGGAGCTTGCAACAATTCAGCGCGAAATTCTGCGCCTTAAAGTGAAGACGGCTGATCCGATGCTGGAAATTGCTTCGCTGTCGGGTGGCAATCAGCAGAAAGCAGTGCTTTCAAAAATGATGTTGCCTGATCCTAAGGTTCTCATTCTTGATGAGCCAACACGCGGCGTTGATGTTGGTGCAAAATACGAAATTTATAAACTTATATTCGAGCTCGCCAAACAGGGCGTATCCATTTTGATGGTTTCATCCGAAATGCCGGAGGTGCTTGGCATCAGTGATCGTGTTCTCGTGATTGGCGAGGGCAAATTGCGCGGCGATTTCCCGAATGAAAATCTCACCCAGGAGAAGGTTCTTGCCGCTGCAATTGGCAAGCCTGCAACCAATGCGGCCTAGTTTTTATAAGTCTAATTCCGCAGTCAATCTAACCGGTGCATGACATGACGTTGACAGGCAAAAGCCTCAGAAAATTTCTCGCAGAATACAAGATCGTGGCGCTTCTTATCGTTGTTGCGCTGATTTGGGCATTCTTTGCTATCATGACTTACGACCCGGAAATGGGGCGGTCGCAGTTTCTGACGGCGCGTAATTTCTCCAATCTTCTACGGCAGATGGCGATTACCGGGATGCTGGCCTCCGCCATGGTGTTTGTCATTGTAGCGGGTGAAATCGACCTCTCTGTCGGGGCTATGCTAGGCTTGCTGGGCGGTATCGCAGCCGTGCTCGATGTGGTTTATGGCTGGCCATTATGGGCAACAATCAGCACCGTGCTGGTTCTGGGCGTGATTTTGGGCGGCTTTAATGGATGGCTGACGGCTTATCTCGGCATTCCGTCCTTTATCGTTACGCTCGGCGGACAATTGGTTTTCCGCGGCATCGTGCTCGGCATTATGGGCGGTGTAACGATTGCGCCGATCTCATCAGATTTCAAATATCTGGGGCAGGGTTATCTGCCGGAATGGTTTGGGAATGTCTGTGCGATGGCTTTGTTCGCCGTGCTTATATTGATCACGCTGCGGACGCGCGCCAGCAAGCGAAAGCACAATCTGCAAACGCTGTCACCGGCAATGGAGATTGCACGCCTGATCGGTACAGGTATCCTGATCCTTGGTTTCATTCTGGTGCTCAACAGCTATCAGGGCGTTCCATTTCCGGTTCTGGTGTTGCTGGTCATTCTGGGTGTTTTCACAATCATTTCGCGACAGACGGTTTTTGGCCGGCATATTTATGCGGTTGGCTCAAATCTCGAAGCAACGCGCTTCTCTGGCGTTAATGTGAATTTTGTCAAAATGGCTGTGTTTGCGCTGATGGGGCTGATGGCGGCTGTCGCAGGGCTGACCACAACAGCGCGTCTTGCAGCCGGTACGCCATCGGCGGGTTTCGGTGGCGAACTTGATGCGATTGCATCGTGCTTTATCGGCGGTACATCCATGCGTGGTGGCGTGGGATCAGTCATTGGTGCGCTGGTCGGTGCGCTCATCATGTCGAGCCTCGACAATGGCATGTCGATGCTCGGCGTTGATACATTCTGGCAGCAGATCATCAAAGGCAGCATTCTGGTGCTGGCCGTCTATCTTGACATTGTATCGTCAGGCACGCGTCGCGCCTGACGGAGCGGGGGTAAGCGGCGCATGGAAGCTGGAATTGATAAGTTCTGCTTCCAATCAAAGACCTGAGAGCGCCGATCTGATCGGATCGGCGCTCTCAGCGTTAAACACAGAGTTTTTCTTCCCTGCTTTCGCCGATCAGGCTTCTGGAGAGTATCCGAATGTCACGGCGGGGTTTTCTGCCGTTTCAACCCAGATGCTCTTTGCTTGCGTGTAAGCCATCAACGCATCCTTACCACTGGAGCGGCCATAACCGCTGCGCCCAAAGCCGCCGAACGGGGACATAACAGAAATGGTCTTATAGCCGTTGATCCAGAACGTACCGGCACGCACATTTGCAGCAACGCGATGCGCGCGTGCAACATTTTCGGTCCATACCGCGCCCGCAAGACCATACGGATTATCATTGGCAAGCGCGACGGCTTCGGCTTCGTCATCAAATGGCATAACAGCCACGACAGGGCCGAAGACTTCTTCCTTTGCGATATTCATTGCAGGATCAACCTGATCGAGAATTGTCGGCGCATAATAATATCCGCCGGTTTCTTCAAGTGCTTCCGGCTTCTTGCCGCCCGCTGCCAATACGGCCCCATCTGCAACACCGTCGCGAACCATCTGGTCGATCTTTGACCATTGCTTTGCATTGTTGATCGGACCGATTTGTGAATTATCATCATAAGGATCGCCGACAACGATGCGGTTTGCTGCCTTGGCATAGCGCTCAACAAATTCCTGATGGATCGAACGATGCACGAGCAAGCGCGAACCAGAGACGCAGCTTTGTCCTGCACCACTGAAGATAGCCGATTGTGCACCGATAATCGCACGCTCGATATTTGCATCTGGAAACACGATGTTCCCGGATTTGCCGCCAAGCTCAAGAATACAGGGAACCACGTTCTTTGCAGCAGAAGCAGCAATGGCCGAACCGGCCTGAGCCGAACCGACAAAGACCACAAGTCCGGTTCGCGGATGCGAAATCGCAGCTTGCCCCGCTGTTGGCCCATTGCCCGCGATTACATTGACCAAACCGCGCGGTGCACCGCCCTGTTCACACATCAGGCCAAGGATAAGCGTGGACAGCGGTGTGAGTTCTGATGGTTTAATGACGACGGCATTTCCTGCGCAGATAGCAGGCGCGATCTGCCAGCCACCGGTAAACAATGGCGCATTCCATGGGGTGATTTGCGTCACAACGCCGATTGGTTCGTGTCGTGTATAGTTAAGGTGGCTGCTCGGCACAGGAATAACATCGCCGTAAAGCTTATCGCACCAGCCTGCATAATATTCGAACATTTCGGCAACGCGAACAGCCTCACCGCGAATATCGCGAATGGGGCGTCCGGCAGAGCGGCTTTCGATTTCCGCAATGCGCTGCGCATGCTCGCGGATATGCCGGGCAATCTCGTTCATCACGCGACCGCGACCGGAAGCCGTCAGAGCCATCCATTCCTTTTGCGCGCGCGCAGCACTCTCCATTGCGGCATCAATAACCGATTGATCTGCATCTTTGTAAGATGCAAAGACTTTGCCCGTCGCCGGATCAGTCAGGTTCTGCTCAGCGCCATTTCCAGTGATAATCTCACCATTCACAAAGCTACCGATCTCGCCTGCGGGAAAGAAGCTTTTAAAAAGTTCCGCTATGCGTTCGGACTGTGCGTTTTTATCTACACTTTGCGTCATTGTTTCGCTCACTCTTTGGATGAATCGGGTTGAAAAGCACCCATGCGGGTGAAATCATCGCTGTCTTGGAGATGTTCTGCATTGGCCCAGAGTTTTGCGACCACTGACGTGAGAGGCGTATCCGCGCCGGTGCGCTCGGCCATTTCCTGAGCGAGGCGAACGTCTTTGCGCATCAACCCCATCGAAAAGCCGCTGTCGAAACGATCATTCATAACCCATGTCGGAAAATGGACTTCGCTGATCATGGACTTACCGGACGCCGCGTTCAAAACGCGCAATGCAGCCTCTGGGCTAATTCCGGCAGCAAGAGCCAGTTTCAGGCCTTCGCTGGTCGTGACCATGTGAGCGGCAGCAAGCAGATTATTGACAAGTTTCGCAACATTGCCAGCACCACTTGGTCCAACATGCAGCGCTTTGGCCGCCATCGATTCAATAACCGGCTGCGCAAGCGCCAGATCGGCATCACTGCCACCGATCATCATCGTCAGTTTTCCGGAAGCCGCACCAGCCGGTCCGCCACTGACAGGCGCATCAAGGAAGCCATGGCCGAGGGCATCAAGTTTTTGCGCTAAAGCGCGGCTGACATCAGGCTCAGACGTCGATGTGTCGATAATAACGACCCGTTTGCGATCTTGAGACAATTGATGGAGTTGTGCATTTACAACCGCTTCAACATCACGGGCAGTTGGCAGAGAGAAAACCAGAAAATCTGCTTTTTCAAACAAAATATCGAGTGTGTCTGCGGGCGTTACATCTGCGTTTTGCGCCAATGCTTTGCGCTCATTTGACAAATCGAAGCCGAGGGTAGGAAAGCCTTTTGCCGCCAGTGTTTGCGCCATGCCCAGCCCCATGCTGCCGAGGCCAACAACACCGACAATTGGTTTTTCCTGTTGCGACATTCCACATCTCCATTGTTTTGCGAACAGACCCGCGTCCACCGCATTTTGAATGAAGAAAAGCTCGCATCAAAGCGTGCAAACGCATAGTCGGCCCGGCAACAACGTTGTGTCCCACATGGTGCAACAGTCCCTTAAAGAACTTATACAAAGGTGCTAAGACGCTGGTGTATCACGCCTTGAAAATGCTCAATCGTCACACGGTTTTAACCAAGGCTCTATGAGCCATGCTTTCCGATCCTCGGTATTACCTGAACGCAGCCATATTATTGGCAAGAAAGCCACTCAGTCTTTCGACAGAAAGCGGCAAGCGGCGGCGTGCTCTCACCAGCAGATGCGCACTCGCTTCCGCAAGTAGCGGATCGGACAGCTCTCTTACGGCGACTGCGTTGCGCGCCAATTCTGTGGAGACAGCGAAACGAGGCAGAAACGATATGCCAAGGCCAGCAATTACAAAACGCCGCAAGACATCGATCGATGTCGTCTCGACGAGTGGCGAAATAACGAAACCCCGGTCTGCAGCAACACGCGTAACAAGCTGTGTAATGCCATGCCCCGGCGCCAGCAGCGCGTTGGCTATGCCCGCACAGTCCGCCAGTTCCAGCTTGGCTTTCGTCAATAAAGCATGGTGCGGCGGCGTCACCACGCACAGCGATTGTTTTGAAATCGCCAGCGAGCGAACGCGTGCGTCCATCAGAGGGTTGTAAGCAATGCCGATATCGGCATCTCCATTGGCAATGCCGTCCAACACTGTTTGTGTCCCGCCCAGTTGTAGGTCGTATTGCACATCGGGGTAGATTTTGACGAAGGAACCGAGGCCATATTGAAGAACATCGGCAAGAAAGCCCTCACCGCATAAGATACGGACACGCCTTTGCTGCACGCCCTTGAGAAAGCCGAGTTGCTCAGTCAGCAAACTGTGCTCTTCAAGAACGCGCCTGCTGTGTTCCAGAACAAGTTCACCTGCCTCTGTCAAAGTCATGCCGCGCGCCGTGCGTTCAAACAGAGGCAAACCGATATTGCGCTCTGTTTCAGCAATCTGGCGGCTGACAACCGATGGCGCAACGCGCACATGCTCGGCTGCGGCACGGATAGACCCGAACCGCACAACAGCCATGAACATGCGTAACTCTTTAGCGTCCAGTGTTTCCATGATCGTTTGTTGCTGAGAAGGCACCGCTAATCAATATGCATTGCGTATATTGCAACGCAAAACTCAAGCTGGTGCCAGCTCGCTTGCAACAAGTTTGATCCAGAAATTGGCCCCAATGGGCAAAAGGGCGTCGTTGAAGTCATAATAAGGTGAGTGCAGCCCCGGATTGGAGCCATCGCGTCGGCTGCCCAGCCAGAAATAGCAACCGGGCTTTTCCTGCAACATAAACGCAAAATCTTCCGCGGCCATGCTTGGCGCCACATCCAAAACGTTCAGACCGAGGTCGGGTGCAGCGGCAAGCGCACGAATCTTGCGTGCATTTTCTGCCGTATTGATCGTTGAAGGATAGCGCTCCTCATAATCCACACGTGCTGTGCAGCCAAAAGCTTCTGCAACCGAAGCAGACAAATTCTGCATACGACATGCGATGATCTGGCCGACTTCAGGCAGAAACCAGCGTGTTGTTCCGCGTATGATCATCGTCTCAGGAATGACATTCCAGGCATCGCCGCCATGCATCTGTGTAACGGATACAACTGCCGATTCCAGTGGCGACACATTGCGGCTGGCGATAGTCTGTAGAGCGGTGACCAATTGCGCCGCCGCCACCACCGGATCGGCTCCTTCATGCGGCATTGCCCCGTGAGCGCCTTTGCCCTTCAGTTCAATCTCGAAAGTACCGAAAGCCGCCATCATTGCATCGTCGCGGGCTACACATGTGCCCACATCGAGTGCTGGCCAGTTATGCATGCCATAAACTGCATCGACCGGAAAATCTCTGAACAGGCCTTCCTTTACCATTTCCCGACCGCCACCTTCATTTTCTTCCGCCGGCTGGAATATGAAGTGAACCGTTCCGTCAAAGTCGAGCTTACTAACCGCTTTCGCCGCCGCAAGAGCCATGGTGACGTGTCCGTCATGGCCGCAGGCATGCATTTTGCCTGAAGTCTCTGACACATAGGCAACGCCACTCTTTTCGACGATTGGCAAAGCATCCATATCGGCCCGAATGCCAATCGCACGTGGTGATGAGCCGCGTTTAAGGCTGCCGATGACACCCGTTTTCGCATAACCGGTTCGAACATCATAACCCCACAGCCGAAGTTTCTCGGCGATGAATGTTGATGTCCGGTTTTCCTCAAATGCGAGTTCCGGATGTCGATGCAGATCGTGCCGCCATGCTGTGGCTTCCGCAATATCGGCTTCACTCAAAACAGCAGCCATATTTGAACGCTCCCAATAGATTGCTGACGGGTCCTGTGACCGGACCCGCCGGAGAACAATTTAGCCCATGATACGCAACATCAGATCGGCCACAACAACCGAACCAAGATAGGTACCGATCATCACGCATATAGCGACGATGACGATTTTCCAACCGGAGCGACGGGCAATTTCAAATTCATTCCGCGTCAGTGCCAGACCACCATAGGCCAGCGCCGGTGTTGCGAGCGCCAGAAAGTTAAGCTCACCCACCTTGGCCAAAACGAATTCTGATCCGGGAACGCCGGGGATCGTAATGATAATAGCGATAAGCGAAACCCAAGCCACACTTGGCAGATAAAACGGCATGTAGCGCGCCATAATCAGGCCACCAAGAGATGCCGCATAAAGCACTGCCATACCCGGCAAAGCCTGCACAGGCGTGACACCTGTGCCAACCCAGTTGGCAATCAGACCCAGAAAGCAAGCAATGATGAGAAGCAGCGCATTCTCAAGAATATCGATTTTGCGTTCGTCTGTGCTCTCGACAGACAAGGTCAATGTATCGACTTTGTTTTTTACTGATTGTGAAGTCATCGATCTCTCCCCTTATGCAGCGTTACGGTATTCTTCGGGACGGCACTTTTTATAAAGCCATTCAGTCAGCGGCAGAGCCACAAACAGACCGACATAAAGTCCCGTTGCATAAGTGAGAATGTTACTGGCCGCAGCGAGCGCAAGAATGAGATCCTGTTGTTCGGGGATAACACTCACCAAACCGCCCGTACAGGCAGCAAGCATACTGCCAGAGCCCACGCCACACGACATGGCCAAAGCACGGACATCGAACACGCCCAGACTGTGCACCAATGGCGGCATAATTGCGAATACGAATGTACCGATAAGAGTTCCTGTCGCGTAAACACCCATGACACCTGCCCCTTCAGGGCTGTCGAGGCCATATTTATCCGCGATCAGTGCCAGATTGGGTTCACGATCAATCGAGTAGGTCGCCCCAATCGTCTCACGTCCCATGCGCAGCACGAAGACGGCAATCGGAAAGGCGATGGCGATTGTTCCCAGATTGCCTATTTCTTGCAAAATCAGTGCCGGTCCGGTTGCAATAATATTATCAATCTGTGGACCGACTGTTGTGCCAAATTTTGCAATGAATGGCATAATGGCGATGGTAATCATCGTGCCTGATAGCTTGATAGAATCAGATTTGAGGACTTTTCCAGTCGCTTTCAGGATATGTGGATTGAGAATCACACCGAGCGCAAACGCGTAAAGCATTGGCAGAAAGATAACCGCGCCAATGCCGATGGATATTTTACGAATGCCAATCAGCTCTGAAATACAGATGATAAGCAGGACGAATACGTGCAGCCAGATATGGCGCATCGCAAATACGTTATTCCCCTTCACGCGGGCCTCCTTGTTTTTGTCTTACCGCTGCCTAACAGTATGATCAGTTTAAAAGCAAGCACCAGACTGACATGCGCGAACGGAGCGTTGCTTTGCCAGCAACAGAACAAGCGATCAGGAGGTGGTCAGGAGATTTACGTTTTACGTTTTGCCGGGGCCGCTTCACGAGCGAATCAATTCTGGCGTTGTGCGCGTGGTATGGTGACAAAAAGCTGAATAATTATGGTCGCATCGGAGGGAAATTAGGCCCTAATGTTTATAATCACCGCCAGCGCATCTGTTTACAACTCCACATTAGTGCCAAGTGTGAAACACAATCTCAGTACAATGAAGAGGGATTTTTGCAGCCGCCGGCCAAAGCTTTCATTTGGGTGATCTTCGACGCATCCAGGCCGTCGTATTTTGTTCGCCGCTTGTAGAATGAAGGATTGTTCATCCCATGTTCGCGGCATAAATCGGGCACTGGAACACAACCTACTGCTTGGCTCAGGATGGGAAGAATTTGCGGTTCGTAAAATCCCTTGTTTTCCTGCTCTCAGAACGCTGGAAACTCGGCGCAGCGCGCCGGTTCTTTAAAGCGTAAATGCTGTTGGAGTAAAACAAGGGTCGATAAGATTATGCTTCGCGTAAAGGGGGCGAGCGTCGGCATTGAAGTGTCTTATATTATCCGCAGAAGCCAGTTCGTCAATGACAACCGCTCGTCATCGCAGATCTTTGCGAAACGCGCAGCATAGGTGCATCAAAAGATAACAAGTCAGTCTTTAGCCTACCGAGAAAGCTCCGAAAAAACTTTCTCTCAGCTTATTGATTTGTCAGTGCTGCGAACTGAGCACAATGATCGGCAATTGAAGTTCCTGTACCATCGGCTATGTCCTGCATTGAGGTGCGATTTTCCCCGTCGAAGCTGTAGCCCTGTTCGCCTGCGCTTTCATATTGATCACCTTGTGCCGCATCTGCGGGGGCGGGGAGCATCGTGATCATTTTTTCATAAGCTGTAACAACATCATTGGAGATGTGACCTTCTGTGGCGCAATATTTGATCAAGCCAAGTTGGTTACGCGATGAATTAAATAAGAGTTGGGTGTCATCGGCAAATGCCGACGATGAAGCGATAATGAGCGGCATGGAAAGCAAGATTGAGAATGATCGGTTACGCATGGAAATGGGACCTTAAATAAATTGATATTGATTTCTAGGAACGGGAAGAACTACTGGCTCTCTTTGTTTTTTTTCATCATCCGACCGAGCGTTACCTGTGATTTATACTGTGCGCAAACCGTCTTCACATCGACGTCATTGGCTGCTGCCAGATCACTCAAGGATTGTTCGTCACCTTGTAGATAAGAAATGCCCTCACGCCCCTTCTGCTCGTGCACGTCAGCTTCAGCCGAGCTTTCAACCTCACCAAAAATTTCTTCAGTGCCAACATGAAAAAATTCTTCGGAATCGGGTTCGAGAAACCCTAGGTTGCTGCAATATGCGACAATTCCCTGATCATTTCGCCTTTCCAAATAGGCCGGGTCGGCATTGGCCTGCGCCAAGGCCGTTACAGAAGATAGCATCATGATTGTTAATACAGGAAATGCAAGATATACAGTTTTACGCATCTATTCAGACCGCCTTGATATTTTATATTTATATTGCGGGCTCAATTACACTTAATATTGCGAGCGCGCGAGGTTCGATATCTTCGACATTCGTATAAGGCTTCCAATTAATCGTCAGTACGCCATCTTCCATCTTCACACCATCTTTATAATTGCTTGAAGGTGCGCTTGTCTCATCATAGCGGATGGTGATGGATTTCAACCCGTCTTTGAGAGCCGTTCTGCCGATATCTGTTGCAGTGATTGTTCCAATCGCTTGGAGTATCGGATCAATGATTGGTTTACGCAAATAGTCATCGCTTGCGTATGAATCTGCAAGGCCTGGTAGGGCTAGACTTTTGGTATCCAGATTGATGGTGACCGGAAAGCCAGCTAAGTCCTGAATTTCCAGTTGGTATTTTGGCCAGATATCGGTTGCATAAGTAGCAATGGCGCGGCGCTCAGCGAGCCCCAGGTTCTCAGCAAGTGCTGCAGCAGGTGCCGATGAACAGAAAATGCCAATCAGTGCCACATAAAACAATTTTTTCAAGACGTGCTCTTTCCGAGTTTATCAGGAAATATCGGAGGCTTTTCAGCCGATTGAGTCACGTTTGGTATCACTCTGTCCGCAATTTGGAACCATCCAATTATGATGTGTAGCTCAGACCAATTTATTTGGGAGCATTTCCAATGTTCAAATCAAAACAGCAAAAACTGCTATTTTTCAGCAGCTTACTATTGCGGGTTTCGATTTGATTCGAGCTTTAAGTTGCGCTCTGCGTTTCAGCGCTTCGTATCGACGATGTCATCGGCCGGGCAAATGGCTTCTTCTTTGGTTTAGGCAACAAACCTTCACGCTGAGCCTTTTTCTTTGCTTCTTTTTTCGCTCGACCTATTGCAGCTTCTTTTTCGCGAATTCGTCTTTCGGACGGCTTCTCATAAGCGCGACGGGCCTTCATTTCGCGAAACACACCTTCGCGCTGCAATTTCTTTTTCAAAACACGTAGGGCTTGATCGACGTTATTATCTCTGACTAGAACTTGCAAAGTATCTCCTCTCTATTGTTTTTTATACAGAATGATCACGGGCTATTCTTGCAGCCCTCAAACGATCGGTCTTGGCGGCGATAGCGGATCTCTCCTCGTTGAGAATAGCTTGAGCTGCCAGATCCGTTCGCGATTTCTGTGCTTCAAGGCGTGAAGGCATTGGCTTGAACAGCGTATCTTTTGTAAGTTCTGTTATCATTTTTTTTCTTCCGATTTGCGTGAATATCTATAGCGACCGCGTTCGGCTTTTAGAGCAACCGCCCGCACTTCTTCTCAAAACATTTGAAAGTTTTGCCCACTCTCCCGACAAAACGGGGCGCTCTGCGCTGACATTTGATGTCGATGCCTGTTTTACAGGCGTAACATCAAGTTTTCGTATAGTGGGAATGAAGTTATACGCATGATCAATTTGAGTTTTCATGATGCCTCCCAGGTGAAATATTTCCTCGTCTGAAAAAGATCAAATAAAAAAGGGTCGAGTGTCCACCCGACCCCTCAAGTTTTAACTTCTTTCAACAGTGCCAGTACATCCGTGGTCAAAGGAAAGAAGAAAAAATATTTAAGCAGCCTGCAGGTTGCAAGCCGACATTTTGCCGGACTTCATGTCCCGCTCCATATCGTAGCCAATCTTCTGGCCTTCGACGATTTCGCGCATTCCGGCGCGCTCGACGGCAGAGATATGAACGAAGGCATCAGCGCCGCCGTTGTCAGGCTGAATGAAGCCGAAGCCTTTTGTGGAATTGAACCATTTAACTGTGCCAGTGGTCATAATGAACCCTTTCATAGCAGTATAGAGGATGGCACGCTGTTGCGTGCGCAAAGTGATAACGATTTTTAAAAGGGGGTTCGTTCAGGGCACGGTGCTAAACGTGCAATAAGCAAAACTCATCAAGAAAATATCGATGTATTTTTAATAATATTTTTTTGATTAATTGTCAAATTATATTTTAATAATATTCTGTTTGGGCGCTATTTTTGAATTTTATTTTATAATCTATCGTCGATAATATTTATGAAGTTAAGTCAGGCGAGCTCTCTCCTTATCGGAGAGCCCACCCAAAAGATAAGTTGTTCATTTATGGCGTGCCATATGCAGCGGTATTGTTCGGCAATGGTGCGACGTTCATGCCATGATTTGGAATGACACCTGACATAAAATTCTGCAGAACAAGTTGCGACTGTTGAAAGAGCGGGCCGGATAGCGGCTTCATTTTGAAGGTCACATAACTGGCTTTGGACATCATCTGTCTGAGGATGCGATTGCTCATATGGAAATCAACGTGGTGAATATTGGAAGGCATGCAGCCCTCCTTTCAGATTGTGGGTAAGGACAAGCTGGTCCCTGTCAGCAAGCCTTGATAAAAATGAATGGGCCCGCAGCTTGAGGGTCAGCTTTTATGGGCCAAATAGCAAGGAAACAATTGAGGTCACTTAAAGGCGGACAATTAGTTGCCCATAGGAGCCCTCAGAGGTGGCCCGGTGCGTCAAAGCAGTTTCGGATTTCTTTTGGGGGTAAAACTTTCGACGCAGCAAGGTGCTTTGCCCTTTGTTATCTGAATTTGAGCCTCAATGTTTAAACAATATATTTGATTATAATAATCGCCAGCGAGACAGTGATTGCACCGCCGATACGCGTCGCAATCTGCGCGAAAGGCATGAGCGTCATACGGTTTGCAGCAGTAAGGATGGCGATGTCCCCTGTGCCGCCTTGACCGCTATGACAGCCGACCACGATCGCGGTGTCGATCGGATACATTTTAACCAATCGGGCGGTGAAAAAGCCGGTCGCGATAAGGGAAAACACCGTAGCGAATACCGTTATGACGGTTGGGAGGGTAAACACAGCAACAAATTCTGCCCACGGCGTAAAGGCGACGCCCATAGCAAACAGCAGTGGCCAGGTGACAATGGTTGAGAAGAACTTGTAGACATCGCGGCTTCCGCTTTCGATGCTCGGCTCAAACACGCGGCCGATCTTGGCGGCAACAACCAGAAACAGCATGCAGATGGGTGCGGGAAATTCCGTCAATTTTTGAATGAAGACGCCGAGAAGGTATAAGCTGACAATCGTGACGCCCGCCGCTGCGATTTCGGTTATGTCGGCTGATTTTGAATTTTCAGTGTTTTGGGAAGCCACATTTGCCTTGCCCGGTTGAAGCTGTCCTTCGCCGGTCAGGTGGGGCAATCGCTTGCCCAACAGATTGAGAAGTCCGCATAGCAGGACGGCTGTGAAGCTCCCAAGCATGACAATGGGTATGATCTGAGCAAAAAGCACATCTTGTGATTGATGAAGGATGAGTGAGTATCCGAGAGACAAGGGGATTGCGCCTTCTCCCAAGCCTCCCGCCATAATTGGAACGACGATGAAAAACAGACTGTGCGTGGCGGTGAATCCCATCGTCATGCCCGTCAAGGTGCCGACGATCATAGCAACGATCGACCCGGCGGCAAGGGGAATGAATACCTTGATGAAACCTGCCAACAGGACCTGACGGTCCATGCTGATGATGCTGCCGACGATAATTGCTGAAATATATAGATAGAGAAAATTCGACTGTTTGCTGAATGTCGTCACGGATTCTGCAACCGACGCCGGTATCCAACCATAGAACACTGCAGCCGAAGGGACAACAAATGCCATGATTGCGGCACCGCCCATCAGCCCGAGGATTCGCACACGCTTGCCCAATTCCATAAAGAAGAAGCCGCCAATCGCCAGAATGCCGATCGACATCGTCAAATCAGAGGGCACCTTACCGATTGATACGAAGCCAACGACCAGAAGCGCGATAAGCAGATAAACAGGAAGCGGAACGATGCCTATGCGAATGCGCTGTGCAAGCCAGAAGCTTTCACGCCAATCTGCGCTACAAGTTTTATGCTCGGTCTGTTCACGATGAGCCATGCTTCCTCCTTCACGCTATTGTTTTAAATTTCAATAACTTTGGTGCTGAAATAAAATAAGATCTGCATTGACGGTGCGCGCAATTGCGCCCTGTCGCTGGAAATTTGTCGGATGCGTATTTCGTTGTTTTATTTATAAGTATAATTTATAAATAATGGTGGTTATAGCAATTTTTATTTAACTTGTATTTAGTATTGAATGCAATTTTATTTGTTGTAAATTGTGCGCGCCTTGTGCGGGGCGGAGTATAGGATATGAGTTTTAGTTGTACTTTAAGCGGGTTTGGTCAGTTTTCCGGCCGGCCGTAATTATCCGCCGGTTTTTCTCTGACCCTTTCATCGCTGTTTTAAATGCTGCGCAATAGCGCTGCAGTCAGCGGGTGGTATGAAATTTCTTCATTCTTAAATCCTTATTGAGAAAAGGCACGGACTTTCAAAATTGACATCAGTTAGAGCGCAAAAGATAAATTAGTCCAACTCCTGCAATTGAGGGGGAGGATTCAAGCAGCTCTTACAGCCATGTGGCATCGATGTCTGTCATAAGCTAGCGTTGACCGCCTCTCGAACGGGTATAATTTGCGCAGTTGCATAATCGTAAAGTATGGCAATATGGCGTCACAGACAAAAACGCCATTGCACAGCTTCAAAGGCCGAAGACAGTGATCGTGTAGCCGGTCTGTTAAGGTCAGCCGTTTTGGCCGGTGCAAGTTTTGCGGTTAGGAAAGGGGCGATGCCCTATGCGCCGTGCTGCGTTTTTGCATTTGGGATATAACGAAATAAGCGCGATCCTTCCTGTATTTTAGAGCAGTTTTGTTGCGCTCATTGCTGCAAACACATTGACTCTTTTTTCAAAGGGCTTAAAAGCGCAATCGGAAAAGGAGACAATCCCGTGAATGCTTCTCGCGCATCACATAGCCTGTGCGGACGAAATGGCCTCATCGCCATTTTGAGCCCTATGGCATCCGTTTCCAAAACTACCATGGCCACTTGCATTAAAACGACCACCAAAACGGTCTGACCCCTTGGCCTGCTCGCCCTCTCTCCCCGGGTCCGGCCCAGGGAAAAGGCCCGCTGGTCGCGGGTTTTTATGGAAGCGGAGAGGACAGGAGAAGGTAAATGGGTTTTAAAGTTGCAGTCGTCGGCGCCACCGGAAATGTCGGTCGCGAAATGCTCAATATCCTTGAAGAACGCGGTTTTCCGGCTGATGAAGTCGTAGCGCTTGCTTCGCGTCGTAGCCAGGGAACGGAAGTATCCTATGGCGACAAGACGCTGAAGGTAAAAGCGCTCGACCAGTATGACTTTTCCGATACCGACATTTGCCTCATGTCCGCTGGTGGAAATATTTCCAAGGAATGGTCGCCTAAGATCGGTGCGCAGGGCTGTGTCGTTATCGATAATTCGTCCGCATGGCGCTATGACGCCAATGTGCCGCTCATTGTGCCTGAAGTGAACCCGGACGCGATCGAAGGTTTTCGCAAGAAGAACATTATTGCCAACCCGAATTGCTCGACTGCGCAGCTCGTCGTGGCGCTGAAGCCTTTGCACGATGCAGCCAAGATCAAGCGCGTCGTTGTTTCGACCTATCAGTCCGTTTCGGGTGCTGGCAAGGAAGGCATGGATGAGCTGTTCCAGCAGTCGCGCGCGGTGTTTGTTGCTGATCCGGTCACTGCTCAGAAGTTCACCAAGCGGATCGCGTTCAACGTGATCCCGCATATCGATGTCTTTATGGAAGACGGTTACACCAAGGAAGAATGGAAGATGGTGGCCGAAACCAAGAAGATGCTTGATCCAAAGATCAAGCTCACGGCAACGGCCGTTCGTGTGCCTGTGTTCATCGGCCACTCGGAAGCCGTCAACATCGAGTTTGAAAACCCGATTTCGGCGGAAGAAGCACGCGATATTCTGCGCGAAGCGCCAGGCTGTCAGGTTGTCGATAAGCATGAAGACGGCGGTTACATCACGCCGTATGAATCGGCTGGCGAAGATGCAACCTATATCAGCCGTATCCGTGAAGACATCACGGTTGAAAACGGTCTGGCACTGTGGGTTGTTTCCGACAACCTGCGCAAGGGCGCTGCTCTCAACACGATCCAGATCGCCGAACTGCTTGTCGCTCGTGGCCTCATTACGCCAAAGGCACTGGCTGCTTAATCAAGATTGCAGATCGCAAAATAAAGGCGCCGGTTTTCCGGCGCTTTTTCAATTTGAGAGACTGTCTTTGAGATTGTTGCGGACATCAAGCAGCTGTGCTCGAAGATGCTGTAAATCCCCGATGGGTTGACCGAGTGCGCAAAGCACCTGTTCCGGGATGCTTTCAGCTTGTTTGCGCAACGCGCGGCCTTCATCGGTCAGCGTGATGCGAACCTGCCGTTCATCTTGGCTGTCACGGCGGCGCGCAATATGCCCTGCTGCTTCCAGCCTTTTTAAAAGCGGGGTGAGGGTGCCGGAATCGAGATTGAGTTTCGCGCCGATTTCAGAAACCGTGCGGTTATCCTGTTCCCACAAAACAATCATGACCAGAAACTGCGGGTAGGTGAGTTCCAGCTTGCTGAGGATCGGCTGATAGGCGCGCGTCAGCGCATTCGCCGTCGAATAGATCGCAAAACAGACCATGTCCGACAAATTGAGATGAGATTCCTTTGGGTCTTCTTTCATAGCGCAAGCTCCATGGCAGAACTTTATAGGAGGTGGAATTGAATTGCGCATCACATATTTGTGATAATGTATTTTGCAAAATTAGATTGTGAACAATTTAATAATTTGCAATTTTGGTTGCGGAGATACATGAATACGCACCAACGGAGATTTTCAAATGGCTATTCTTTACACCACCCAGTCTACGGCAACCGGTGGACGCACAGGCAGCGCCAAGACCGCTGATGGACGTCTCAGCGTTGTTCTTGACACACCAAAGGAGCTTGGCGGTTCGGGCGGCGAGGGCACTAATCCTGAGCAACTGTTTGCATCTGGTTATGCAGCATGCTTTCTCGGGGCATTGAAATTTGTCGCAGCCAAAGAAAAGGTTTCTGTTTCCGCTGATAGCACAGTGACCGCAACGGTTGGTATTGGTCCGCGTGAAGATGGTACTGGTTTTGGACTGGATGTGGCTCTGGAAGTCGCTCTGCCGGGCGTTGATAAGGCCAGGGCAGAAGAGCTGGTCAATGCCGCGCACATTGTTTGCCCTTATTCACATGCAACGCGCGGCAACATCGATGTCCACCTGAGCGTGGCATAAAGCGCATCCCGAAAAGTGGGAACCGGTTTTCGGAAAAAGATGTGCGGCGAACAAAATTTGCACAAGGCGCCCAGACGGGCGCCTTTGTTTTATTCATTGAGGCAGATCATTCAACGCTTTTAGGGCTGCCTCAACCTGTGCTCGCGTTTCTTCGCTCAATGGCAGAATTGGCCGCGGCGGCTCGATCTTTGCAAGATCAAGCAGATCGGCAATAACATACATCACACGGAAACTGCCATGGGTTTTGAACAGGCTCCAGAGCGGTTCAAATGTCCTATTGATGCGCTCGGCTTCTTCCTGTTTGCCGCTTTGTGCAGCGCGCACCAAGGCTGCAAACTGCTTTGGCAGAAGGCCCGCTGCCACACTGTAGAAAGCATCAGCGCCTGCAAGCAGCGCATTCTTTGCGCCCCAATCGCCGCTATAACCGATGGCGAAATCATCGGGCGTTACAGCGCGCAGTTTCGCGATCTCAGCCGCGTATTTATCATCGGCAGGCAGGGGCATTTTGATTGCCCTGATGTTTTTGAGTTCTGCCAGGCGCGCAATCAGCTCATCCGTGAAAATGAAACGGGTGGTGCCGGGATTGTTGTAGATGCACAAAGGCAGATCAGTCGCTTGTGCAACAGCTTTGAAGTGCTGAAAGCCTTCCTCCTGCGTGAGCGGTGTATAAGACACGGGCGCGAGCAACAGTGCATCAGCACCGGCATCTGCCGCATCGCGGGCAAGCGCTTGCGCTTCATCGGTCCGCAATGCGCCAACGCCCACAATGAGCGGTGTCTTACCACCGATGCATTTCACGGCGGTTCTGACTGTATGTCGGCGTTGTTCTCGTGTGAGGAACGCATAGCCACCGGTGCTTCCCAGCAGGCCGATTGAGTCCGCGCCTGTGTCATGGATGCGGGTGAGAAAAGCGCTGAGCATATCCTCTATGAGATTGCCTGCTGTATCGATTGGGGTGAGAGGGAAAGCGGAGAGACCTTTGAAAATCTTCATTGCGATACTCATACTTCAAGCTGGTCTAGCGTGACAAAAGCAGGCGAATACCAGCAAAGGCAAAGACGGCTGACAGAATGCCTTCGATCCACCGGCGAGCGCGCCGGTATAAACGCACCATGGGCGCGGTTGAAAAGATGATGGCATAGCCACAGAAGATGGTGATGCTTAGGACAATGCAGCCGCTGAGGAAGGCTGCAACCTGTGGCCATGATGAATTTGGTCCAAGGCCAAGCGTTACCAGCGCGATCCATGACAGGATCGACTTGGGATTGGAAAGATGCATCAGCAGTCCGCGCCGATAAAGCTCTCCATCCGAAAGAAGAGCATCGCCATTTATCGTACGTGCTGCAATCTTCTCGTCTGATGCCATGGCCGCGCGTGCTGCTTTGAAAGCAAGATAAAGCAGATAGAGTCCGCCGAAAATTTTTAGAATAATCAGTGCCTCGGCGTAGCGGGTGAGGATTGCCGAAACTCCGGTCGCGGCCATTACGCCCCAGAATATGGAGCCAGTCACAACCCCTGTGGCGAATATCAGCCCCGCTTTTCGACCCTGATTCATGGCTACGCCCATAATGCGCATATTGCTGGGGCCCGGGCTTCCGGCAGCAATAACATAGGTCGTGTAAACGAGCAGAAGCTGGTAGGCAGCCGGAGAAAGGTTCATGATCGTCACTCAGTTTGAACTGAGGCAATCAATAGCATTCTCCGCATGCAATATCTGTATTGCGATTGTATCGAAATCTCACGAAATTGTCACTGTTTTGGTCAGAAATGGCCAAGCTGCGCCATTCATCGCAAATCTGTCATTCTATTCCGCCTGTGCTTCAAGATTTTCCATATCGTCATCCGAAAGGCCGAAATGATGGCCAATTTCATGGATAAGCACATGGGTAATGATGTCGCCGAGCGTCTCTTCATGCTCGGACCAGTAGTCGAGAATAGCGCGGCGGAAAAGTGTGATGCGGTTTGGGGTGTCGCCCGTTTGCAGGCTGAAGCGTTCACCAATGCCCGCGCCCTCGAACAGTCCTAACAGGTCGAAAGGCGTTTCCAGTCCCATATCTTCGACAATCTGTTCTTCGGGGAAGTCAGATATCTGGATAATAATATCGCCGCACAGCGTCCTGAACTCTTGAGGCAGATGCGCAAGAGCTTCAATCGCGATAGATTCGACTTCATCAAGTGACGGCGACAAACGTGCCGCCCAGTCACCGCTTTGATCTTCTCGGGCCATTTCAGCCAATCGTGTCCTATTCACTCGTTCAGGCCACCATGCTTAGACCAGAGGTAGATAATGATTTGATCATTATGCCCAAGGACGCAATTCAGCGTTTTTCGCCTCGAACGTATCAATGCTTTTAGCCTTTTCCATGGTCAGGCCGATGTCATCAAGACCATTGAGCAGGCAGTGGCGCTTGAAGTCGTCGAGGTCAAAGGAAATCGAACCGCCATCGGGGCCATGGATTTCCTTGGTTTCGAGATCAACAGTCAGCGTTGCATTGGCGCCACGCGACGCGTCGTCCATCAGCTTGTCGAGATCTTCCTGGCTGACCTTGATCGGCAGAATGCCATTCTTGAAGCAATTGTTGTAAAAGATGTCGGCAAACGAGGTTGAGATCACACAGCGGATACCAAAATCAAGCAATGCCCAAGGCGCATGTTCACGCGAAGAGCCACAGCCAAAATTATCGCCTGCGACAAGAATCTGCGCATTGCGATAGCCGGGCTTGTTGAGCACGAAATCCGGATTTTCGGTTCCGTCTTCGTTAAAACGCATTTCGGCAAAAAGCCCCTTGCTCAGACCTGTGCGCTTGATCGTCTTGAGATAATCCTTCGGGATAATCATGTCCGTATCGATATTGACGATCGGCAGGGGGGCTGCAACGCCCGTGAGCTTGGTGAACTTATCCATCTTCCTGACCTGTCGGTTGGGTATTTTAAATTTGCAGTCTGATTTACATCAGCCCAGCACAGAGTCAATCTTTCAGGAGGCGAGTGCCCAATAGGTCGCAACCTTGAAGCAGATTAGCAGCGCTTCCGGCCTGTTTTGAAGAGGCCGGAAGTGGTTATCGTGTTTTGCGCATGAATATGTCTGAAATTAGTATCTAAAATTCAGAATCATGCGCCGGAGTTGGTTTGGGCGAAATTATTGCATATCAAGTGCGATGCCGCCGGCTTCACTGCCAGTCAGCCTGCGTGCTTTTCCATCTGCTCCGACGACAACGGTATAGCGTCTGCGCAGCATGGTGAGGTTTGGCGAAACTGCGACATCAATCGCAGGGTCGAATTGCAGGGTGATCCGCCAGAGATCAGGCTTGATCGTTTCTTCAACAGCGATAATGCGTGCTTTAAAAACAGTTGAGTGAAAGGTGCCTGAAACGCGTTGACTGACACGGTAAGGGGCCGCACCGTCTTCGATATGCGCGGCATCGGTCTTCGCGCCATAGGCTGCCAGCGTGTTCCAATCACGTGTACCGGACTGGCGAGCAACGAGGTCAAGCGCTTTTCCGTGGCTGATTTGGATGCCCTCTTCCCCCAGAGCCTGCCGCAAACGGCGAGCCTGATGTTTAAAATGCGTCGTATTATGCCCAGCAAGGGTAGCTGTGGTCATGGTTTTGCTCCTGAATGTGAGCAGCGTTTTCGTGAACGGGTACCCGCATTGCCGTTTCTGCCGTCACCGGAACAGGAACGTGAATTCAGAATGCTTTACCATGGCCATGAGGCTGCGAGCGGCGGGTGCATTCCAACCCAAGGGCGGAAAATAGGCATATGTGAGGAGGATTACAAGCCCCTCAATATGGGAATGGGGTGCTTGCACCCTGGCGCTGTTCAGTGCACAAATTGCGCATGAAAACACTTGCTCGCCCACGTCGTTCCGTTTTGTTTGTTCCTGCCTCCAACAGCCGTGCGCTGGAGAAAACGCTGGCGCTTTCAGCCGATTGCGTGATTTACGATCTTGAAGATTCTGTTGCGCCAGAAGCAAAAATCGCTGCCCGCGATGCGTTGATTGCGCATTTTTCCCTTTATCCCAAGGTTCAGTTTGAGCGCATCGTGCGGGTGAATGCTGCGGACACGCAATGGGGAGAGGCGGATATTCTGGCGGGCGCGAAAATCGGCGCGGATGCCGTTCTTCTGCCAAAGGTCGAGCGACCGCAGGATGTGATTGATGCCGCTAATCTGCTGGATGGCAGCGATGCCGCGTTGTCCTTGCGCATCTGGGCAATGATTGAAACGCCACGCGGCATTCTCAATGCGGATGAAATTGCCATGCTTGGCCATCGTTCGGCGGCAAGGCTTGGCTGTTTTGTGGTTGGACCCAATGATATTGCGCTCGCCACGGGCGTTCGTCCGCAAGCCGGGCGGCCTTATTTGATCCCATGGCTCATGCAGATTGTTCTCGCGGCGCGCGCAGGCGGTATCGATGTGCTGGATGGCGTTTATAATGATTTTCGCGATAGCGCTGGCTTCGAGGCTGAATGCTTGCAAGCGGCTCTGATGGGCTTTGACGGCAAGACGCTCATTCATCCGTCGCAAATTGGCGCTGCAAACCGTGCTTTTTCGCCATCGGATGACCAGCTTGCCCATGCCGGCGCTGTGATAGAGGTGTTTTCGAAAGCAGAAAATGCGGATAAAGGCGTTGTGTCGCTGGACGGCCAGATGGTTGAGCGCCTGCATCTCGCAATGGCTGAGCGTCTGCTTGCAAAATCAAATTCATCATCATGACAAAGGAAGAAAGACTATGAAGCTTTATCGTTTCATCACTGGCCCGGATGACTCCGCATTTTGTCATCGCGTGACCGCCGCTTTGAACAAGGGCTGGCAGCTTCATGGCTCGCCAACCTATGCGTTCAATGCAGCAACGGGCGTGCTCCATTGCGGCCAGCCGGTTATCAAGGAAGTTGAAGGTGTAGACTATACGCCGGACATCAAGCTCGGCGATTATTGATAAGACGAGAAAAAGGCCGGTTTCCCGGCCTTTTTTTCAGTTCAGTCCACGCTTTTCAATCATTGCATCGGGCGTTGGCATCTTGCCGCGGAAGGCTTTGTAAAGCTCTTCCGGATCGCGGCTGCCACCGGCTGAATAGATATATTGCCTGAGTTTTGCTGCCAGTTCCGGGTTAAATGCATCGCCGGTTTCTTCAAAAGCCGCAAATGCATCGGCATCGAGCACTTCCGACCACATGTAAGAATAGTAGCCGGCTGAATAGCCATCACCAGAGAAGACATGGGTGAAATGTGGTGTGCGGTGACGCATGATAATTGCATCTGGCATCGATAGCTTTTTCAGCGCTGCTGTTTCAAATGCCAGTGGATCGGTGATCTTTTCCTTGCCGGTATGGAACGCCATATCGACGAGCGCAGATGCGGTGAATTCAACCGTGTTGAAGCCTGCATTGAACGAGCGCGCGGCAAGCACCTTATCAAGAAGTGCCTTTGGCATGGCTTCTCCCGTGCGATAATGCACGGCGTATTTTTCAAGCACCTGCGGCACGGTCAGCCAATGCTCGTAAAGCTGCGACGGCAATTCAACAAAGTCACGCGAAACGGCGGTGCCGGAAACGGCTGGCCATGTTACATCCGATAAAAGTCCGTGCAGCGCATGGCCAAATTCATGAAAAAGTGTGCGGGCATCATCAAGCGAGAGAAGCGCCGGTTCTCCGGCTTTTGGTTTTGCAAAATTCATGACATTGTAGATGAATGGTTTTTGGCCTGCATCGAGCTTGTGGCTCGATTGCAGCGAACTCATCCACGCGCCGGAACGTTTCGATTTACGGGCAAAATAATCACCGAGAAACAGGCCGCGTTCGCTGCCGTCCGCATTGAGCACCTGAAACACCCGTACATCTGGATGCCAAGTGGTAATGCCCTGCTTTTCTTCAAAGCGAATACCGAAAAGGCGCGTTGCCACATCAAAGCTGGCTTCGATGATCTTTTCGAGTTGCAGATAGGGTTTCAGTTCAGCCTCATCGAAAGCAAAACGCTCGGCACGCAGCTTCTCGGCATAAAAACGCCAGTCCCATGGCGCGACCTTGTGATTGCCACCATCGGCGGCGATCAGACGTTCCAGTTCTGCTTCTTCTTCGCGCGCCTTGGCCCGCGCCTTATCCCACACGGGTTCCAGCAGGTTCATGACAGCCTCTGGCGTCTTGGCCATGGTGTCATCAAGCTTGTAGGCGGCAAAATTGGCATAACCGAGCAGATGCGCCTTGCGCTCGCGCAGTTCCACCATTTCGCGCACAATCTCGCGATTGTCGTTGTCGCCTCCATTTTCGCCACGCTTAGCCCAGGCATTGAAAGCTTGCTCTCGAAGTTCCCGGTTTTCTGAAAAGCTCAAAAATGGTTCGACAATCGAGCGTGAGAGCGTCACCGCCCAAACGTCAGGTCGGCCATGTTCGCCAGCCGCACTTTGCATGGCGTTTTTAAGAAAATCGGGAAGTCCCGCAAGATCGGCTTCGTCGGTGATGAAAAGCGCCCAGCCTGCTTCATCCTTCAGCACATTCTGACCGAAGCGTGCGCCAAGCCCGGCGAGTTTTTCATTGATGCCTGCGAGTTCGCTTTTGCCTGCCTCATCAAGTTTCGCACCAGAGCGCACAAAGCCCTTCCAGGTCTTTTCCAGCACACGCTTTGTCTCCATGTCGAGATCCAGATGATCGCGCTTTTCATACAGTGCGTTGATACGCGCAAAGAGAGCCGGGTCCATCATGATACGCGAGTAATGGCGCGACATTTTCGGCGCGATTTCGCGCTCAAGCGCCTGAATCGTATCATTGGTATGTGCACCCGCGCGCAACCAGAAAACTGACGAAACACGGTCGAGCGCCTTGCCTGAAAGCTGTAAGGCTTTGAGCGTATTCTCAATCGTTGCCTCGGAGGCACTGTTTGCAATGGTTTCCACGTCTGCAAGGTCGTAAGCCAAAGCAGCATCAAAGGCGGGGGCGAAATCGTCATCCTTGAACGCGGTGAAATCCGGCAGGCCGAGAGGTCCATTCCATTCGGTCAGTGCATGATTATAGACGGGCGTGTCGGACATCGCAAAACTCTCACTTAAATGAACTCGATATGAGTAAGACTTAGGATTTGAATGCGTTGAGGACAAGGGGAATTGGCAGTATAAGCAGAATATGAAAAAGCCGTCATGAAAGTCGCGCAGGGGTTGACTTTGATGCCGACCCGGCGCACATGAGCCTCGCAGCCGCATTTTCTTTGGCTGCATTTCAACCGGAGTTTTATTCTCTTATGCCAAGCGACAGTCACAGTCGATTGTTTCAGCCGTCAAGGCAGTTCGTGATCTGATCGCTTGCGGTCGGCTTGCACGATCTGCCTCTGACGGCGGATCGACAGAAAGGCAAGCCTATGACCGACAACAACTTCTTCTCTGAAGTGCTTAATGTTGCCGACCTCCCTGCTGCGGCAATTGCCAGCCGCATCGCCGATATTCGTACAGGTGACGCGGTCGAGATCGTCAATGAACTGGATGCAGATGATGCAATCGCGGTTCTTGCACAGCTATCGCACGATGATGCCATCCGCCTGCTTGACCAGCCGGAACTGGAACGTGCGACCGAAATTCTTGCAAATTTACAGCCCAATATCGCAAGCTCGCTGCTTGATGGCATGTCCGCTGACCGTGCCACGGACGTTTTCCAGGACATGGAAGATGCGGATCGGGCACGGCTTTTTCCCATTCTCGCGCCTGAGACAAAGGCTGCGTTGAAAAAGCTTATGGGCTATCCGCCGAACACGGCTGGTAGTCTGATGACCATTGAATTCATCACGGTTCCTTCGGACTGGAATGTCGGGCAAACGCTTGATCATATTCGTAAGGTCGAGCGCACACGGGAGACGGTTTATGCAATCTATGTGGTTGAGCCACAGACCCGCGTTCTGCTGGGCGTGGTCAGCCTGCGTCGTCTGATTGTTCGTGAGCTTGATGAGCCGATCCTCTCGCTTGCCCGCGATGATGATCCGATCACCATTTCGCCCCTTGCCAACCGTGAAGATGTTGCGCGGCTTTTCCGCAAGCACGACCTTCTGGCGGTGCCTGTCGTTGATGACAGCCGCCACATCATCGGCATTGTTACTGTCGATGATGTGCTGGATGCCATGACCGAGGATGCCAGCGAAGATGCTTATCGTTTCGGCGGCATGGAGGCACTTGATAAGCCTTATATGCGCATCGGCTTTGGCGAAATGCTTAAAAAACGCGGTGGCTGGCTGGGTATCCTGTTCCTTGGCGAAATGCTGACCGCAAGTGCGATGCAGCATTTTGAACTGGAGCTGGAAAAAGCACTGGTTCTGACCTTGTTTATTCCGTTGATCATGTCGTCCGGCGGTAATTCCGGTTCGCAGGCAACCTCGCTGATCATTCGCGCGCTGGCTCTACAGGAACTGACGCTTAAGGACTGGTGGCGGGTCGCAATTCGCGAAATACCAACCGGTCTGGCACTTGGTGCATTCCTTGGGTTTATCGGTGTTGTCCGTATTGCTATCTGGCAGAATCTCGGCATCTATGACTATGGAGAGCACTGGATGCTGGTTGCGGTCACGGTGGGGATGGCGCTTGTCTGTATCGTGACCTTCGGCTCGCTGACAGGTTCGATGCTGCCGTTCATTCTGCGCAGACTGGGCTTTGATCCCGCAAGTGCCTCGGCGCCTTTTGTCGCCACACTGGTTGATGTGACGGGTCTCGTGATCTATTTCAGCGTTGCGCTGGTCATTTTGTCGGGTACCTTGTTATAGAAACACCGGCAAAACTGTCACAATCAGCCTGTAAACAAACATCTAAATCCGGTCTTTTCGGGTTAAATGAGGGGCAGTTTCGCGCTGCCCCTTTCTAAAACGTAAAAAAACCTGTAAGAGCGCCCCATTGATTTTCCGTGCATCCATCTTGGCGCGGCTCCCAACTCATACAGAAGTGATCTCTATATGGAATTGCGTAATATCGCTATTATCGCACACGTCGACCATGGCAAAACAACGCTGGTCGACGAACTGCTGAAGCAGTCCGGCTCTTTCCGCGACAATCAGCGCGTTGCAGAACGCATGATGGACTCCAACGATATCGAGCGCGAGCGCGGCATCACCATTCTCGCCAAGGCCACTTCGGTTGTCTGGAAGAACACCCGTATCAACATCGTCGACACGCCCGGCCACGCCGATTTTGGTGGTGAAGTTGAGCGTATTCTTTCGATGGTGGACGGCGCTATCGTTCTCGTTGATGCTGCTGAAGGCCCAATGCCACAGACGAAGTTCGTGGTTGGCAAGGCGCTTAAGGTTGGTCTGAAGCCAATCGTTGCGATCAACAAGATCGATCGCCCGGATGGCCGTCATGAAGAAGTCATCAACGAAGTGTTTGACCTTTTTGCCAACCTCGACGCAACCGACGAGCAGCTCGACTTTCCGGTGCTTTACGGTTCAGGCCGCAATGGCTGGATGGCATTGAACCCAGACGGCCCAAAGGACGAAGGTCTTGCGCCGCTGTTCGATCTGGTTCTCAAGCACGTTCCTGCGCCAAAGGTTGCGGAAGGTCCGTTCCGTATGATCGGCACGATCCTCGAAGCTGATCCGTTCCTTGGCCGCATCATCACCGGTCGCATCCATTCCGGTTCGATCAAGCCGAACCAGAGCGTTAAGGTTCTTGATCAGGAAGGTAAGCTTCTTGAAAACGGCCGTATTTCGAAGATACTCGCTTTCCGCGGTATCGAACGTCAGCCGATTGAAGAAGCACAGGCAGGCGACATCGTTGCTATTGCCGGTCTTTCCAAGGGCACGGTTGCAGACACGTTCTGCGATCCTTCCGTGACCACACCACTTGAAGCGCAGCCGATTGATCCACCGACCGTAACCATGTCCTTCATCGTCAATGACAGTCCGCTGGCTGGCACGGAAGGTGATAAGGTTACCAGCCGCGTGATCCGCGATCGCCTGATGAAAGAAGCTGAAGGCAGTGTTGCTCTCAAGATTGAAGAATCCGGCGAAAAGGATTCGTTCTTCGTTTCCGGTCGTGGCGAATTGCAGCTTGCTGTTCTGATCGAAAACATGCGCCGTGAAGGTTTTGAGCTTGGCGTTTCGCGTCCACGTGTTGTCATGAAGGACGGCGAAAACGGCGAGAAGCTGGAGCCTGTCGAAGAAGTCGTCATCGACGTTGATGAAGAATATTCGGGCACCGTTGTTCAGAAGATGTCTGAACGCAAAGCCGAAATGGTCGAACTGCGTCCTTCGGGCGGCAACCGCGTTCGTATGGTGTTCTACGCACCGACCCGTGGTCTGATCGGCTATCAGTCGGAACTTTTGACCGATACACGCGGCACGGCGATCATGAACCGCCTGTTCCACGATTATCAGCCATATAAGGGTGAAATCGCTGGCCGTAACAATGGCGTTCTGATCTCCAACGATCAGGGTGAAGCTGTTGCCTATGCGCTCTTTAACCTTGAAGATCGTGGTCCAATGATCATTGACGCAGGCGTCAAGGTTTATCAGGGCATGCTGATCGGCATCCACTCACGCGATAACGACCTTGAAGTAAACGTGCTGAAGGGCAAGAAGCTCACCAACGTTCGCGCGGCAGGCAAGGATGAAGCTGTGAAGCTGACGCCGCCGATCCGCATGACACTGGAACGCGCTCTGTCATGGATTCAGGATGACGAACTGGTTGAAGTCACGCCAAAGTCGATCCGTCTGCGCAAGCTCTATCTCGATCCAAATGAGCGTAAGCGTTTTGAAAAGAGCAGCAAGTCAAGCGCTGCCTGATCTTTCTGATGCTATAAAAAAACGGCGCCTTCGGGCGCCGTTTTTGTTTGGGGTAACAAGATTTATTCTTTATCGCTCGCCGCGGCGATAGGGCTGCATCAGCGCCTGTGGAACGCGTGCTCGGCGCGCCATAACAATCAGCGCCACAATCGACATGATATATGGGATCATCAGGAAGAGCTGATAAGGCACGAGCTTGCCGTAAACGGTTTGTAGACGCAGCTGGAACGCGTCAAAGAGCGCAAACAGCAAGGCGCCTAAAAGTGCGCGCGCAGGCTTCCATGAGGCAAATACGACGAGCGCGATACACACCCAGCCGCGTCCCTGCATCATGGTCGGGAAGAACGAGTTGAACGCGGAGAGCGTGAGAAACGAGCCGCCAACAGCCATCAATGCACTGCCGAACATGATGGTGAAAATACGCACCCGGATCGGGTTGATGCCTTGCGCTTCGGCTGCATGTGGATTTTCACCGGTCATGCGAATGGCGAGGCCAAGTGGTGTGCGAAACAGCACATAACCAAGCAGCAGTGCCAGTGGAATGGCGATCCATGTGAGTGCTGTCTGGGTGCCGAGAACCTGTCCAATAAACGGAATATCCGCAAGCCAAGACGGATTGACTGGCTGGAACGGTGTGATTGTCGGTGGTGTGGAAGACAATGGCACCAGCAGACGAAACAGGAAATAGCTCAGACTCGACGCAAACAGCGTGATGCCAAGGCCGACCACATGCTGCGACAGGCCGAGTGGAACGGTTAGCGCTGCGTGCAGCAGGCCAAAAACAGCACCCGATGCGGCAGCAGCCAGCACGCCGACCCAAAGATCTGCCCCGTTGAAGACGGTCAGCCAGCCGATCATTGCGCCAAAGGTCATGATGCCTTCGATGCCGAGATTCAGAACGCCTGCACGTTCGCAATAAAGTGCGCCGAGCGTGCCGAAAATCAGCGGTGTTGCGATGCGCAGAACCGATACCCAGAGGCCAGCGGAAAGCAGGATATCCATCAACTCGTTCATCGGGCGATCCTGTATTGGGTGAAGAAGAGGGCGACCAGCATGGTGAGCAGCGACAGTGCAACCGTCACATCGGCGATGAAGCTCGGAATGCCAATGGCGCGGCTCATTCCGTCTGCGCCAACGAACATGGCTGCTGCAAAAAGGGCCGAAAAAATCGCACCAATGGGGTTCAGATTGGCAAGCATGGCAACGATGATGCCGGAATAGCCAAAGCCCGGCGACAGATCGGTTGTGACATAGCCTTTGACACCCATGACCTGTATGGCACCGGCAAGACCTGCAAGGCCGCCGGAGATGCAGGCGACTTTCACCAGCGTTTTGCCAAGGGGTACACCTGCAAAACGCGCGGCTTTCGGGTTAAGTCCCGCAGCTTTGGTTTCAAGACCAAACACGGTGCGCTTTTGGACATAGGCGATGATCAGCGCAAGCGCGATGGCAATCAGAATGCCGATATGGAGCCGCATGCCCGGCATGATTTTTGGCAGCACGGCTGCATCCGGTACAGGTTCCGACTGCGGCCAGCCGAAAGCCAGCGGGTCTTTCATCGGGCCTTCGATCATCATCGAAACGAATAGAACAGCCACGAAATTGAGCAGCAGCGTGGTCACGACTTCATCAACGCCAAAGCGCAGGCGAAGGCCGAGCGGGATCAGCAGAAAGATCATGCCAGCAATCGCACCCACGATCAGCAGCAGCGGAATGAGTAAGGGCGCTGGCAGGGCTAATTGCGTGCCAAGTGCCACAACTGCCAGTGCACCCATATAGAACTGGCCTTCGGCACCGATATTCCAGAGCTTTGAGCGGAAAGCGACAGCCGCAGCAAGGCCGGTCAGCATCAGCGGGGTCGCGCGGGTCAGTGTTTCGGTAATCGAAAGCTTTGTACCGAATGCGCCGATTGCAATCTGGCGAAAGGATTCAAGTACAGGGGCGCCCGCGGCTGCGATCAGCAGGCCAGCCAGCACAAAGGCAGCGAGAACCGCAAGAACCGGAGCCGTTGCCACCAGAGCCATGGGCCTTGTTTCGCGTCTTTCAATACGCATCAGTTGAGCCCCTTCGTAGTACTATTCTGCCATTCGCCGGCCATCATCAGGCCCAGTCTTTGCGCATTGGCCTCGGCTGCATCAATGGGTGGAGACAGCTTTCCTTTGACGATAGCCTGCACGCGGTCGGCAAGGCCGATAATTTCGTCAAGGTCTTCCGAGATAAGCAGCACGGCAGCACCTTTGGCCCGCGCTTCCAGAATGCGGGCATGAATGGCAGCGACTGCACCTTCATCAAGGCCGCGCGTTGGCTGGGCAGCAATTAAAATGCGCGGGGCTGTTTCAAGGTTGCGGCCCAGAATGAGTTTCTGCATGTTGCCGCCTGAAAGCAGACGAATGCGGCTGTCGGGCGTGCCGCCACGCACATCGAAATCTTTAATGATGCGGTTGGTAAATTCACGCGCAGCCGTTCGATTGACCAGAATGCCACTGGAAAATTGCCGATCGCGGACGCGCTCAAGTATAGCGTTTTCCCAAAGTGTGAGATCGCCGATTGCGCCTTCCGCATTGCGATCTTCCGGGATACGGCCAACACCCATTCCCACAAACTGACGCGGATCAAACTTCTTAACCGCCTCGCCGAACATAACGAGTGAGCCACTGGCAGGCTGGCTGAGGCCGGAAACAAGACGGCCGAGCGCCGCCTGACCATTGCCGGAAACGCCGATGATGCCGAGGGTTTCGCCAGCGCGCAGATGAAAATCAAGATCGGTCAAGCGCGCCACACCATCTTCCACCACAGTGACATTCTTTGCTTCAAGCAAAGTCTCGCCGGGGGTGGCGGCTGCGCGCGAAGGGCGCGAAACACGGCGGCCAACCATCAGTTCAGCCAGCTCTTCCTTGGAGGTTTCGGACGCTTTGCGTTCTGCGACAAGCTTGCCGCCACGCAAGACCACAACACGGTCAGCGGCAGACATGACTTCATGCAGCTTGTGCGAAATGAAGATGAGTGACAGGCCCTGACGCGCCATTTCTTTCAATGTCGCAAACAGATTTTCGGCTTCCTGTGTGGTCAGAACGGCAGTCGGCTCGTCGAGGATCAGAATATCGGCATCGTTGTAGAGCGCTTTTAGAATTTCCACGCGTTGCTGCTCGCCGACCGATAGATCGCCAAGCCGTGCATCGGGATCGACCTGCAAGCCAAAGCGTTTGGCAATTTCCGAAATCTTCGTTCGCGCTGCACCATGCGCTGATTTTAGTTTCCAGAGGCTTTCGGTGCCCGTGATGATGTTTTCCAGAACCGTGAGATTGGGAGCCAGTGTAAAATGCTGATGCACCATACCAACGCCCGCATCGATTGCGGCGCGTGGCTTACCCTGCGGGATTTCGGTGCCCTTGACGAAAACGCGCCCTTCATCAGGCACGTAATGGCCGAACAGAATGTTCATTAGCGTGGTTTTGCCAGCGCCATTTTCGCCTAAGAAAGCGAGGATTTCGCCGCGCTCAAGCTTTAACGAAATAGCGTCATTGGCGGTCAGCGTGCCAAAGCGTTTGGTTATATTTTGCAGTTCGAGAACTGTGGTGGTCATGCGTTCAACCCCGCAACGCCAAATTTATGCTGAAAGCGACAGTCCTCTTCCATCAACTCGCCCAGGTTTAAGAGAAGATTGTCCGCTCCCATACGAGCAATCAACTGAATTGCAAGCGGCATACCGTTTGCGTCCGTGCCAAAAGGCATGGAAAGCGCCGGAAAGCCGGAAATATTGGCCAAGGCCGCATAAGGCGCGAATGCATTCATCTTATGCCAATGTGCGTCCACATCGTCATGATCCATAGGATATGAGCCGACCGGCTGCGGACCAAGCGCCAGCATCGGCGTTATTAACACATCAATGTCATGGAAAATCTGCCAGAGTTGATAGGCGGTCATAACGCCGCCATTCATGGCGTCGTAGAGTTCGACTGCGCTCATTCTGCGTCCGCGCAATGCCACGGCTTGCGTCAGTCTTTCAAGCTTATCTTCGTCAATTGAGAATGCATCAATCGCCGATGCCAGATTGGCCGAGATGATCCGGTCAAAAGCTGTGGCACTCGTGTCAACGAGCGGGGAAAGAGCATCCGCATCGATCGCCCGAATTGTGTGGCCTTGCGCTTCGAGAAAGCGGGCTGCATCTTCAACCACTTGTTGACGCTCTTCCGTTACCGGATATTTGGTCAAATCTCCCGAAACAATACCGATGCGCAATTTTGAGAGGTTCGTGTCCGGTACGAATGCCAAATCAGGCAGGAAGCTTTCGGCGTTGCCAGCAACGAGCGGGAATAAAGTCTTTGCATCGCGAATTGAACGGCAAAGCGCAAATTCGCTTGCGATGCCTGCGAGATAATTGCCGAAATGCGGACCGGCTGGCATAGCGCCACGGCTTGGCTTGAGGCCGATCAGCCCACAAGTTGCCGCTGGAACGCGGATCGAACCACCAGCATCGGTTGCGTGCGCTATTGAAACAATACCGGCTGCCACGGCTGCGGCTGCACCGCCCGACGATCCGGCAGGCGAGAGTGTGTCGTCGAACGGATGACGAGCGACGGGGCCGTCTATCGGCTCGCTCGCAAGCGCCATGCCGAATTCTGGAACGGTTGTCGTGCCGAAAAAGTTAAGGCCCGCTTTGCGCAAACGCGCAGCGAGTTCTGAATCAAGGTCTCGCGGTGCATTCGCACAGGCGCGCGAACCAAGCCGGATTGGAAGTCCAGCGCAGGGTCCGCCTAAGTCCTTGAACAGCGATGGCACTCCGGCGAATGGCGCTTTGTGATCAAAAGCACTCGCATTTTTGCGCCCCAATTCTTCATCGAGATATGCAATGGCGCCCAGAGGGCGCCATTTTTCTGCGGCTTCAATCGCGGCATCCATGGCCTCTCGTGCGGTCAAAACGCCTTTCGCAATCGCGAGTGCGAGCGCTGTTGCATCCTGTTGCTTCATATCGAGTGCCACGTTGCTGTCCTGAAATTTCTTACTTAGGCTCTGCCGGATTTGGCTCGACCTTGAAAGTGCCAGCCTTGATCTCGGCGCGACGGGCTTCCATTTTGGCTTCGACGTCTGCCGGAGCAACGCCCTTGACGTAAACGATGTCGTTGCCGCCTTCCTTCATCAGGCTGAATGGCGTGTAATCCTTGCCGGTTGGATTGCCAGCCTTGACGTCTGCAACGGCTGCATCAAGGATCGGGCGGAAGTTCCACATCGCATTGGCAAAGACGGTATCCGGGTAGCGTGGCGTGTAATCAATCAGCGAACCAATTGCTTTGATGCCGCGTTCTTTGGCAGCATCTGCCGTACCGATACGCTCGCCAAACAGGATGTCAGCGCCAGCGTCGATCTGGGCGAGACCAGCTTCGCGTGCCTTTGGCGGATCGAAGAATGTGCCGATGAACGAAGCGTTGAACTTCGCATCCGGGCGGGTTTCTTTCACACCGTCCTGAAATGCATTGATAAGCATGTTGACTTCAGGAATTGGGATAGCACCGACCGAGCCGAAAGTGCCGGTCTTGCTCATGCCACCCGCAAGCATTCCTGCGAGATAGGCCGCTTCAAAATTCCATGTGCCGAACACGCCGAAATTGTCGCCCTGTTCCTTGCCGGACGAGCCCATGATAAAAGTGGTCTGTGGGTAATCGGCTGCAACCTGACGCGCTTCACGCTCGACAGCATAGGATTCGCCGACGATCAGTTTGATGCCCTGTTCTGCATATTCGCGCATGGCGCGCGGATAGTCGCTGGCCGAAACGCCTTCCGAAAAGACATATTCGATAACGCCGTCGTCATTGGCCTGCTTGAGCGCTTCATGAAGGCGCGAGTTCCATGCATTTTCAACAGGTGATGCATGAATGCCTGCGACTTTTAACTTTTCTTCTGCCGCGAAAACGCTGGTGGAGAGTGCTGTTACACTGAGAGCCGCAGACATTGCGAGAACGCTGCGGCGTGTGAGTTTGGACGGTGTGGTCATGGAAACCCCTCTTGGGTGATGTGTAGACGTGCAATTATGCGCGACTGATTGCTCCGCCTCTTTTTGCGAGGCTTATGAGCAACGTCACGTATTTCAGACGAATCTGCCGTTAATTCAAGCGCTTTTATCAGACGATTGAAAAAGAGGCACTGCTTTTTCGTCGTATTTTTGTGGGAATATTATTCCTGTGGCGCATAATCTGCGCCGTCAACCGAAGACGGACGGCCTTCAAGGTTGAGTGCGCTGATGCGTTGTGGTGTTTCGGCGATGATTTTTCCGCGTTTGACGACTATCAGGCGGTTGGCTTTCAGGCGAAGTGCTTCCAGCGCGTCGCGTGCCTGAAGCACCACGAAATCTGCATTGCAGCCTTTTTCAAGGCCGTAACCTTCAAGGCCCAGCGCTTTAGCCGAATTGACGGTGAGCGCGTTGAAGACCTGTTTCTTGCCTTCAATCGATGTCATCTGCGCGACGTGAACAGCCATATGGCCGACTTCCAGCATGTCACCCGAACCCATAGAATACCATGGGTCCATCACGCAATCATGGCCAAAGGCTACGTTAATGCCAGCCGCCATCAGTTCCGGCACGCGGGTCATGCCGCGACGCTTCGGATAGGTATCTGCACGGCCCTGCAATGTGATGTTGATGAGCGGGTTTGGAATGGCGTTCATCTGCGCTTCCGCAATCAGCGGAATGAGCTTGGAAACGTAATAATTGTCCATGGAGTGCATGGAGGTGAGGTGCGAGCCGGAGACGCGGCCCTGAAGGCCAAACCGCATTGTCTGTGCGGCCAGTGTTTCGACATGGCGCGACATTGGATCATCGGTTTCGTCGCAATGAATATCAACCGGCAGGCCGCGTTCTGCGGCAATGCGGCAGAGTTCTTCTAGCGATGCTGCACCGTCTGCCATGGTGCGTTCGAAATGTGGAATACCGCCGACAACATCAAGGCCCATATCGAGCGAACGATTGACGAGATCGACAGCACCGGGCGAACGATAGTACCCGTCCTGCGGGAACGCCACGAGTTGAAGGTCGATATAAGGTTTCACCTTTTCGCGCACTTCGATCATCGCCTCTGCCGTGAGCAGACGCTGATCGCTGACATCGACATGACTGCGAATGGCAAGCAGGCCCTGACTGACAGCGAGATCGCAATAGCGAAGCGCGCGCTCAACCATGGCGTCAACGGTCAGCATGGGCTTGAGTTCACCCCAAAGCGCGATGCCTTCCAGCAATGTGCCGGAGCGGTTTAAGCGCGGCAAGCCGAGCGACAGAGTTGCATCCATATGGAAATGCGGATCAACGAAAGGCGGTGTGACCAGCCGGTTTGAAGCGTCGATTTCCTTGGCTGCCTGATGATCGCCCGTGGATGGCACAATATCGGCAATCTTGCCGTCTTTGACCAGAATGTCCTGCTTTTCACGTCCGTCGGGGAGATTGGCGTTTCTTACAATCAGATCGAACATGGGCGGCCTCTTGGTCATTATAAAAATATGAGTGCTATAAAGTGCTGCTCATTTGCGTTTTGACTTATACCCAACTTTGCACGCACGCAATGCTAACAGAGCCATAAGGGGTCGTCATCCGCAACGTAAAATGCTAGTCCGCAAAAATACTGTTAGCAGGATAGCCATGTTCACCATCAGCCGCATTGAAACCATGACACAGGAGATCAAGAAGAGCCGTTTTCTGGCTATTGCCGCTCCTGTGGCGAACGAACAGGCGGCAAAGGATTTCCTGACTGAATATTCCGATCTGTCTGCGACGCATAATTGCTGGGCATGGCGCATGGGACAGAATTATCGCTTCAGCGATGATGGTGAGCCGAGTGGCACGGCAGGCAAGCCTATTTTGCAAGCGATAGACGGTCAGCAGCTTGATAATATTGTGGTGGTTGTCACACGCTGGTTTGGCGGTATTCTGCTGGGCAGTGGCGGGTTAATGCGCGCTTATGGTGGCACGGCGGCCATGTGTCTTCGGCAGGCTGTGAAGACCGAAGTCATCCCCGTAATTGGTTTTGCGCTGGCGTGTGATTTTTCTGATCATGCGCTTATAAAAGCGCGCCTGACGGCTGTTGAGAATGTGACGATTGCGAACGAGAACTTCACCGCAACCGGCGTCGAAATAACGGGTGCGATGCCGCTTGCCGCACAAGATGATCTGGCGCGTCTGGTGAGCGACATCACTCGCGGTAAAACCGTGATAAAGTTTGACGACTGATCAGGAAAGCTGCGATTTCCGCAGCGCTTCTGCTGAATAATGTTTACGTTTGTCTTCATATATCAAAAGATCAGCGCGCTTCGCAACCGTTTCCAGTTTTTCACCCGGCATACTGGTGGCGGCACCCATCGAAAGCTCGATTTTAAGCTGCGAATAATACTGGTTGTTGATATCGACCAGCCGGCGAATATCTTCCATCACCGCGTCCGCGCCGCGTTCATCAACATATGGCAGCACAACCGCAAATTCATCGCCACCGATACGGGCAGCATGGCCGGGAAGTTTTACGGCTTCGTTGAGCACTTCACCGATACGGCGCAGCAAACCATCGCCGCTGGCGTGCCCCAGCTGGTCATTGGCTGCCTTGAGGCCGTTGAGGTCAATGATGATGATTGAGACTGGGGGCTGTCCCTTGCGCTCAAGACGATTGAGTTCATCGACATAGAAAGCGCGGTTGTGCAGCTTGGTCAGCACATCATGTTTGCCAAGATATTCGAGATAGGCTTCTGCCTTTTTGCGCGCGGTAATATCAGCCAAGGCGACTTGAACCAGCGACCAGTCTTTTTCGTGTCCGGGGAGCACTGAAAACTGCAAGAGTAAATGCCGCTCGCTTCCATCAAGTGCATAGTTGACGACCTCGCGGCGCTGAAACAGAACGCCATTCCAAAGGTCGATGAGTTGCTCGCGGAAATTCGTTTCCATATCGCCTTTGAAAACATTTTGCAGGTTCTGCAACAAGGTAGCTTTGTCGGGCGCCAGAAACAGTTCGAGTGTTTCGCGATTGATATCAAGGACGCGGATTTCGCTCATGCACTGACGCACAAATTCAGGATGCACATCCGTAAAAATGCGAAAATCGACAATGCCGCGCTCGCGAATATCGTCCATCATCTGTTTGATACGGCTGAAATCTTCAACCCAGAGCGAAACAGGGGAATGCTCAAACAGGCCTTCCGCGTGCTGCTTATGCTTATTTTGCTCGCGCCGCGCTTCTTCGCGTGCTGTCACGTCTTCGATAGACAACAGAACACGCTCCCAGCTTTCTTCATGGCCGGGGAGAACCACGCCCTTAAGCTGAATATCGAGACGCTTGCCACCGAGAGAATAGTTTATGGTATCGCTCATAAAGGCGTTGTCACCATTCCAGAGCTGAACCATTTCTTCGATATGCGGATCAACCATATCGTCGCGGAACACACGCTCCAGATTTTCCTTCAGATGGTGGATGTCGCGTGCTTCATAAAGCGATAACGTTTTGCGATTGACCTTGAGCACACGGATCTGGCTTGTGCAGATGCGCAAGCGGCCGAGATCTTCTTTGAGGAAGGCTCTTAAATCTGTCACGCCGAGCTTGCGCCATTGCTCAAATTGCTTCCGCAGGCCGCTATAGTCTTCAAGCCACAGGGAAATTGGCGCGAGTTCAAAGACATTGGCACCGTCATTTAAGGCAGATTCAATATTCATCGTTCGGTTCTAAACCTGAGAGCCGAACCGAAAATTAAGTTGAGCGATTTCAGGAGTTTATGATTCTCTGTGGTTTACCAAGACTACGGAGGATCACATGGCCTGGACTGAAACCGC
>NZ_JAYEXN010000006.1:0-148591 GCF_044435015.1 Ochrobactrum sp. S1502_03
GCGGTTTCAGTCCAGGCCATGTGATCCTCCGTAGTCTTGGTAAACCACAGAGAATCATAAACTCCTGAAATCGCTCAACTTAATTTTCGGTTCGGCTCTAAAAGCTATTGCGGTCGATCAAACACATTCGCTGTTTTGAAATATCGTGAGAAGCGATCCGTATACAACGAATTCAATAGTCCGTATCCGACAGGGAGCGACGCGATGTCTATTCGTACCTTCACAGCCATGGCCGGCACCGCAATGATTTTGGGCGCATCTGCCTTCGTTTTCTCATCCCCGGCAAGCGCACTGACCATGAAAGAGTGTAGCGCGAAGTATCAGGCTGCCAAAGATGCTGGAACGCTTGGCGGTGTAAAATGGAATGATTTCCGTAAATCGCAGTGTGGTGACGATGCAGCTGCAGCGCCCGCTGCTCCGGTTGTTCCGGCGAATAAAGCCGCAGCCCCTGCCAAAAATGCAGCCGCTCCTGCTGCAGATGATGCTGGCAAAGGCCTTAGCATGAAGCAGTGCAGCACAAAATATCAGGCAGCAAAAGATGCCGGTACCGATGGCGGTGTCAAGTGGAACGACTTCCGTAAGTCGGAATGTGGACCGGGTGCGGATCCGGTTGCGCTGACCACCGATGGCAATTCAGAGCCTCCTGCGCCAACTGTTGCTGCACCGCGTGGTGTGAAATTCCCGACAGCTGTTTCTGCCAAGTTCTCAAATGAATCTCCGGGCAAGGCGCGCATGCATACTTGCCTTGAGCAGTATCATGCGGCCAAGGATGCAAATGCGCTTGGCGGACTTAAGTGGGTCCAGAAGGGCGGCGGCTACTACAGCCTTTGCAATGCACGCCTGAAGGGCAATTCGTAAGTTCAGAGCTGTTCCCGCACGTTACAAACGGCGGGGACAGCCCTGTTTTTGCTCTACGCATTATTCAACGCAAAGGTTTTTCGCACTTTTGCTGGGGATACTTTATCTTAAACGGCTTTAAGTCGGTTTGAACTTGCACCGTTTTAGATGGAAGGGCCTTGCTGATCGGCAAGGCCCTTTTTTATTCGGGTGGCTGTTGCTCAGCCTCTTTTAAACCAGCCGCTCACTCCCACCACGAGCCAGCCCAGAATCAGGAGGCTCCCGCCGGTAGGCGCCGCCATCGGAAATAGCCTGTTCCCGATCATATCCCGCATAAACAGATCGCCACAGAACAGCGCCAGCCCCGCCACCAGCAATGCCGCGCCAATATTTGCGACACGGCTGTTTGGAATAATCAGTGACAAAACCAGCAGGGCAGGGGCGTGGCCGAGCAATATCGGAGCGATGGCACTTAGATGATTCTCCCCGCCATGTGCTGCACCGGCATAGGCCGCTATGGCCAGAGCACCACAAAGGCCTGCAAGTGTGCCAAACAGAATATTGCGGGGTTGGCTGCTGTTTTGGATCGACATATCATTACTCCGCTCTCAGGCTTTGTTTAAAGCGTTTCGGGCACTTGCAAGTGCAGCGGGCAATGCTGCTTCAAACATATCCAGTTGTTCATTCACCCCAACACTCACGCGAATGCAGCGATCAAGGACAGGCGCGCCGGGTTTGCGGACAAAAATGTCCCGTTCAATCAGACCATTGAGAACAGCGGTCGCAAAAGCTCCGTCATGTCCGCAATCAATGGTGACGAAATTCGTGGCTGAAGGAATAGGTTTTAGCCCCTGCTGTTCTGCGATTTTCGCTACTCGATCCCGGCCCGCATGAATCTTCCCTACGATCGCGTGCAGATAATCCTGATCTTTCAATGCAGCAATTGCAGCCGCCTGTGCAATCCGGCTGACCGCAAAATGGTCGCGGATTTTGTCAAATGACTTGATCGCATCTGCACAGCCTACAGCATAGCCGACGCGAATCCCTGCAAGTCCGTAAGCCTTGGAAAAAGTGCGCATGCGCAGGATGTTTGTGCGGTCGGTCTCAAAGGCCGGGAATGCTGAGGCTGGTCCGGTTTCGCAGTAAGCTTCATCGAGAATTAGCATTGTTGTTTCTGGGATGCGCTCGATAAATGCCTGAATATCCGCCCCGTCATGCCATGTCCCCATCGGATTGTCCGGATTGGAAATATAAAGCAGCGCCGGCTTTTCCTGATGCGCTTTATCAATAAGAGCGTCGAGGTCAGGCTTGTCAGCATTGTAAGGGACAGTCAGCAGATTTCCGCCAAAGCCCGCTACATGATAATTAAAGGTAGGATAACCACCGAGTGAATTGATGACTTTATCACCTTGTTGAACATATAGCCTGACAACAAGCCCCAGCAGCGCATCGACGCCTGCACCCGGCATGATGTTTTCAGGCTTTACCCGGTGATGAGCGGCAATTGCCTGACGAAGCGCATAGTTTTCCGGATCGCCATACTTCCAGACCTCTGAGGCTTCTTCCTGCATGGCCTGAATGACGGATGGAGCGGGGCCAAAGCTGCTTTCATTTGCACCGATGCGCGCTGTGAAAGGCTTTCCGCGCTGTAATTCCAGCGTTTCAGGCCCGGTGAAAGGAACGGTGGAGGGGAGGCTTTCAACAAGCGGCGTAAGTCGAGGCGATGCCATTTTGCTTCCGATTGATTTCTTTGTAAGTCTAAGAACGACAGAAGATGGAAACCTGTGTTCACAAACTCACGAATAATGACTTTTCCCTAGCCATATCAACTTGGATCAGTTTCTGCCAGTTGCAGACGGAAGCACAGCCGAATTATTGCAATATTTTGTCTTCGGCTTATCGGCTCTGCCAGAGCAACGAATATGCACCGCATATGATCGCTGTTTTGCTCTTCGAAAAAAAGCGCGTCATATCGCTGATACTGCGATCACAGCGCTTAAAGAATATCGCAACGCAACGGGGTCGAGCCTTTTTAACACAGTAGCCGGGCGGCTGGGCCACATCCTTCGGGCACCAAAATGAACAGGCGATCTGCTGCGTCAAGCCGTTGAGATGGGGACAGGTCCCATTCTTCGCGTCTTTCCTTGCATAGCTGGCCGTTATAGGTGTCATTTTCATTCAATGAATAGGCGTGAGCCTAACGATCAAGCTGTGATGATAACCAGAAAGAGCCTGACGCCGTTTCTAAGGCCAATGAGTGGATATCAACAGGGGGGGGCGGTTTTCGGATAGGATACGCGTTGTACTTACCCCGTTTCGTGCGTGAACCGCACCGCAGTGAGATGAGGATCGATAAGATTATGCTTGGAGCGCCGATCTGATCCAATCAAATCACCGCTCTAAGCATTTGTTTTAACGCGCATCTTTCCCGAAAGCCGTTTCACACTTTTCGGGATGCGCTCTAAAATGAAATTGGGCAGAGCACAGATCTGATTTAATCAGATCAAACCGCGCTTAGATGGTAGAAATAACTGACAAAATCGGTGCCAGTGCTTGTATCCCGACAGCCCTGAGTAAGAGCATTTCCTGTTTTGACTGAAGGGTTGGAAATGCTCTCCCTGTTTGTTTTTACGCATTATCCCACGCAGAACCGCTTCGCGCTTTTGCTGGAAACGCTCTACTGAATCTCCAGAACCTTCACACACGAATCGAGATCATGGGTTGCGAGATGGGCGTAACGCATTGTCATCTGCAAAGTTTGATGACCCAGCCACATTTGAACACGTCGAATATCGATCCCTCCGCGCACGAGACGCGATGCGCAGGTATGGCGCAAAATATGCGGAACGACCTGATCATCCGCCCCAAGGCCAACTTCAATTTTGGCATCGTTCCATACCTGGCGGAAACGAACCTGATTGAGCATCGAGAAAGGCCCTTTAAGGCGCTGTCGTTCAATCGTAGTCGCTTTGCGTGCACGGCGGGTCAAAGGAACTGTGCGGCTTCTGTTGGATTTTGTCAGCCAGAAGGTAACACGCTGATCCTGCAGGTCATTCCAGGTCAGCCCTATGGCTTCTCCGAGGCGACAGCCAGTATCGACAAGAAAAACGGCTAATCTGTAACTTTCTTCACATCGATATTTGATGGCAGCGAATAGTCGCTTTTCTTCCTCATATTCGAGAAATCGAATCCGTCCCACGCGCTCTTTTTGTCGGACAAATTCCGGCAGACTGTAAATATCCCCCATCTTGTTCGCCTTTCGCAGCAGCTTGCTCAAAGCAGCCATCTTTCTATTGATGGTTGCATTGCTGTTACCGCGCTCACGAAGCGAACCAATGACAAAGTCGAGCATTTCCTGATCGAAACCCGAAAAGCGGGTGCCTTTCAAAATCTCGTCTATCTCACCGAGAAACGATTTAACATTATACTTGTGCGATCCGTCATCCCAGAGAATGTTAATATATTTTCCTGTCAGTTCAGCCAGTGAGAATTGCTCGACAATTCTGTGTTTCTGATTTCTGACAGATGTATATTCCAGATTATAATCGACAACTGGCGAATATGTATCGCCACTATCAATCGTCGTGCCCCCAACGATGATCATAGTAGGTCCCCCATATTATTATGGAGAACACACTTAGAGAAATAACAAGTAAAGCACAAGATAAGCAAGCTAACATTAGTTGGAGACATATTACGATCCTCTAAAGACCCCATTGCCCCCTTTTTATTCGTTCCCGTAACTCTTCATTTTGTTCTATCGAAATCCCCATTTCGAAAGAACACAGGTTCAAGCACCTAAGAGCGCTTGCTTGGTAGCTGACGCCAACTTCGAGTGGTTGGCGTCAGTTCTTCATATCAGGTGACTTTTAGAAAGAACGCTGGAAGCGGATAATGCCGCCGAAAGCATCCTTGTTATAGGCGCGTCCGTCCATGAGGGCAGGGTGATCGCTATCCCAACGGGTGTAATTGACTTCTGGGGTGATGGTGAAGCCTGGAACGAGCTCATATGCAACGTTCGCAGCGATTGCGGTTTTGCCCCAGTCTTCGTAAGCGGCCTGTATGTTGAAAGTTGCTTTTTCGGTTGCGTTGAACTTCGCACCGCCCCAGACAGCCCAATTACCACCCCAGTTTCCGTACATGCCGATTGCATCCTCGTAAGAGGAATAACCGCCCTGCGCCCAGATCGAGAACTGGTCTGTGATGTTCACATCGACACGAACCTTGCCAGCCCATTCTTCTAGCAGCGAATCGTAAGCAGCAACACCGGCGATCGAACCCCAGCCCTGAGCATACTTCAGACCACCCACAACATGCGGCATGTAGTCGTCGATAACATTGGATTCCAGAAAGTCGCCGTCATTATCGAAATCGTCATTGTCAATATAGCTGCCGCCGCCCTGTTCAAGCGACAGGATTGCTGAGAAACCATTGCCACCGGAGAAGGTGTAGCTGATCAGATTTGTGCGATATACGCCTGCTGCAACAACGTCATCGTTGATGATGTCGCCGAGATAACCCGTGAAGGTGTGGAATGCCGATTCATCAAGACCAAGACGAAGGCCACCGAGCTGAATGTAAGCGAAGTTCAGCGTGTGGTCACCCTGATAGCCGTTCGTGAAGTTGAAACGGTTTTCTGTGTAGGTCTTCAGGGTGCCGAGTTCGGTTTCAGAAGCGGTTGAGGTGCGCAGCGTGAAGCGCGTGTTCTTGTTCCAGGTCTTTGAGTCGTACCCATCATACGCGTCACGGCCAGCGGCTGCATCATAACGGACATAACCGTGGATGCGCAGGCAGGTTTCGGTGCCTGGGATGTAGAAGTAGCCAGCGCCGTATGCATCGCAAACGCGGACATATTCAACTGCTTCTGGCTCTGGAGCGACGATAGCGTCTGCTGCCTGAGCGCCGGAAGCTGCAACGAGAGCTGCAGCGGAGCCGAGGAGAAGGCTCTTAATGTTCATTTCTGACCTCCAGTCAAGAATCGACTGGAACTCAATAAATGTCATTAAATCAATAACTTACAAATTTTCTACTGCGAAGATACGAGAAGACAGAAAGTTATAGAGGCTGGTAAAAAGCAGCCGCTCTCAGCTTGAAAGCTGAATTATTCGTTCTGAATGGGAACACAACCTCTATGTTGATGGCGGAGAGGATGGGATTCGAACCCACGAGACCCTTCCGGGTCTACTCCCTTAGCAGGGGAGCGCCTTCGACCACTCGGCCACCTCTCCGGTAAGGGCGAGATAGCCGGTACGCTTCATCATTTCAAGCGATTTGATAGGTGAATGGCAAATTTCACAGTAAAATTTATACTTTAATATATGCAGACGTGTTCATAAGTACGAATTTCCGGACATTCATCCATCATTTCAATGCCCGTATTGCGTGGATTCAGCATGAGGGATTTGCGCGGGTGGAATTCAGATTGTGGCGGATTCGATGCTGAGAGCTGATTTGCGACAGATTTCGATATTTATGCAGGGATTCGCTGTTTCGATTTTGCGGAATTGCTAAAAAATCCATGTTTTCAAACGTTAAGACAGATTAACCGCTGTTCATAAACACTAATAAAACCTTAATTTCCGAATTAAAGTCGGGCAATTTCGTGTCATTTCTGCAACAACGAGCTGTCATAGAGTGCCTCTGAGGACTGGTTGGCAATATTCGATGTTGAATAGAAAACGATGACGAGTATCTTCACATCCAGAAGAAGGAGCGCTTCGGGGCGACTTTTTCATCAGGGGATGGGGACAGGTTGTCCTTCAGCCAAATCAGAATGCCCAGACCCATTTTTAACTTTGACTGGAGGTCAGAAATGAACATTAAGAGCCTTCTCCTCGGCTCCGCTGCAGCTCTCGTTGCAGCTTCCGGCGCTCAGGCAGCAGACGCTATCGTCGCTCCAGAGCCAGAAGCAGTTGAATATGTCCGCGTTTGCGATGCATACGGCGCTGGCTACTTCTACATCCCAGGCACCGAAACCTGCCTGCGCATCCACGGTTATGTCCGCGCTGACGTTAAGGGCGGCGACGACGTTTACTACCGTGGCGGTGGTCTTACCCGTAACCCTGACGGCAGCACTGTTTTCGCTCAATCGGGTAAAAAAGATCGTGACACTTACGACTTCTTGACACGCTTCTCGCTGCGTCTGTCGACCGCTTCGGAAACCGAACTCGGTACTCTGAAGACCTATTCGGAAGTTCGCTTCCAGTACCAGAACGGTGCAGATTCAGGTTCGACCGGTACTCTGCGTTATGGCTATATCCAGCTCGGCGGTCTGCGCGTTGGTCTTGATGAATCCGCATTCGTAACCTTCCCTGGTTACCTCGGCGATGTCATCAACGACGACGTGATCCTTGCTGGTGGCTATCGCACCAACGCAATCAGCTACACCTTCACTGGCGGCAATGGCTTCTCGGCTATCATCGCTCTTGAACAGGGCAGCAACGGCGACGTAGACTACAATGGTATCATTGATGACTACACACCACATGTTGTTGGTGGCCTGAAGTATGCTCAGGGCTGGGGTTCGATCACTGGTGTTGCAGCTTACGACGCACGTAACGAAGAATGGGCTGGTAAAGTTCGCCTCGACGTAAACGTAACTGACCAGTTCTCCGTATGGGTAATGGGTGGCTATAAGTCCAATAACGACACCTACTACGGTTTCACAGATGCTAACGGTCAGTTCCGTGGTATCCGTGCAATCGACAGCTTCTACGGCACCTGGGGTGGCGATTGGGCTGTTTGGGGTGGCGCGAAGTTCAAGGCAACCGACAAGGCTACCTTCAACCTTCAGCTCGCTTACGAAGATGCGAAGACCTTCGCAGCAACTGCAAACGTTGCTTACGAACTGGTTCCAGGCTTCACCATTACTCCTGAAGTTTCCTACACCAAGTGGGACGACAAGCTTTCTGTCCTTAAGGGCCAGGACGCTTGGCAGGGTATGGTTCGCTTCCAGCGTTCGTTCTAATCCTAACGGATTGGTTACAGGAAACCCGGCAGCTCAGCTGCCGGGTTTTTTGTTATGTCTGTCTCTTAAATCCCGCGTAGCTCTTGCTTTTTCAGGCCTGGGGGTTTCTCTTTTGCTAAAGACAAGACACAGTTTCAGCGGAGATACTGGCTCATGTTAAAATGGTTCTGGCCAGGCGTGACGTGGACCGCGGCCCTGACCGCATTGGCGCTATGGTTCGGTACGGATCGCATTGAAGCCGATATTTCGGCACGTTCGGCGCAAGCATTGTCCTCCTATAGCTGGAGCGGTTTTGATGTCGATGGCCGTAACCTTGTGCTTAAAGGTGTGGCACCGGATCCCGAAACCCAAAGGGCGGCTATCCTCGCCTTGCGCAGTGTGCCGGGCGTTGGTGACATTTCAGATTTGACAACCGTGCTTGAGGCAGCCAGCCCATACATTTTCAAACTGACCAAAAGCGGGGAGGGAATCGTTCTATCCGGCTATATTCCCGACAATTCCATGCGTGATGCGATCATGGTTGCTGCCGAGTCGGCTGTGCAGAACGGATTGGTCGATGACGAGATGGCGCTGGCGCGGGGCGCTCAGCCGGAATTCGAAGACCGTGTTCTCTTCGCTGTTGATCTCGCCAGAAAACTCTCAAATGCGGAAATCGAAATTTCCGATACGAAACTATCGCTCAAGGGGATAGCTCTGAGCAATCAGGATTATGATGCTTTGATTGCTTTGTTGAATGCGCCGCTGGCCCTTGGATTGGAGCTTGCCGGTTCAAATATTGCAAGACCCTGATTCCAGAAAACTTTATTCGCTATGATCCCCTGTTTCTTCGCCGTACATGATTGACACCGGACCTCCGAGTGCCTTTCTGTATAAAGTGGCGGGTGTTTCGAAATGAATGTTAGGCGGACTCCATATGCTTTATCTTGCTGAGATGTTTTGGCCAGTGCTCCTGATTTCATGTGCAATCGGTGTCGCTGTCGGTTGGCTTACTGCTGGCAATTGATATAGGTCTGCGTAATTCTGGAACTGAATATCTGTGCGGGGTTTTTTGATTTGCTGCTGTGGCCATTTTGGTTGTGCGCAAAAGCGTTGAGTATGAGGGAACCTACATGCCGATGTTGATCATCCAACTGGCGATTTTGATTGCCGTTGCTTTTATAATTGGCTGCATTCTCGGACGCTTTGCCAAAGGCCGAAAGACCGTGGATACAAGCCAGGAAGACACGATCATTGCGGCGGCTCTTTCAAAGCCAGCGTTGAGTGAAAAACCTGAGCCTGTTGCAACGCCCAAGGCAGTCACAGTGGAAGAGCCTGTGAAAGATCAGGTTGAAGCTGCGGCTGAACCCGTAGACGAGACCGTTCAAACGGTGGGTTCAAAAGTCCCGGAAGCGGAGGCCGCGCAGACAGAAGAGATCACGATAGAAGATGAAATTGTAGAAGTCGGAGATCCTCATCGCCCGGAATTGCTGGATGCGCCGTTGAAAGCAGTTCCTGATGATTTGACGGCTATCCATGGCATCGGAAAATCAGTGGAAACGATGCTGCAGAAGCTTGGCGTTTTTCATTACGCGCAAATCGCTCAATGGAACTTGGATCAAGCCGCATGGATTGAGCGTCACATCGGTTTCGCCGGTCGTGTGTCGCGCGAGAACTGGATTGGGCAGGCAGCCAAACTCTTGCAATCGAATCAGCGCAGTGCCGCCAAAAAACGGGCAAAGCCTAAGAAATCCGGCGTCAAATCCAAAGCTCCCGCCCGCGCCAAGAAAACGCAAGCCTAGAGCACATCCCGAAAAGTGGGAACCGGTTTTCGGCACAGGATGCGCGTGAAAACAAAGAGATAGAGCATTTCCAATAATTCAATCAAAACAGGAAATACTCTAGCGTCGGCCATAGATAAGGTCAGTGCGAATATCCGCGCTACCTGTAAGGCGGGCTTTATAAACCTCGTAGTTTTCCATCACCCGCTGTACATAGTTGCGTGTTTCGGAAAATGGGATGCGCTCAATCCAGTCGACAACGTCTTCGATGGGCTTGCCGCGTGGATCGCCATATCGGTCCATCCATTCGATTGCCCGTCTTGGACCGGCATTATATCCGGCAAAAGTCAGCACATAAGAACCGTTAAAACGGTCGAGCTGTTCGCCGAGGAAATGCGCGCCCAGCGTTGCATTATAGGCCGCGTCATTGGTCAGTCTCTGGTCGGAATAGGCCATTCCATTGCGGGTCGCGATGCTTTTTGCGGTGGCTGGCATCAATTGCAGCAGCCCACGTGCACCGGCCTTGGAAACAGCCCCGACATTAAACTCGCTTTCCTGGCGTGCAATCGCGTAGGCCAGCGCTTTGCCGGAGCCGCTGATATTAGCATTTGCCGGAATGGCACCAATCGGATGTGACAATGCACCGACATCCAGCCCACGGAAAGCCGCAGTCTTGCCCACCCGCAGCGCGAGATAATGGTTCTTGTTGTGCTCCGCCATTACCGCGAGCAGCGCCAGCTCTCCAACGCTGTTGAGTTCTTGTGAAAGCTGCATGTAAAGAGCGTTGGCGCGATTGCCATAGCCGATCTGCTCAAGGCGCTTGATCGCCTGCACGGCAGGGCGGCCAGAGAAACGCACGCGATCTGCATCGCTTGGCCGAGGATAGGCCAGTTCGGGCGCTTTTTCGCGAAGCTTGGCTGCTGAAAGCTGTCCATAAAAGGTTGTACCAAAATGTGCAGAACGCCGATAATAATGCACTGCATCGCCGCCGGCACCTGCTTCTGCCGCACGTCCCAGCCAGTAATAGGCGCGGGAGGCGGAAATCGGACGGGATGAAATTTCGGCGATCCTGGCAAAATGCGGGGCAGCAAGTTTGGGTTGGTTGAGCGCGCGCAAAGCATACCAACCCGCATGGAATTCCGCCTCTGCGGCCATCGTGGGTGATTCTGCGGCATGGGCTGCGGCAAGCTTGTAGGCAAGCTGCGGCTTGTTAATGTCGAGAAGCTCGCGCGACAGGATACGGCGCTCTACCCACCACGCATCAGGATCAAGCAGCGACGATGCATTCTTTGGTGCTTTCAGCATCAAGTTGGTTGCTTCATCAAAACGATCGGCACGGCGCAAAAAGCGGATTTGCAGAAACATATAGGCAGGATTGGCGTGCCAGGAGCGATCCACAGCAGCAATCGCTTGCGCGGTGTTGGGTGATTTCTGTGCCAGTGCTGCATAGGCATTATAAAGCGACTGCGCCTGTGCAGGGCCAGCCAGAAGCTTTGCCGATTGCATGCGATCATTATAGAGCGCGCGCAGCAGGCGGTGCTGGTGATCATCACGCGTAAGAATGTTGGAAAATTCTTTCAGCACCCGTGTTTCATCGTCTGCGGAAAGGCGTTCACTTCTCCACCAGGGTGCGAGAAGCTGATGCGCCTTGGCGTTGCTTCCAATACTGACATAGGCGCGGGCAAGCGCGATCATGCCTTCCGTTGTCTGCGGTCGCGTGTTGTTAAACGTGGCAATCACTGTCGCAGCGGGCGCATTTTCCCGAAACAAAGCGCGCTCCGAATTGCGGCGCAGCGCCGACATGCCCGGCCAGCCTGCCAGTTCAGACGCCGCTGCCGAGATTTCACTGCTCGGAATGCCCGTGATGCCGGATGTTGCAATCGACCACGTCAGAATCTGGCGATCGAGAGAGCCTTTTGTCATGCCATTGCGATAGGCAATCGCTTCGACAATATTGTGCGCGTAAAGCGCATCAAGCCCGGCTTTCAGGGTGCCACTGATCGCGGCGGGATTTTCGCCACGGCGGAATGAAGAGGTAATGACAGGGTCTGGCGGTGCGGGGCGGGCCTTGGGCGTTACCAGATTGATCGGTGATTCATGCGACGATGTTGGTGCAAAAGGACGCGCCAGCGGGGTGGGAATATCCGTTGGGAAAGCGGATTGCGCGTAAGCGGCACTGATCTGCCCTGCTAAAAGCGAGGCAACAATCATCATTCCGCCCGAAACGAGCGCCCTTTGCTTTAATGGCTTATTTAAAGTTTTTCTACGCATGACCGAATGAGAATAGAGTGCCTGATAGCGGGCAAAATATTGTGCAAATCTGGCTTTTCTAAGCCTGATCTACCGAGAGGAGATTCTGCATAAGACTATGATGGTGATGGATGAAGCATTGGTTAATAAAAGGTTATATTTTTCTTTACGACCTAGTATTGGTTGGCCGGTTATTCGTGACCAAACAGGCACAGAAAAAAGCGGCGGGATTTTCGTAAAACTGTCACTTACGCGCTGATTTACGCTTTTCCCCCGCTTGCCGGAATTGCGCTGCGAGATTATGGTGCATCACCTCGCAGGCATTCTGGCTTATATGATCGTCGGGATGGTATTGTCGGGTTATGACTTATTTCTCAGGAGTTCACAGATGCTGAAAGGCTCGATCACTGCACTTGTCACGCCATTCGATAGTGAAGGAGCGTTCGACGAGAAAGCCTTTCGTGCCTTTGTGAACTGGCAGATTGAAGAGGGCACCAAAGGGCTCGTTCCTGTCGGCACAACGGGCGAAACACCGACCTTGTCACATGACGAGCATAAGCGCGTTATTGAGGTTTGTATTGAAGTCGCCGCTGGCCGTGTGCCGGTGATTGCGGGTGCCGGTTCCAACAATACGGTTGAAGCGATTGAGCTTGCACAGCACGCTGAAAAGGCTGGTGCAGATGCGGCTCTGGTTGTCACCCCTTATTACAACAAGCCGAACCAGCGCGGTCTTTACGAGCATTTTTCGCGTGTTGCCCGTTCGATCTCCATTCCGCTGATCATTTACAACATTCCGGGTCGTTCGATCATCGATATGACGCCTGAAACCATGGGCGCACTGGCGCGCGATCACAAAAACATCGTGGGCGTTAAGGATGCCACCGGCAAGATTGAGCGTGTTTCCGAGCAGCGCGCCACCTGCGGCAAGGATTTCATCCAGCTTTCGGGCGAGGATGCGACAGCGCTTGGTTTCAATGCGCATGGCGGTGTCGGCTGCATTTCGGTTACGTCCAATATTGCGCCGCGTCTTTGTGCAGACTTTCAGGATGCTTGTGAGGCGGGTGATTATCCAAAGGCCCTTGAATTGCAGGATCGCCTGATGCCGCTGCACAAGGCATTGTTTATTGAGCCTAACCCATCCGGTCCGAAATATGCTCTGTCGCGCCTTGGTCGCGTCGAAAATGTTCTGCGCTCGCCCATGGTCACAATTGAAGCCGCGACGGCTGAAAAGATCGATCAGGCCATGAAACATGCAGGGCTTGTCAATTAAGGCTGTTCAATTTGCCTGGTTGACTGATTTTTACGCTCTCGCCCGCGCGAGAGCGTTTTCATTTCCGGCAATGAGCATTATATGGTTGTATTATGAATAAGCCGAAAAACTCTCCCGCTCGCAAAATGGTCGCTGAAAACCGTAAAGCGCGCTACAATTTCGAAATCATCTATACGCTTGAGGCCGGTCTGGTTTTGACCGGAACTGAAGTGAAGTCGTTGCGCGCCAATCAGGCCAATATTGCTGAAAGCTACGCAAGCTTTGAGAATGGTGAATTCTGGCTGATCAATTCCTATATCCCGGAATATACACAAGGCAATCGCTTCAATCATGAGCCGCGCCGGTTGCGTAAACTGCTGATAAGCCGTCGCGAAATGTCGCGGATTTTCCAGTCCGTTTCGCGCGAAGGCATGACAGTGGTGCCGTTGAAACTCTACTTCAACGATCGCGGTCGGGCGAAACTCGAAATTGGTGTGGCGCGCGGTAAGAAGAATCACGACAAGCGTGAGACTGAAAAGCAGCGCGATTGGAACCGTGAAAAGTCGCGCCTCCTGCGTGATCGTGGCTGACGTTCACAGGTGAAGCTTTCAAAAATAAAAAGCGCCTTCAGGCGCTTTTTTCATTCAGAAAAGCACGCACATTTCTAAAAATATCCCGAAACATTGGATCAGTCAGCTTGCCGGTATTGGTATTATAGCGCGAGCAGTGATAGCTCGAAAATATCCGCAAGCCATTGATATTTGTCTCTTTGCCATGCCCGAACGGATGGCGGGACACCGGTGCGCCCATCGCACGAACCGTCGACTGATGGGCAATGGTACCCAGCGTTACAACGGCGCGCAGATTTTTAAAATGCGTGAGCAGGGGGCTGAAAAACTGACGGCAATTGTTGATTTCACTGCCAACCGGTTTGTTTTCAGGTGGCACACAGCGCACCGCATTGACAATACCGGCGTCAACAAGCCGCAGACTATCATCGGGCCGTGCTTCAAACTTGCCGCTCGCAAAGCCAAATTCGCATAGGGTGCTGTAGAGAAGTTCGCCTGCATAATCGCCGGTAAAAGGGCGCCCAGTTCGATTGGCCCCGCGCAAGCCGGGAGCAAGGCCAACGATCAGAAGCTGCACGTCATCGTCATGGGCAGGCAGAAATGGCGCAACCGGTGCGTTGTGCCATTCAGGCTCTTTGTGTCGCCATTCCTGAAGAAAAGCATGCAATCGCGGACAAATCGCACAGTTCGGTGAAGGTTCTGAAATCATAACCTTGCATGAACCGGACAATTGTCCGCGTCAATAGTTCTGATCGCAGTGCATTCCGAAAACTGTGAAATGGCTTTCGGACAAGATGCACTTTCAATCAATAATCGTAATCCTGATCATCATCCTGACGACGCTGCTGCTGCGGGCGTTCAGATGGATCGCGACCAATTTCAGACTTCAGCGAAACAAGGTCGATGAAATGATCGGCCTGGCGGCGCAATTCATCGGAAATCATTGCTGGCTGGGTTGTCAGCGTGGAAACAACGGAAACTTTGCGGCCCTTGCGCTGCAACGCTTCTGCAAGCGAGCGGAAATCACCGTCGCCCGAGAAAATCACGAAGTGATCGACAGTGTCGGTAAGCTGCATAGCATCGACGGTGAGTTCGATGTCCATATTGCCCTTGACCTTGCGGCGACCCGTTGAATCCGTAAATTCTTTGGCGGCTTTGGTAACGACCTTATAGCCGTTATAGTCAAGCCAGTCGATGAGGGGACGGATCGACGAATATTCCTGATCCTCAACCAGAGCGGTGTAATAATACGCACGCAGCAAATAACCGCGTTTCTGGAAAGCCTTCAAAAGTTTCCGGTAATCAATATCGAAACCGAGTGTCTTGGAAGCTGCATATAAATTTGCACCGTCAATAAATAGCGCAATTTTTTCACGAGAATCGAACATCGTGCAATATATCCACTCTGCGACCTACAGGGAGTGGACCTGCGACCGCGTATTCAGATTTGTTTCTTAAACGACGGGGGTATTCTTTTTTTGTACCAATGACGTTTATTGGGTTCTACGGGGATATTATAGAAAAACAAGCAACTCATGGTTGTTATTTGCTGGTGCTTAATTGCTTATGCGAGATATTTGCCTTAAGCAATCGATAATTGACTAAAATCTATTGTCTCAATCGCGTCCTGCGCCTGTATTTGTCAGACAGATTTATAAACTGTGTTAAATCCGCTGGGCGTAATAAACGGCGTCGGACAGATTATCCGCTTTTGCTTGTAATTTCGGCGCATAAGCGTTATGTGCAAGAAAAATTCCGTTAAAGTTTAGGAAATGAAAGGGACCGCCCATGGCTCGCGTCACCGTTGAGGACTGCGTAGATAAGGTCGAGAACCGTTTTGAACTGGTTCTGCTGGCCGGTCACCGTGCCCGCCAGATTTCTCAGGGCGCTCAGATCACGATCGACCGCGACAATGATAAAAACCCGGTTGTTGCCCTGCGTGAAATCGCTGACGAAACTCTTTCGCCAGATGACCTGAAAGAAGATCTTATTCATTCGCTGCAGAAGCATGTTGAGGTTGACGAGCCGGAAGCAGCAGCACCTGCTCTTCTCGCCGATGCTTCCGGTGAACTGGCTGAGGGCATTGCCGAGGCTGGAGAAGAAGACATTGTTTCCTTCGACCGTATGTCGGAAGAAGAACTGCTTGCTGGTATCGAAGGCCTCGTTGCTCCAGAAAAGAACGACGACTTCTGATTGCCTTCCAGACTACCGTATTTTGCATGCGCTGTAGCCCGGCAAGGCTATGGCGCATGTTTTTATATGCATGCAGGCAATGTACAAAATGCGTTTCAGACGAATTTAAGGGCTAATTCGTCAGGAAATTAAGGTTGTTTGCAGAAAATGGGTCGGCAAGATCGCAAATTATTATATTTTTTAGCGATTTCCGTTCAAACTGGCCGCTGAATATGTGACGGGTAGGGAGTTTGCGTAGATGATGCGCCAATATGAGCTTGTGGAGCGTGTCCAGCGATACAAGCCAGACGTGAATGAGGCGCTTCTTAATAAGGCATATGTTTATGCCATGCAGAAGCACGGCAGTCAGAAGCGCGCGTCCGGAGATCCGTATTTTTCGCATCCGCTCGAAGTCGCAGCCATTCTCACAGACATGCATCTGGATGAAGCCACAATCGCCATCGCTCTCCTGCATGACACCATCGAAGATACCACTGCCACCCGTCAGGAAATCGACCAGCTTTTTGGGCCTGAAATCGGCAAGCTTGTCGAAGGACTAACGAAGCTCAAGAAACTGGATCTGGTTTCCAAGAAGGCCGTGCAGGCTGAAAACCTGCGCAAGTTGCTGCTCGCAATCTCTGAAGATGTACGCGTACTTCTGGTGAAGCTTGCAGATCGTCTGCATAATATGCGCACACTTGGCGTCATGCGCGAAGACAAGCGCTTGCGGATTGCTGAAGAAACCATGGATATTTATGCGCCGCTTGCTGGCCGCATGGGTATGCAGGATACGCGCGAAGAGCTTGAAGAACTTGCCTTTCGCTATATCAATCCCGATGCGTGGCGCGCGGTGACAGACCGTCTTGCGGAACTTCTTGAGAAGAATCGCGGCCTTCTGCAAAAGATTGAAGAAGACCTTTCTGATATTTTTCAGAAGAACGGCATCAAGGCGACTGTCAAAAGCCGCCAGAAGAAGCCATGGTCGGTTTTCCGCAAGATGGAAACCAAGGGCCTGTCATTTGAACAGCTTTCCGATATTTTCGGTTTCCGCGTCATGGTGGAATCAACACAGGATTGCTACCGCGCACTGGGTTTGATCCACACCACATGGTCGATGGTTCCCGGACGCTTCAAAGACTATATTTCTACACCAAAGCAGAACGATTATCGTTCGCTGCATACCACAATCATCGGTCCGTCCCGGCAGCGTATTGAGTTGCAGATCCGCACGCGCATGATGGATGAAATCGCGGAATTCGGTGTTGCGGCCCATTCGATTTACAAGGATCGCGGCAGCGCCAACAATCCGCACAAGATTTCCACTGAAACCAACGCCTATGCCTGGCTGCGCCAGACCATTGAGCAGCTTTCCGAAGGTGATAACCCGGAAGAATTCCTCGAGCATACCAAGCTCGAACTCTTTCAGGATCAGGTTTTCTGTTTCACGCCAAAGGGACGTTTGATTGCGCTGCCGCGTGGCGCGACGCCGATTGATTTTGCTTACGCAGTCCATACGGATATTGGCGATAGCTGCGTGGGCGCGAAGGTCAATGGCCGCATCATGCCGCTGATGACCGAGCTTAAAAACGGCGATGAAGTGGATATCATCCGCTCCAAAGCGCAGGTGCCGCCTGCTGCATGGGAATCGCTGGTTGCAACGGGCAAGGCACGCGCTGCCATTCGCCGGGCAACGCGCTCAGCAGTCCGCAAGCAATATTCGGGCCTTGGCATGCGCATTCTTGAGCGCGCATTTGAGCGGGCTGGAAAGACTTACAGCAAAGATATTCTTAAACCGCATCTGCCGCGTCTGGCGCGTAAGGAAGTCGAAGATGTTCTGGCGGCGGTTGGTCGTGGTGAATTGCCATCCACCGATGTTGTGAAGGCAGTCTATCCTGACTATCAGGACACCCGCGTAACGACACAGAACAGCCCGGCAAAGACCGGTGAAAAGGGCTGGTTCAATATTCAGAACGCGGCAGGCATGATTTTCAAGGTGCCGGAAGGTTCTGAAGGCGCGCACGAACCGGGAGAGACCGGTGACAAGCAAAAGCGCAAGGCTGTGCCAATCCGCGGCACCAATTCTGATTTGCCGGTGCGTTTTGCCCCGGAAGGCGCTGTCCCCGGTGATCGTATCGTCGGCATCATGCAGCCGGGCGCGGGCATCACCATCTATCCGATCCAGTCGCCGGCGCTGACAGCTTATGACGATCAGCCTGAGCGCTGGATTGATGTGCGCTGGGATATTGATGAGGGGATGCATGAGCGCTTCCCGGCCCGCATTAGCGTGTCTGCGATCAACTCACCCGGATCTCTGGCTGAAATTGCGCAGATCGTGGCCGCCAATGACGCCAATATTCATAACCTCTCAATGGTGCGCACTGCACCCGATTTTACTGAAATGATCATTGATGTTGAGGTCTGGGATCTTAAACACCTCAATCGTATCATTTCGCAGTTGAAAGAAAGCGCAAGCGTCAGTGGCGCAACGCGCGTGAACGGATAAGGCACTATGAAAACCGAAGACGTCCTTGCTGTCTTCCGCGAAGCGGGAGCGATCCTTGAAGGCCATTTTATTCTGACATCTGGTCTCCGCAGCCCGATCTTCTTGCAAAAGGCGCGCGTTTTCATGCATGCCGATAAAACAGAGAAGCTCTGCAAAGCCCTCGCGGAAAAGATCAGGGCGGCTGACCTTGGCCAGATTGATTATGTGGTCGGCCCTGCAATTGGGGGGCTTATCCCTTCTTATGAAACATCGCGTCATCTCGGTGTGCCGTCGGTCTGGGTCGAGCGCGAAAATGGCACTTTCCGCCTGCGCCGCTTTGATGTGCCAAAGGGCGCGCGGGTTGTGATTGTCGAAGACATTGTCACAACGGGCCTGTCGATTCGCGAAACTATAGAATGCATGACGGCGATTGGCGTTGAGGTTGTTGCCGCTGCCTGTATTGTGGATCGATCGGCAGGTAAGGCTGATGTCGGCACCAAGCTGATCGCGCTTGCCGAATATGAAGTCCCTGCTTATGCGCCTGATGATTTGCCGCCGGAACTGGCTGCAATTCCAGCAATTAAGCCGGGTAGCCGGAATATTTGATCGTTTTTGAATATAATCTTGATTGTGTTGAGCGCAATTTTGTCGTGCGGCGAAATTGCGCTTTGCGTTATTGGCCCCACCCCCCTATTTTAGGGAAAGGGCAATCCAATGCTCATATCCCCCCTGACTAGGAATTCGTCGTGGCTGTTGTGCCTCTTATATTCGACAAAAAGCCCTCTCATCGAACAGCCTGTGGCGTCTGTGTGGACTGTGACGTCCGCCGCATGGCAGTTTGCTCTGCACTCGATGATCGCGATCTTGGTGCGCTTGAAGCCATCATGACGTCGAAAAAGCTCGGCGCCAATGAAATGCTGGTGGAAGAGGGTGATCTCAAGCGCAGGGTCTTTAGTCTGACATCAGGCATGCTGCGTATTTATACATCTCTGCCCGATGGCCGTCGCCAGATTGCGGGTTTTCTGGTGCCAGGCGATTATCTGGGGCTGGCTGACGATGACGTCTATTCACAGTCTGCCGAAGCTGTTGTTCCTTCTGTTCTTTGCGCTTTCTCGGCAAAGGAAATGGATGGGCTGATGGAGAGCTTCCCGAAGCTGAAAGAGCGTCTTTACCAGATGACACGTGAGGCATTGCGTACCGCGCGTGACAATCAGCTTGTGCTGGGGCGTCTTGCGCCGGTGGAAAAGCTTGCAAGTTTTCTTCTCGTTCTGGCCGCACGGATCGAAAAGCATGGCGGCAAGGCCAATGTGGTTCATTTGTCGATGAACCGCACCGATATCGCGGATTATCTGGGCCTGACGATTGAAACAGTCAGTCGCAGTTTTACGAAGCTGAAAACGCAAGGCCTCATTCAGTTGCTTGATGCGAATACCGTGGAAATACTTTCGCGCCGGTCGCTTGCATCTGTTGCAGGCATGGACCCTGAAAATATCTGACCCCCAACTTCTTTGTTGCAGTTTCGTTGATCCAAATCAATGAAGATTGCCCGTGTGTCCATTACATCTGATCGTACAAATTGAGGCAGCTTATTGAGGCGCTGCCCGATGATAACGAGGTGAGCAGGTGTCATTGTGGCTGGCAATACCAATATCGGCTGTCATGTGTGCGGGATTCCTTGCAGACTCATGCCGACTTGCCCGGCAGAATGCCCGTCTTCTTCAAATGCGCGTAAGGGTGGGAGAATCTCACCGGATCGTCAGGAGCGGGGAGTGCAATCACCATGCATGAAGACGCGATAAGAAGATATGCGGCGCTTGCCGTTCCTCGCTACACGTCGTTCCCGACGGCCGTGGATTTCACCCCGATTACTGCTGACAGCACCAAAAGCTGGTTGCGTCAGATCGGTCCGCGAGAGAGTGTCTCGCTTTATATCCATGTGCCCTATTGCAAAGAGATTTGTCATTACTGCGGATGCCATTCCAAAATGGCCGTCCGCGAGGATGTTATTGAAAATTTCGTGATCGCTCTTTTGAGTGAGATCGAAACGGTAGGTGCAAGCCTGACGGTGCGTCCGCAGGTGGTGCATCTACATTGGGGCGGGGGCACCCCTTCAATTCTGCATGCAGACCAGTTCAAGCGCATTGTAGCTGCACTTCGTCTGTCGTTTGATTTCCACCCGGATATGGAACATGCCATTGAACTTGATCCGCGCACGGTCAATCCTGTTCTGGTCGAGGCTCTGGCCCAGATTGGTGTCAATCGTGCGAGTCTTGGCGTGCAGGATGTCAATGCAGAGGTACAAAAGGCGATCGGTCGCATCCAGCCGATAGAAACCGTTGCAAGAGCAGTAACACTTTTGCGCGAAGCTGGCATTGATCGCCTGAATTTTGATCTGATTTATGGTCTGCCACTTCAAACTGTGGAGAGCCTTCGCGAAACCTGCGAACGTGTGGCCGAGATGAAGCCGGATCGCATCGCTTGCTTTGGGTATGCACATCTGCCGCAACGTCGCGCGAACCAGAGATTGATTGACGAAAGTAGCCTGCCGGATGCGGATGAGCGCTTTGCGCAGGCAAGCGCAGTGGCCGAGAGCTTTATTGGTTTCGGTTATAAGCCAGTCGGCATTGACCATTTTGCATTGCCGGATGATGCGCTGGCCATTGCCGCAGAAAATGGCACGTTGCATCGTAATTTCCAAGGATACACGACAGACCGGTGTCAGACGCTGATTGGCTTCGGACCATCGTCGATATCCCAATATCCGGCTGGTTATACGCAGAACATCTCCGATGTTGGGCAATATAGCAAACGTGTTGTGACCGGGGGGCTTGCAACTGTGCGTGGTTATCCGATGCACGACAATGACAGACTGCGTGCAAGCATCATTACGGCACTCATGTGCAACTTCCGGGTTGATTTGAACCTTGCTGCACCGGGCGTTGAGTTCTCGGACGAAATGGCTTTGCTGCGCCCGCTCGTTGCTGACGGGCTGGTAGAAGTGCGCGATGGTGTCATCACGGCAACAGAGGATGGAAAGCCGCTGATTCGTCTGGTTGCGGCAACCTTTGATGAGTTCCGCAGAGAGAGCGTAAACGGCTTCAGCTCCGCTGTGTAAAATATTTCAGAGCTGCCGCTGTACCGGGCCGTCAGAAGGTCAGTGGCATCAGGAGCACCGTTCGTTGGGGGATGAGCGGTGCTCCATTTTTTCATAAGGGCTAAGTTTATTGAGCTCTTTGCATCTTTGGCAGGAAGATGGTCAGAAGGCCGAGAAGCGGCAGATACGAACAAATCTGATAGACAAACTCGATGCTTGTTCTATCGGCCACGATTCCGAGCAGCGCGGCGGCAATACCGGCGATACCAAAGGCAAGGCCGAAGAACAGCCCGGATACCATGCCAACACGTCCCGGAAGCAATTCCTGTGCAAAGACGATGATTGCCGGGAAAGCTGAAGCCAAAACGAAGCCGATGATGATGGTCAGAATTGCTGTGACTTCCAGGTTTGCATAAGGCAGTGCCAGCGTGAAAGGCAGAATACCGAGGATCGAAACCCAGATCACGGTCCGGGTGCCGATCCTGTCGCCGATAGGACCGCCAATGATCGTGCCTGCCGCAACTGCACCAAGAAACAGGAACAGCAAAAGCTGCGATGCCTGTACGGTCACGCCGAAATGGCTGATAGTATAGAAGGTATAATAGCTCGTCAGGCTCGCCATATAGACATATTTGGTGAAAATCAGCAGGGCGAGGATGCCAATCGAAGCAATCACCTTGTTGCGCGGCAGCGGCAGTGTCTTATCGGCCTTTGGCTTGTGCTTATTGGCCAGATTGTGCTGATTGTACCAGTTTCCAACATACCAGAGCAGGGCCATGCCGATCAGTGCTGCAATGGAAAACCACGACACGCTGGCCTGTCCGAAAGGCAGAACAACGAAGGCCGCAAGCAATGGTCCAATGGATGAGCCGAAGTTACCGCCCACCTGAAACATTGATTGTGCAAAGCCGTGGCGACCACCCGATGCAAGACGCGCGACGCGCGCAGCTTCCGGATGAAACACAGAAGAGCCAAAGCCGATAAAGGCTGCACCCAATAACAGGAATGAGAAATGGTATGCTGTTGCGAGCAGGATCAGGCCAATCAGCGTGCACCCCATGCCGAATGGCAATGAATAAGGCATTGGACGTCGATCCGTGTAAATGCCAACGATTGGCTGTAGAATGGATGCCGTTACCTGAAAGGTGAAGGTGAGTAGGCCGATCTGCCAGAAAGACAGGCTGTAGTTGTCCTTGAGCATCGGATAGATCGCCGGAAGGAGCGACTGCATCATGTCGTTGAGAAAGTGGCCCATACTCGTGGCCAGAATAATGGCGAGAACCGTATTGTTCGCGCCGGTGCTTGTTGGCTGCTCGGCAGCACTCGTGCTCATAAGTCCTACTCCGAAGGTAATTGGGAACGGGATTCGCCCGTCAATTGGCATGTTAGGGGTGGGACCCCTATTCGTCGTTCACAAATATTTCTAAACTGATCAATTCATAATTATATTGTTTCACGCCTGCTTTCGTGATTTGGTCCATTACCTTCGAGAGTGGGCCAAAGCGGATGAAGCAAAAATTGCCAGCGGGGCGAATATTGCCTCAAAGTGAGGAACTGCAACGGTTTCATGAACAGCGCATAGCCATGCTGGAGAATTTGCACGGACCAGTCATTGCTCTGCCGACAGAATACCCCGACGGTTATTTCGTGCCTCAGCACAGCCATAGTCGCGCGCAGCTGCTGTGTGCTTCACAAGGTGTCGTTCTAGTCACCACGCAGGCCGGTCGTTGGATGATTCCCAGTGACCATGCCATTTGGATTCCCGCCGGCGTCGAACATTCTGTCGAAATCGTTGGCGATGTATTGATGCGCTCAATCTACATTGCAGTTGACGTGATTTCTGGCGTGCCTGATTATCTTCATGTGGTTGGCATGACCGATCTGATGCGCTGCCTTATCATTGATGCGACCCTTGTCGATAGCATCCCCGAGCCGGGAAGCCGAGATGCTCTGGTAATCGAACTGATCTTGAAAGATCTGCGCACTTTGCCGCAAAGGCCACTTGGTCTGCCTTTCCCGACGGATATTCGTCTGCAGAAGCTTTGCCGTGAATTCGTAAAAACACCTTCAGCGCGCGCGACAATTGATGACTGGGCGAACCGTATGGCCATGAGCAGGCGCTCATTCACCCGTCATTTTCAGCGTGAAACGGGTGTAAGCCTGTCGATATGGCGGCAGCAAGCCTGTCTTTTCGCTGCTCTTCCGCGCCTGACGGAAGGCGAGCCGGTGACAAGTGTGGCGCTTGATCTTGGCTATGACAGCGTATCTGCATTTACGACAATGTTTCGCCGTATGCTGGGCGTATCGCCGAAGTTCTATTCGCCACGTATGCATGCGGCATCGGTCGAAGGGAATGGTCGGCACCCGTCCGCATCGTTATGATAATAACAATTGTTTCGGGGCGAAGAGAGCAGTATGAGAAGCCATGTTATTTCAACGCCGAAATCCGCCGACCCGCACTGAGCGTTTCCGAACGCTGGTTTGGCCGCGCCGTTCTTTTGCCCGCTCGTTTAAATATGGCGGCAAGCGCGTGCTGCGCATCACTGCGTCACCCCACGCAGTTGCTGCGGGGCTGGCCGTTGGCGTCTTTTCAGCTTTCACGCCGTTTTTCGGTTTCCATCTGATTATAGCAATTGTTCTGGCATATTTTCTGGCTGGAAATATTGCTGCCGCAGCGCTCGGCACGACGTTGGCCAACCCGCTGACGCTGCCTTTCATTTGGGGAAGCACCTATGAGCTGGGCCGTTTTGTGATCAGTGGCGATATTGAAAGCGCACCACCTCTGCATCTGGGCCACGCGCTTCAGACAATGAAATTCGGTGAAGTGTGGACGCCACTGTTAAAGCCCATGCTTTTCGGATCGACCATTCTCGGTGCAGTTTTCGCAGTGATTGCATATTTTGCCACACGCTTTGCCGTGAAGGCATTTCGCCGCCGCAGGCTTGAGCGGCTTGCTGCAAAGCAAAATTTGGCTGTTAAGCAGGAGCCGCAGAAAATATGATTGTCGGCATTGGCAGCGATCTGATCGATATTCGCCGCGTAGAAAAGACCCTCGAAAAGCATGGTGATCGCTTTATCCAGCGTGTATTTACCGAGATTGAACAGGCAAAATCGGATGGGCGCAAACAACGCGCAGCATCTTATGCAAAGCGGTTTGCGGCGAAGGAAGCTTGCTCCAAAGCTCTTGGCACTGGCCTTTCAAACGGTGTTTTCTGGCGGGATATGGGTGTGGTCAACACATCGTCGGGCAAGCCAACCATGAAGCTTACGGGTGGTGCTGCCGAACAGTTGAAAAACATACTGCCAGAAGGGATGCGCGCTGCCATACATCTGACAATTACAGATGATTTTCCTCTCGCGCAGGCCTTCGTTATTATCGAAGCTCTACCGGAAACCGACTAATCCATATTGCCGAATAACGGCATACACCAAAACAATTGCGATTGTGACAGGTAAACTCCTGCTCATAATCGTGCGAGAAGCGGGTGATTGGATTGCCTCAGGCAATCTTAGCCGTTATTAGATCGCACATCGGCAAGCGGAGATACAATGAGCGTGTCCAGCAAAAGTGAAACTAAAAAATCAGGCGGCATTCGCGAAACCGTCAGTGTTATCGTGCAGGCACTGCTGCTGGCACTGATCATTCGCAGCCTGCTTTTCCAACCGTTTAGCATTCCGTCTGGCTCAATGCGCCCGACTTTGCTGGAAGGCGATTATCTTTTCGTATCGAAATACGCCTATGGCTATTCGCGTTACTCGCTGCCCTTTGGTTTCGATCTGTTCAACGGTCGCATCTGGGGTGCAGAACCAAAACGTGGTGACGTTGTTGTCTTCAAGCTGCCAAGCGACACCAATATTGATTACATCAAACGCGTGATTGGCCTTCCGGGTGATCGCATTCAGATGCGCGGCGGCGTTCTTTATATCAATGATGTAGCCGTTAAGCGCGAGCGCGTTGGGACAATCGACAATCCCGATGTGACCGAGGTCAACCGTCCGGTGGAGGTCTATCGCGAAACGCTGCCCAATGGCGTGAGCTACGATACGCTTGATCTTGCGCCAAATTCCATTGGCGATGACACCCGCGTGTTCGAAGTGCCTGCCGGTCATTATTTCATGATGGGTGACAATCGCGATAATTCGCTCGATAGCCGTTTTGGTGTTGGCTATGTGCCGTTTGAAAATCTGGTCGGTCGGGCGAATATTATTTTCTTCTCAATTGCTGATAAGGCAAGCCCGCTCGAAATCTGGAAATGGCCGACTGATGTTCGTTTCAGCCGTCTTTTCTCATGGGTGAGCGGAAAGCCGCACACTGCCGTAACCGGAAACTGAGATGATTTCTGCAAATAAGGCAGCATCGATCCTGGAAGAGCGCACTGGACACCGTTTTCTTAATCTGAAACGGCTTGAACGGGCGCTCACCCATTCGAGTGTGCAGGGGCCATCGCGCCCAAATTATGAACGGCTGGAATTTCTCGGTGACCGTGTATTGGGTTTGGTTGTTGCGGAAATGCTTTTCGAGTCATTTCCCGACGCGCCCGAAGGTGAGCTGTCTGTTCGCCTCAACGCGCTGGTGAATGCCGAAACCTGTGCTGCAATTGCTGATGAGATCAGACTTGCAGACCTTATCCAAACAGGTTCAGACATAAAATCTTTAAATGACAAACGCCTGCTGAATGTGCGCGCAGATGTCGTGGAAGCTTTGATCGCAACGATTTATATGGATGGCGGACTTGATGCGGCCCGCCGCTTTATAAAGCGTTATTGGCAGGGCCGCTCACTTGAGACAGGTGCTGCGCGTCGCGATGCTAAAACTGAGTTGCAGGAATGGGCGCATCAGCAGGGCAATGTGCACCCATCCTATGTTATTCTGGATCGCAGCGGCCCTGATCACGATCCTTCATTTACGGTAGAAGTGACCGTGAAGGGGTTCGCGCCTGAAACGGGTGAGGGGCGATCCAAGCGGATTGCCGAGCAAAGCGCGGCCGAAGCCATGCTTTATAGGGAATCTGTCTGGAAGCGTGATGGTTCTTCTTAATGCGGCCCTCTGCTTTTTTCTGTAAAACTCGGCTATAATCAATCAAACAACAGCAGCAATAGGCTGCTGCCTGAGCAAGGCGGTGTCGGGGGACACCTTTTTGCGATTAATTTCGTCTCAAAGGATGACTAATGAACAACCCAACCGTGCCGTCAGATGGCGCAACTGAAACCTTGCAGACCCGCTCCGGCTTTGTTGCACTTATCGGCGCGCCAAATGCCGGAAAGTCCACGCTGGTCAATCAGCTCGTGGGAACCAAGGTTTCAATCGTCACACATAAAGTGCAGACCACGCGCGCGCTGGTTCGCGGTATCTTCATTGAGAATAATGCGCAGATCGTCCTTGTCGATACACCCGGCATTTTTCGTCCAAAGCGCAGGCTCGATCGTGCCATGGTCACGACCGCATGGGGTGGCGCGAAGGATGCCGACATCATTCTGGTGATCCTTGATGCGCAGGGCAGCCTCAACGAGAATGCGGAAGCTCTTCTCGAAAGCATGGCCAATGTTCGTCAGAAGAAAGTTCTTGTACTCAATAAAGTGGACCGCGTTGATCCGCCAAAGTTGCTTGAACTGGCGCAAAAGGCAAATGAGAAGGTCGCTTTCGACCGTACATTCATGATCTCGGCGCTCAACGGTTCGGGCTGTAAGGATCTGGCAAAATTCCTGGCTGAGAGCGTTCCAAACGGTCCTTGGTATTATCCGGAAGATCAGATCTCCGATATGCCGATGCGCCAGCTTGCGGCAGAAATCACCCGTGAAAAGCTTTATCTGCGCCTGCATGAAGAACTGCCTTATTCCTCGACGGTCGAGACAGAGCGTTGGGAAGAGCGTAAGGATGGCTCGGTGCGGATTGAGCAGGTGATTTATGTCGAGCGCGAAAGCCAGAAAAAGATTGTTCTTGGCCATAAGGGCGAGACGATCAAGGCAATCGGCCAATCTGCACGCAAAGAGATCAGCGAAATCCTTGAGCAGAATGTGCATCTCTTCCTGTTTGTGAAAGTGCGCGAAAATTGGGGCAATGATCCAGAGCGTTATCGCGAAATGGGTCTGGACTTCCCAACGTAAGGTGTATCAAAAAAGCCCATGGAATGGCGCGATGAAGGCATAATTCTCGGCACGCGGCGACACGGCGAAACAAGCGCCATTGTTGAAGTGATGACGCGCGAACATGGCCGTCATATGGGTATGGTGCGTGGTGGGCGATCCCGCCGCATGCAGCCGCTGCTCCAGCCCGGCAATCACGTTGATCTGACATGGTGGGCGCGGCTGGATGAACATATGGGTTCGTTCACAATTGAGCCGCTTGGCTTTGCTGCTGCCCGCCTCATTGAAACGCCTGTTGCGCTTTATGGCATCCAGCTTGTTGCCGCGCATTTGCGGCTTTTACCCGAGCGTGATCCACAACGTGCGCTTTATGAAACGCTGCGCCTCATCATCGAGCATTTTGATGACCCACTTTCATCAGGTGAGTTGCTGTTGCGTTTTGAAGTGATGATGCTGGAAGAACTGGGCTTCGGCCTTGATCTAAAAGAGTGCGCGGCGACGGGCGTTAGTGAAAACCTGATCTATGTTTCGCCCAAATCAGGACGAGCGGTTTGTGGCGATGCGGGTGCGCCATGGGCTGACAAGATGTTGCCGCTGCCTGCATTCGTCAACAGCACATCAGTGCGTCCATCCTGCTACGACGATCTTAATGATGCATTCAGGATGACGGGTTTCTTCTTCCTGCGCCATGTGTGGGAACCACGCGCACAAACTCCGCCTGACGCGCGGGGCGGCTTTCTCAATGCAGTGTCACGAAGTCTCAACCTGCAACAGGCAGGCTGAAAACATTGCCTTCAAACGCATCTTTTCCGCGGCCTATGGCGCGAATGGCCGTGACCATGCGGCCGCCGCGACCAAGCAACTGATCAGCCAGTTCGACTAATCGGATATTGGGCGTTGCAGAGGGGGAAAGCTGGCGCAGCCTTGCTGCAAGAGCCACTTCATCGAGCGCATGATTAAGCGCCATGGCAATGATATAGGCGCTGGCAGTGGAGCGCGAAATACCTGCGTAACAATGGATTAGCAGCGGCCTTTCCCGCTCCCATGTTGTCACAAATTCAAGCAACTCTTCCACATGGTTGTGTTGTGGCATCACCAAACCATCACGCGGCTCAACAATATCGTTGAAAATGAGGCTGAGCCGCTTCATTTCGCCGGGCAGGGAAGGCACATCGCCACTGCTCAGTGTTACGATATGACTTGGCTGATGCAGCGCAATTTGCGCCTCAAGCTTTGAAAGCGGGCTGACCACGATATGCGTCATGGCTTGTTTCTTTGTGCCTGTTCCAATGTTGCAAAGCGCGCCAGAAAATCATTCTGCACGTTTTGTGTCGGGCGCGGTGTCAGATCCAGCCCTGCTGGATCAAATCCGCGCGGACGCCCAAAATACTTGATCGCTTCCGTTTCGCTAAAGCCGGCAAGGCGGGTGGCCTCAAAGAAAGCTGCGACCTGATCAGCGCGCTTGATCAGCTTTTTGAGCGAAGCTGATATGGATGCGGGCAGCGAAAAACGCACATGAATGGCGCTTTCAAGCCGCGCTTCGATCAGCTTATAGTTCCCGCCCATCACTGCCTTGAATGGCGAGATCATGTCTCCAATCACATATTCAGGCGCATCATGCAGAAGGGTTAGCATCTGCTGCTCGACGCTTGCATCAGGCACAAGCCGATTGAAAATCTGTTCCACCAGCAGGGAGTGCTGGGCGACAGAATAGGCATGCTCGCCGACGGTCTGCCCATTCCAGCGCGCCACACGCGCAAGACCATGCGCAATGTCTTCAATCTCGACATCAAGCGGTGACGGATCAAGCAGGTCGAGCCTGCGGCCAGACAACATGCGTTGCCATGCGCGGTCTTTGCCAGATGAATGATCTGCGGACGCCATTAGTCTTTGTCCGTCTCGGTGGTGGGAAATGTGAAACGTACATGCGGTGGCAGCGCGAGTGTAATTTCGCTTTCACCGGCCAGAATCGGGGTGCCGGAATCAAGCGCATCCTTCACCCGATCAATACGCACCAGTGCAAGGCCAATCCGACCCGACGAGCTGCCGAGTGTTCCAACATCGCGTCCGGCCACCGTGATTGGAGTGCCCATGGCGGGCAGGGGCATATCCGATTTGGCGACAAGCACCCGGCGGCGTGGCGTGCCGCGATGATGCATACGCGAGACGACTTCTTGTCCGATGAAACAGCCTTTTGGGAAACTCACGCCGCCCGTCTGATCGAAGTTAATGTCGTGAGGAAACACGTCATTATAAGCAAAATCGGCTTCGCCTTCGGCAATGCCATATTCGGCCCGAAGCGCCACCCATGCGCTTTCATCGCTGATTTCACCGGCCTGTCCATAAATGCGGGTCACTTTCAGCTCTTCAGGAAAGCGCGTATCGCGCTTCATTGAATCACTTTCTGAGGAAGCGGAATCATTGTGCCAGCAAACGCTGACAAGGGATTCTGGCAATTGGATAATTTCCGCTTTGGCGCGCAGGCGATAAAGCGTCATCCGCTTGGCAAAATCGGCTGCGATGCTTGCTGGCATATCGAAACGAAAACCGTTTTCTATGCGTGACACGACAAAGTCGAACATGATCTTGCCTTGCGGTGCCAGCAATGCGCCCGGTTTCAATTCATCGGCGCCAAGCATGTCGAGATTGGTCGTAATCACGGCTTGTACGAATTTTTCCGCGTCTTCGCCCGTGATGTGAACCAGTGCTCTGTTGGAAAGATTGATCAATTCCGCTACCGTCGCCATCGCTTCTTCCTTGCCTTTATCACCATCGTTACGTAAGCCGCATTGAAAAGGCTCGCAAGTCCCATTCAGCCAGCAGGAGACAACAATGGCCCAAACGTTTGATACGATCCTGAAAGGTGCAACCATCGTCAATCATGACGGTATAGGAAGCCGTGATATTGGTATTCGTAACGGGCGCATAGAGGCGATTGGTTCACTCTCCACACATTCGGCTGGCGAAGTGATTGACTGCACGGGCCTGCATATTCTGCCGGGCGTGGTCGATAGTCAGGTTCATTTTCGTGAGCCGGGGCTGGAACACAAGGAAGATCTGGAGACCGGTTCACTTGCCGCTGTTCTGGGTGGTGTGACTTCGGTTTTTGAAATGCCGAACACCAAGCCGCTGACGACTTCTGCCGAAGCGCTGGAAGACAAGATTCGTCGCGGTCGTCACCGTATGCATTGCGATTTCGCATTTTGGGTCGGCGGAACACGCGACAATGCAAAAGACGTCGCCGAGCTTGAGCGCCTTCCGGGCGCTGCCGGTATCAAGGTCTTCATGGGGTCTTCGACTGGTAACCTCTTGGTTGAGGATGATGAAGGTGTCCGGTCCATCCTCAAGAACACGCGCCGCCGTGCGGCCTTCCATTCGGAAGATGAATTCCGTTTGAAGGATCGCGAAAATCTGCGGGTTGAAGGCGATCCATCGAGCCACCCTGTGTGGCGCGATGAAATTGCTGCCCTGCAATGCACGCAACGTCTCGTGCGCATCGCACGCGAAACCGGCGCGCGCATTCATGTGCTGCATATCTCGACTGCGGAAGAAATCGACTTCTTGCAGGGCCATAAAGATGTGGCAACCTGTGAAGCCACACCCCATCACCTCACATTGTCGGCAGATGAATATGCGACCCTCGGTAATCTTATTCAGATGAACCCGCCTGTGCGCGACAAGCGCCATCGTGACGGCATCTGGAAGGGAATTGATCAGGGTATTGTCGATGTGCTCGGCTCCGACCATGCGCCACATACGCTGGAAGAAAAGCAGAAGCCTTACCCGGCATCACCGTCTGGCATGACCGGCGTTCAGACGCTGGTGCCGATCATGCTCGATCACGTCAATGCTGGTAAGCTTTCGTTGGAACGCTTTGTCGATCTGTCGAGCCACGGCCCGAACCGCATTTTTGGCATGGCGCGCAAAGGCCGCATTGCTGTTGGCTATGATGCTGATCTCACTATCGTCGATATGAAACGCCGCGAAACCATTACCCATGAGCAGGCTGGCTCTAAGGCTGGCTGGACGCCTTATCACGGCAAGACTGTCACCGGCTGGCCGGTTGGTACTTTCGTGCGCGGTATCAAGGTTATGTGGGAAGCGGAAGTGGTTAATCCGAACAAGGGCGAGCCGGTCGAGTTTTTGGAAGCTTTGCCTCACCGCTAAACGCTTATCGATTGGCGCGATCTGTCCGGTCTTTGTCCGAACTCAATCTTTCGGCTTGGGTTGTGGGCGTTAATATCTCCTTGTATAAATTTGCAAGGAGCAAAAAATGTCCGCGAATGACACCGCACTGCTGGTTATCGATGTTCAGGAATCTTTTCGACATCGCCCCTATTACCGTGATGAAGAGGTTGCCGCTTACATAGAGCGGCAGCAGGCGCTCATTGATGGTGCGAAGCGCAAGGGTATTCCCGTTGTTCAAATTTTCCATGTCGAAAATGAAGGAGCGTTTTCGGAAGCCTCAGGCTTTGTGAAGGCGCTTTCACCTCTTTCGATTGAGCCGGATGTGGTTTTCCGAAAGAGCCGCCACAGTGCGCTGGTCGGAACCGGGCTTGATGTCTGGCTTGTCGATAATGGCATTCATCATATTATCATTTCTGGCATTCGAACCGAACAATGCTGCGAGAAGACGACACGTCACGCTTCTGATCTTGGTTATAAGATTGATTTCGTCGGTGAAGCGACACTGACATTTCCCATGACGGATGGGGCTGGTCGCGAATGGAGCGCGGCTGAAATTCGTGCACGCACCGAGCTGGTACTTGCGGATCGCTTTGCAAGGATAGCAACCGTGGAACAGGCTCTTGCGGGCAGCGCAGAACGGAAAGCTGCATGAACCAAGCCGCCGACAGCCATAAAACTGTGCGGGTCTTCGTTGTCGTCCCGCCGCGCACGCTTTTGCTTGACGTGGCGGGGCCGATAGAGGTTTTGCGCAAGGCCAATCTGGAGCAAAACAAGGTGCAGTTTGAGGTGAGCTTTATTGGCCCATCCGAGACCGCGTTAAGCTCCATTGGCCTCACGCTTGCCAATATCGATCCGATGCCGGAAAATCTCCCGGATAACGCGCTGGTGGTCATATCCGGCTCGGCAGATGCGCCACTTGGATCATCAGGCGTCAATCGCGACCATGACAGCGTGCTTGAAGCGCAAATTGTGCGCTGGTTGCAGCACACAATTCGCCCCGGTATCAGAATGGTTTCAATCTGCTCTGGTGCACTTCTTGCGGCACGTGCCGGACTGCTTGAGGGCTATGACTGCACCACGCATCATATGGCGATTGATGAGCTGCATCGACTTGCACCGACCGCGCATGTTCTGCAAAACCGTTTGTTTGTCGAGGATCGCGACAGGCTGACCAGTGCGGGCATCACTGCTGGTATTGATCTGATGTTGCATATTCTGGCCGAGATGGCAGGACATGCACTGGCTTTATCCGTGGCGCGTTATCTTGTGGTTTATCTGCGTCGCAGCGGTGGCGATCCGCAGCTTTCACCATGGCTTGAAGGCCGCAATCATATGCACCCTGTTGTGCATCGCGCACAGGATGCTGTGGCTGCAAATCCAGCCGAAAACTGGTCTGTTGAAAAACTCGCTGGAGCGAGCGGGGCAAGCCCACGCAATCTGTCACGCCTGTTCAATGAACATGCGGGCATGAGTGTCACGGAGTATGCCAATCGGCTGAAAATAAGCCTTGCGCGTGAAATGCTGTTGAACTCGGCTTTGGATATGGAAAGCGTTGCCGAAAAATCCGGCTTTGCTTCAACGCGACAGTTCCGCAGAGTCTGGGAGCGGGTCTATGACTTCCCGCCCAGCCATATGCGATCTTTTGCGGCAGACAGTTGCGTTTATTGAAGAACGCGATTTTGCAGGAAGGTTCCTGCAATGATCTGTTCGCGCATTTTCTCAATAAGGTCGAGCGCGCTGTCTTCGCCAGACGAACGCATCAGCTCAGTCAAGGCTGTGGTGAAAGCAGCTTCCGCCAGAATTTCCGGCTCAATCCCTTCGGAAATGCCATCCGCCCAGGCTTCGTTCTGGTACTCAATCGCCACAAGCTTCTTTTCGCGGGCGATCATCTCGTCCAGATCGGCTGGCATATATTCCATTGGTTTCATCCCGGCTTGCGCCCTTCTGGCTTCTCAAATGATCTCTCACCGCAATAGGGAGCGCGAACACTTGCGTAGCCTGCCTATCATTTAAGATAGTGTTAACAGATTAAAACGGACTTGAATGAGGCAATTTATGCCCATCCGCAAAAGACTGAATAATTGGTTAATTCCCATAGCGCGAGATCAGCTCGTTCGACAAGTTTTCTCCCTCTTTCATGTAGCGATCAATCGCCGCAAGAGCAGAAGGTGTGCAGCGGACATAATTGTCGCTGAAAACGCGGTATCCATGGTTGAAGCTTGAAACAAGGCGCACGCGCTCGGTTTCATCGGGCTTTTCGGCGGCAAGGAGGGCGTCCATCCGTTCGCGCCATTCATTGCTGGTTTCTCCGCAAAGATTACGCAGATAGTGAAGCGAGCCAAGCACTTCCGCAATTCTGAGCATTTTGCCCTCATAAGGCGCGTCCTGAGCAGAAAAGGCCGGGGACAGAATGCCCAGCCAGAATGCAATCGCCCATATGGAAAGCCGCTTTCCCTGCACTATGATCCCCCTGAATGAAACGCAGTTTTGATGAAGAATCAGGGCCACTTCAAGGCGATCATGCGTTTAGCCCTAAACCATCTTCAGCCTCAGCGACCGATCGCGCAACGTCTAACGTGCTATCTGTCACATTGGCATGCGCCATTTCATCAATGCTTAACCAGTATATCGCTGCAGCATCGTCACCGGCCTGCTCAATGCCCGAAACATCCAAAGCGCGATAGACAGAAAGAAAATAGCTCTTCGCGTAAGCTTTGCCCTCAAGCGCCAGATCAACGGTGATGACATGGCTCAAAGAGCGAACGTTCAAAGCTGTTTCTTCTTTGAGTTCCCGAATGGCCGCTTCTTCCGGCGTTTCTCCGGCCTCAATGCTGCCACCCGGAAAAGCCAGCCAACCCTTCCATGGCTCCTTGCCGCGTTCAACCAGCAGAAAGCGGCCATCGCGGCGGCAGATGAGAGAAACACCATGGATTTGAACGGGGGCGGGGATGACGGGAATTGTAACCATACACAAGCTATGATCCGGCCAGCCGCTTTTGGCAACAGCAAACCCCACTTGACCATTTCCGCAAAAGCCTGAACATGGACACCATGTGTGGACGTTTTTCTCTGACTGCCAGCCGCGAAGAAGTTGAAGCATTGCTTGGTGCAATGATTGAGGAGGATTTTCCTCCGCGTTACAATATCGCGCCAACCCAGCCGATACTCTCTATTCTTGCCGGTGAGACGCCGCCGCCGGGAAGCAATCGCCCTGACCGTATCGGCATGTTGGTGCGTTGGGGCTTTGTGCCGTCCTGGGTCAAAGATCCCAATGACTGGAATCTGGTTTTCAATATTCGCTCTGAAACGGCGGCAGAGAAGAACTCATTCCGGGCAGCTCTTCATCATCGGCGCGCACTGATTCCGGCCTCTGGCTTCTATGAATGGCGGCGTGAGGGTAAGAACAAGGCGCAGGCCTATTGGATCAGACCGCGCAACGGCGGCATTGTGGCCTTTGGTGCGCTGGTCGAAACATGGAGCAGTGCAGATGGCTCGCAAATTGACACTGCGGGTATTCTGACGACAGGCGCGAACACATATTTGCGTCCCATCCACGAGCGCATGCCGGTGGTGGTGAAGCCGGAGGATTATGCCCGTTGGCTGAATTGCAAGACGCTACTTCCACGCGAAGTGGCTGACATCATGCGGCCCGTTCAGGATGATTTTTTCGAAGCCATTCCGGTGTCGGACAAGGTCAACAAGGTCGCCAACACATCACCTGATATACAGGAGAGGGTAGACGAAAAACTTGTGGCGTCATCGTCAGCTCAATCCAAGAGCAAGAAAAAGCCTGACGATCAGCTTTCCATGTTCTGACAATTTTTTCGTCTGCCAAAAGGCAAAGCAAATCAGCCGATCTTTTTGACCGCCAGAATTGAATGGCGCGTATTGTCACCACGTTCTTCGTTTTTTCGATTTGTCTTGCTCATCAACGCTGCAACCAGCACCGCAGGCCCGATTTCACGATATTGGTCAATGAGCTTATCTTGTCGTGGCTGCAGTTCATTTTTAGACATTGGTCCATCCTCTTCCAATTCATCCTCACTATTGTGTGATTGATTGGGACAGAATGAAGGCTGTTTGGAGCCGGTTTTATGGATTCCCGGCCAACATGCACTGATCATCCCTGAAGTTGCTGAAATGTCACAGCGTTTTTAATGGAAAGCTCTTGACGGCCAAGGCTTCGATGAGGATAAGTAACGCCATGAAAACGCCGACCACGATCATTTGTACTGGTTCGATTATTATTGGCTAGCAGCTTGCTGGCCCGGCCGTTTTCGTCTCCCCATCATAAAACAGGATGATAACGCCCCGGCCAGTCGGCTGCGGTCTTTCGTACCCGTATTTCAGGTCCTTTTGGGGAATTACAATGGCTGATGCGCCGCAACTACGTCTATACAACACCGCCACCCGCATGAAGGAGGATTTCACTCCTATCGACGCGAATAATGTGCGCATGTATGTCTGCGGACCGACTGTTTATGACTTTGCCCATATCGGCAATGCACGTCCGGTTATTGTTTTTGATGTGCTGTTTCGTCTGCTGCGCCATGTCTATGGCGCGGAAAAAGTCACTTATGCGCGCAACATCACCGATGTTGACGACAAGATCAACGCGCGCGCAGCCAGCGAATATCCTGATCTGCCGCTCAATGAAGCCATTCGCCGGGTAACGGAGGGCACAAACAGCCAGTTTCAGGCGGATATCAAGGCGCTGGCCAATCTTGAGCCGTCGAGCCAGCCGCGTGCGACGGAGCATCTTGATGATATGCGCAATATCATTGAAAAGCTGGTTGAGCGCGGTGTTGCTTATGTTGCCGATGATCATGTGCTGTTTTCGCCATCTGCAATGAATGCATTGGGCGGCGCACATTATGGTGCGCTCTCGCACCGTCCGTTCGATGAAATGCTGGCAGGCGCGCGCGTTGATGTTGCTTCTTACAAGCGCGATGAAATGGATTTCGTGCTCTGGAAACCATCGCGCAATGGTGAACCGGGCTGGCCATCGCCGGCAGGGATTGAAACACTTGGTCGTCCGGGATGGCATATCGAGTGCTCGGCTATGTCGATGGCCAAGCTGCTGGCCCCGTTTGGCGGCGGTCTGAAATGCGATGATCCGCTTAAAAATCAGTTTGATATCCATGGTGGTGGTATCGATCTCGTCTTCCCGCATCACGAGAACGAGATTGCGCAATCATGCTGCGCCTTTGGCACCGAGCGGATGGCAAGCATCTGGATGCACAACGGCTTTCTTCAGGTCGAAGGCCAGAAGATGTCAAAATCTCTCGGCAACTTCATCACCATTCGTAATGTTTTGAATGATGGCCTGCCGCAGCTTGGGTCTTGGGACGACAAGGATGCGCGCGATCGCTGGGCTGGTTTGGCTGCACGGCTTTCGATGCTGCAAACGCATTATCGCGAGCCGATCAACTGGACGGCACAGCGTCTGGCGGAATCGGCCGAGGAACTGCATCGTTGGTACGGTCTTCTTCGTGATACGGGGTTTGCAGAGCCTTCAACGCTTTCAAGGGTTGCTGAGGTCGAAGAAGCGCTGTCAGACGATCTGAACACATGGATCGCCATCACAGCGTTGCGCAAGGCATTCAAGGCTAAGGACGTTGCCGCCTTGGGCGAGGGCATGGCGCTGTTGGGCCTGTTCGACCCTTATTTTGTGACGGCGCAGGATGTGCCGGTATTTGCGAAGGCGGATGTTGATGCCGCTGACATCGAAGCGCGTATTGCCGAACGCCTGAATTTCATCGCTGGCAAGAAGTGGGCCGAAGCTGATCGTATCCGTGATGAACTTTTGGCGCAGGGCATTCAGTTGAAAGACGGCAAGCATCCTGACACCGGCGAACGCATCACGACCTGGGATGTGGTAAGTTAAGCTCTTCTATGGGGAGGAGAGGACACGATGACGCTTGATAATAAGCCGCTTTATAGCGGGGGATGCCAGTGCGGTGCGGTGCGCTTTCATGTTGAGGGCGCACTCGGCTCTGCTTCAATCTGTCATTGCCGCATGTGCCAGAAGGCCTTTGGAAGTTTTTATGCGCCGCTGGTTTCTGTGGGGGAGGCAAAACTCACCTGGACCCGTGACGAGCCGAAGCGGTTTCAGTCTTCCAATCATGTCAAGCGCGGCTTCTGCTCTGAATGCGGAACCCCGCTCACCTATGAAGCACCGGATGGTGTTGCGCTCTCCATAGGCGCTTTCGATGCACCCGAAGAGATTGAGCCGACAGTACAATGGGGTGTCGAGGTCAAGCTTCCCTATGTCGATAACCTCGCAAAATTGCCGGGTTTTGAGACCGAACGTGATCCTGAAAGTATTGAGTTCGTAAGAACTCTTGTGTCTTACCAGCATCCCGACCACGATACTGACCATTCATAGATTACCCACCGACAGGCAGGCAAAATGGCACGCGAACGCATCTATATCTACGACACGACCTTGCGGGACGGACAGCAGACACCCGGCGTTGATTTCTCTGTCGAAGACAAAAAAGCGATTGTTATTCTGCTTGAAGAACTGGGCGTTGATTATGTGGAAGGCGGCTATCCGGGTGCCAATCCAACGGATACGGCCTTCTTCAAGAACCGTCAGACCGCGAAGGCCAAATTTGCAGCTTTCGGCATGACCAAGCGCGCAGGCGTTTCGGCCTCGAACGATCCGGGACTGACCGCGCTTTTGCAGGCTTCTAGCGATGCAGTTTGTTTTGTTGCCAAAAGTTGGGATTACCATGTGCGTGTCGCACTTGGCTGCACCAATGAAGAAAATCTGGAATCGATCACATCCTCGGTAACGGCTGTGCGTATGGCTGGCCGTGAGGCGCTGGTTGATTGCGAACACTTCTTCGATGGGTATAAAGCCAATCCAGACTATGCGCTGGCTTGCGCCAAGGCTGCCTACGAGGCCGGTGCGCGCTGGGTCGTGCTTTGCGACACCAATGGCGGCACACAGCCATCGGAAGTGGCTGAAATCATCAATGTTGTGAAAGCATATGTTCCCGGCGAAAGCCTTGGCATTCATGCCCACAACGATACCGAACAGGCAGTCGCTGTTACGCTTGCTGCCATTGATGCAGGTGTGCGTCATGTGCAGGGAACACTGAACGGCATCGGCGAACGCTGCGGCAATGCAAACCTCGTTTCCCTGATCCCGACATTGGCGCTAAAGCCTTACTGGGCGGAGCGCTTTGAGCTTGGTGTGCAGCCGGATGCGCTCAAAGCGATCACCCGTATTTCGCGCGCTTTCGACGATATTCTCAATCGTGCACCGACTGAGCAGGCCCCTTACACGGGCACATCCGCTTTTGCGACCAAGGCTGGCATTCATGCGTCCGCATTGCTGAAAGACCCGCAGACTTATGAGCATGTTCCGCCGGAAAGTGTCGGAAACCGCCGTCGCGTCATGGTTTCGGATCAGGGCGGCAAGTCAAACTTCATTGCTGAACTGGAGCGCCGCGGTATTCGGGTTGCCAAGAATGATGCGCGACTGGATACGCTTATTTCGCTCGTTAAAGAGCGTGAAGCGGAAGGCTATGCCTATGAAGGCGCTGATGCGAGCTTTGAGCTTCTGGCGCGCAACATGCTTTCTCCTCAGCCGGAATTTTTCAAGGTCGATTCTTTTCGTTGCCTTGTCGAGCGCCGCTTTGATGCCAATGGCTCTTTGAAAACCGTCTCAGAGGCCGTTGTAAAAGTCGAGGTCGATGGGGAAATGCACATGTCGGTCGCCGAAGGTCATGGACCGGTCAATGCGCTTGATATTGCGCTGCGCAAGGATCTTGGCCGCTATCAGAAAGAGATTGAAGATCTCGAATTGGTGGATTTCAAGGTGCGTATCCTCAATGGCGGTACTGCAGCGATCACCCGCGTTTTGATCGAATCTGGTGATGCTACGGGCGCGCGTTGGCGCACGGTCGGTGTTTCCGACAATATCATTGATGCATCGTTTCAGGCCCTGATGGATTCAGTCAATTACAAACTGATGAAAAACCGCGCGCTTGCAGGTCTTTTGGCGGCTGAATAGGCGTCAGTCTTCACGAAGATTGATGCTTTGATCAGTTTAATTGAATGGATTTTATGGATTGATGCGCGCATAGCAAATGATATGACCCTGAATAGACAGTCTTTTTTAGGGAGTAATTATTTTATCGGAGATAGAAATGACCGAACAGACCTTATCCGGGGGGCAGCTTTCGGACGGAAGCCGTGGCTTCCTGATGGCTATAGGGGCTTATGGTCTTTGGGCAGTTCTGCCGTTCTATCTCAAGGCTTTGTCGCATTTGCCGGCCCTTGAAATCGTTGCACATCGCGTCATTTGGTCGGTTCCGGTTGCAGCCGTTCTGCTTGTGTGCATCGGACAGTTCAGAGCCATTCTGGATGCCTTGCGCAATCCGCGAATGCTTGCAATGGCGGCACTCACTGCATCGCTGATCACCATTAACTGGTCGGTGTATGTCTGGGCTGTTGCGCATGATCAGCTCATAGGAGCCGCTCTTGGATATTACATCAATCCGTTATTTAACGTGGTTCTGGGTGGATTGTTTTTGGGCGAGCGCCTGACAAAAGTTCAATATGTTGCGGTTGGCTTTGCTTTTGCAGCTGTGCTGGTGCTCACTTTAGATGCCGGTGGCTTGCCGTGGGTTTCGCTGGTTCTGCCGGTAACATTTGGTCTTTACGGCTTTTTCCGTAAGTCTTTGCCTGTGCAGCCTTTGCAGGGCTTTACGCTTGAAGTGGTTATTCTCTCCATCCCGGCCACAGCTTACATTTTCTGGCTTCTGGCCCACGGTCAGGACCATTTTTTCTCTGGCTCTGTTTACGATGTTTCGCTGCTTTTGCTCGCTGGCCCCTTCACGGCGATCCCGCTCATTCTTTATGCTGGCGGGGCGAAGCTTCTGCGTTATACGACACTTGGATTGATGCAGTACCTCACACCAACATTGCTATTCATCTTCGCAATTTTTATTTTTAATGAACCGTTCTCAACGGCACAGCTTGTGGCTTTCGTCCTGATTTGGATCGGATTAATAATTTATACGTGGTCTTCTTTCGCCAATCATCGCCGCAATCGTGTCAAAGCATGATAAATTTATCTTGAGGGATTAAAGCTTTGTTTCGGTTGATTGTGACCCTCAGAGCCTTAATTTAGCCGCGCTCTGGCCTTCTGGTTTATTTGTTAATTCAAATGAATTTCGGAGAATCGCGCTGCATGGTATTTCGTGCCGTCCACAGAGATAAGCAGATTCATGTGGTGGCGTTGCCGGATCTGATGATCCGGTCGGATAGGGCGCATGCGAAAATGGCACCGCTTTCGCCCTTTATGCTAAAGCCGTTGCAGCGGGTTCAGTTTTCTTTCAAAACGCATTATCGTGCCTGTGTGGCACTGGCGTCTGCAACCCTTATTGCGGGGGGGGGCGTTGACGCTGCTCACGAGTGGCCTTGTGCGCCATGGCCATGCGTCCCAACCTGTGATGGTTGATCCGGCGACACTTGTTCATAGCCATGCAGCCATGAAGGAAGCCAGGCTGCTTCCTCACAATGCCATCGAGGATGATCGGCGCATTGCAAAGCGCATTGATATTGCAGAAGGCAGCCATGATGGTGCAGCCACACTCTTTACCTACCAGCATGTCATCCTTGATCTGCAAAATGATGCTGCAAAAGCGCCTTTGACGCGCAATCACATGAAATCACAGGCCGAAGCCGATCCGCAAATATTGGCGCTCGCCAATCAAAAAGGTGTACCGCTCAATGTAAGCTTCGCAAGACCGGTCGATATGGCTCGGCAGAACGTCCATGAAATCGTTCTTGCACCGCAATCGCAGGAAAAATTGAGTGTTCTCATGCAAGCCGCTGGCATAGCCACACAGGATGCAGAGAACCTTCAGCAAGCCCTTGCGCGTAAAGAACTGGTGCCGGGGGACAATCTGGTATTGCTTCTCGATCAGTCGTCCAAAGCGCCTGCACGTATTCTGGTCGCAAGATTCAAGCATGGAAGCGCACCTGATTCTGTTTATGGTCGCACCGATGACGGGCTTTTCCGCTCCAATGGCAATCAGCGGCTTTTCGCACGTCTTTCTCATGATGCAATGCTAACTGCGGCCCATCCGCCCGTGAAGCTCGGTCACAACAGCTCTGTTCAATCCCGATTAATTGCAGCTGGTGTTCCCCGTGTAGTCGCGGACGATGTCAGAAAGCTCGCTCGCGAAAATAATATAGCGTTTGATAAGGGGGCGAATGCGGCGCAGAAGATTGAACTGCTTTTCCGGGAAAGCGTCGATACCCATCCGGAACTCGTTTTTGTTGAGTTTGACACAAAAGGCGAGAAAAAGCGTCTTTACAGGCACGAGGTTGAAGGAAACGCCGATTATTTCAACGAAGACGGCTCTTCAATGACCAAATATCTTATGCATAAGCCTTTGCCAAATGGCCGTTTGAATGACGGGTTTGGCTGGCGTATTCATCCGGTTCTGCATGTGCGCAAGCATCATAATGGTGTGGATTATGATGCGCCAATTGGCTCTCCAATCGTTGCAGCGGGAGACGGTGTTGTTGAACTGATTTCATCGCAAAAGGGCTATGGCAAATATGTCCGTATCCGCCATCAGGGAGGCTACAGCACAACCTATGCCCATCTTTCGGGTGAGGTCAAAGGTTTGAAAGTCGGCCAGCATGTAAAGCAGGGAGAGGTGATCGCCTATGTGGGATCAACCGGCTATTCGACCGGTCCGCACCTCTATTATGAGCTCAAGGTCGGAGATCATTATGTTGATCCACTTAAAGCGAATCTCAAGGCCGGTGAAAAGCTGACGGGTTCGTCCATGTCGAGCTTCCGTTCGGAAATCAATCACGTTGATAAGGTTTTCAAGCAAATGAGCCTGACGCCAACCATGGATGGCGACAGCAATCACACTGGACGGTAGGCGTTTGCAAGGGCTACGAATTCCTCGACGCTTAATGTTTCGGCGCGGCGTGTTCCATCAATGCCAGTCTTTTCCAGCAAGGTTGCACCGCCGACGGGCTTCAGGCTCTGACGCAGCATTTTACGGCGCTGGCCAAAGGCTGCCTGCGTAATCTGACCAAGCGCATCTGCGCGGCATGGCAGCGGATTTTCACGCGGGATAATATGCACCACCGAAGACATGACTTTTGGTGGCGGCGTGAACGCCTGTGGCGAAACATCAAACGCGATTTTCGACTGCGTGCGCCAGCCTGCCAGAACACCAAGGCGTCCATAATGATCCGTATCAGGCGCAGCCACGATTCGCTCAGCCACTTCGCGTTGAAACATCAACGTCATGGACGAATAAAACGGTGGCCATGGCTCGGTCAAAAGCCAGTTAAGCAGTAATTGTGTACCGACATTATACGGCAGGTTTGCAACGATCCGTGGCTTTGGACCGTCGGGAAACAGTGCCTTGAAATTCTGCTCCAGCGCATCACCTGAAATGATCCGCAATCGGCCCGGATAATGCGCTTCGATCTCTGAGAGCGCATCCAGACAACGCTCATCGCGTTCAATCGCCGTAACATAAGCCCCTTGTGCCAGAAGCGCGCGGGTGAGGCCGCCGGGGCCGGGGCCAACTTCAATGACCGGCTGGTCTTCAAGTGGGCCGGATTGTCGTGCAATCTTCGATGTCAGGTTCAGATCGAACAGAAAATTTTGTCCGAGCGACTTTTTGGGCATAAGATCATGGCGCTCGATGACCTCACGCAGCGGCGGAAGAGTATCTATGCTCATGATTTGCGTCCTGCCTGATTTTCTGCAAGTTCCTGCGCAAGACGAATGGCGGCAATCAGGCTGTCAGGTCGGGCAATGCTTTTTCCCGCAATGTCAAAGGCTGTGCCGTGATCGGGCGACGTGCGGATAAAGGGCAGGCCCAGCGTGACATTGACCGTTTCATCAAAGGCCAGCGCCTTGGCAGGGATCAGCGCCTGATCGTGATACATACAAATCGCCACGTCATAGGTTGCGCGTGCGGGAGCGTGAAACATCGTATCAGCTGGCAGCGGCCCCCAGGCATTGATGCCTGAAGTCTGCAATTCTTCCACGGCTGGACGGATGATCGCGTCATCTTCCTTGCCGAGTGCTCCGCCTTCACCCGCATGCGGGTTAAGACCGGAAATGGCAAGGCGAGGGGAGGCAATGCCGAAGCGGTCGGTCAGTTCCTGCGCTGTGATATAGGCCACTTCCAGAATATCATCCTTGGTCAGTAAACGTGGCACGTCCGCAAGCGGTATGTGGATCGTCACGGGCACTGCGCGCAGTTCGGGGCCGGCAAGCATCATCACCGGAATGACTGTGCGCCCCAGGTGTTTGCTCGCGAGCTCTGCGAGAAATTCCGTATGGCCGGGGTGTTGAAAACCTGCATCATAAAGCGGCTTTTTTGCAATCGGACACGTCACAACCGCAGACGTTTCGCCTGCTATTGTGAGACTTACGGCGCGCTCAATGGCTTCAAGGATACCCGCAGCATTTTCTGGCAAAGGCTTTCCGGGGCTTTCCTTGTGCCGGTTGACAAGCGGCAACACCGGCAGCTGCGTATCGAAAATCTCTACGGCCTGTGAGGGTGCCGTTATGGCTGCAACAGGCACATTCAAACCAAGAAGTTCGGCACGCGCCAAGAGCTGTTGTGGATCGGCAATTATCAGAAATGGCGGCAAAGAAAGCTCTGCGCGCTTTAGCCATGTATTCAGAGCGACGTCAGCCCCAACGCCTGAAGGGTCGCCAATGCTTATGGCGAGCGGAGGAACCGATTGAATGCGCATATGTTTTTCTCGAATTATAGAATAAGGGGGCAGAAGCCCCCTCAAATTATACTGTCATTTGGCGACTGCCAAGGCTTTAACGATTAACGATGGTTGCCTTTTCACGCAGTTCATCGACATATTTCTTGCTCAACGCTTCGGCTTTCTTCTCTTGCCCGGATGCAGAATCGGCACCTTCCATTGAGAAAACAAGCTGTGCAACGCGGTCATCGGAAACCTGACGTGTCGAGCACACTGCGAGAATTTCTACGCCTTTTTCCGTGTCATGCGGAGGTGTCGCACGATTAACGCTGGTGGCTTTTATGTCCTTGGCCCATTCGCCCGGAAGCTGCTGCTCAATAATGCGTCCCAGATCGCGCACAGTGACGTCGATCATGCCTTTGGTAAGCTGACGCGTGCTGTCGCAGCTTTGAAAACGCGAACGCAATGCATTTGCTTCCTGACGGCGCTTGCCCATTTCCGCTGGCGAACGCTTTGCGCTGGGAACAACAAAGATAACTTGCTGCAACTGATACTCGGTTGCGACCGGCTTTTTGCCACCATCCTTGAGCATGCGCTGTACCGCATCCTGCTCGCTGACCATACCCGTTGCGCGGAAACGGGCGCTGACAAGACGGCCCCAGCCCATCTGGACCATGATGTATTTTTTAAAATGGTCAGGCGTAATTCCAGCCTGATTCATAACCTGATTGAGCTGGGCGACACTCATCTTGTTTCGCGATGCAAACCCAGCATAAGCTTCGTCGACTTCCTTGTCGGAAATGTTCATGCCGCGCGTCTTCATTTCGATGCGCTTGAGCATTTCTTCCGTCAGTTCCTGACGAGCGGTCTGGTTAAGGTTGCCACCTTTGCGCTGCAACTTCAAAAAGTTGACGCGGCGTTGAATGTCACCATTGGTAATGACATTACCCGAGACAATGATCTTGGCCTCTGCTGAATTTGACGCGGCATGGGCCGGGCTCAGCATCGCAGCCGATCCAAGCGCCGTGAAGCATACGGCGGCGCCTATCATGGAGGCGAAAAGAGGTTTAGCAAACATCATCTTTCTTTCCCGGTTCCTTCAGGTCGGCAACGCAAAGCTTCGCCTGATCTTGTAACGTATCAGAGGTTCGCACGACAAAGCGACCCCAATACAAGCCAATCATATTAAGATGACTGTATAGAGGACCCAGTGCGGCGAAACAATGACCCGCGAGCATTTTACGACGTCTTTGAAGAGGCTTGGCTCAATAAAATTGATAAAAGCGCGTAGTATTCAGACCAAAAAACCGGAAGCAGTTTGGCTGCGTCCGGTTTTTCTTCTTTTAGAAGGACTGTGAACCGCTCCCAATATCGCCGAGTGTTCGGAACGATATATTGAAGCCCACACTATGCGTTGCCTTGCTTTCACCCGGATTACGCGTCTGTACGTAAGCCATCGAATAGGTAAAGCACTCATCGTCATAGGCAAGACCGGACGAGGCGCGAACCAATGTATCGGAAACCAGATCGTAGGTACCCGAACCAAACACACGCCAGTTGTCATTGACCTTGACGTTTGTGGAGCCGCTGACTTCCTGGCGCAATTCCGAATAGCCGTATGCAGGCTGCGGCGCGATATAAGCATAACGCGCGGAAACGCTCAGGCGAGACCAGTTCTGTTGGGCTTCAAGTTCACCGCGTTTGAGTGCGAGGCTGTCTTTATCAAAGCGTCCACGGGCTGCAAATGCGAGGCCGGTTGAATTCGACGTTCCAATCATGCCAACATAGTCGGAACGCGCATCCTGCAGGCCCGAATCTTCGCCGACATTGACAAAATCGCTCGTACCGAACGAGTTTAAACCGCCGAGTTGAATCGACTGACCGCCAAGGGCGTAAAGACTCCAATCGCTGTAGTCGAAGCTGCCCGAATAACGCAGCCCGAAATTGGCGCGAGTGCCCCCTTCAACGCGATCATAGCCGGAGAACTTGTCACGCGAGAAAAGATTCGTCGCATCAAACACGAAGCTCTGCGCATCTTCATTTGGAAGCTGGCCTGCATAGCGTTCATTGTTGCGCATATAGATCTGGGCAATTGGCTCCAGAATATGCGTCGAACTTGTGCTTGAGAACAGGATCGGCCAGCGCAGTTCAAGACCCGCAGTCGCCATCGCACGCAGTGCCTCAGACTTGACCACCGCATCCGTGAAACCCGCGACAGCGGGATCAAAATTCGTACTCACGTTGATCGCATCGGCGCGAAGCGCCAACAAAGGCGTAATCACGAGACCGGAATCGGTGATGATCGTGCGCTTCCACTCAACTTCGCCTGTCAGGCGGGTATTTGTGCCACTGAAACCTGGAATGCGTGGGTATGGCTGTGGAACAAACCTATCAAGAGCAGGATCATAAACCTGCGAAGCAGTGTTATTCGCGTTCTTGCGGTAAAGAACCTGCAAATTGCTGGTGAAGTTCAGCTCGCCGCCATAAACGGATTCAGGTGCTGTATAAGAATAGTCGAGGCTTGGGAAAACCCAAGGTTGCTTTGAGTGCATCTCCACATCGCTATAATCAGATGTGGCAGGATAGGATTCCTGCACGTTGAAGCGATAGAAGTTGAGGTCAAAGTAATTGCGATTATTGATGCCGCGCAGGTAAATATTGGAAACCTGTGTCTGGCTTGAATAACCTTCCAAACTATATGTGCGGCTGAAATTCCGATCAGTCTGGGCCATAATATCCCAGCCAGCCTTCCAGCGCGCATTGATGTCGAAATCACCTTTCGATGCGATCATGCCGCGATTTTTTTCTTCGCGATCAATTGTGTTTGCATCGAACTCGCCGGGCTTCATCTGGTGAATGCCCGCGATCTGGAGATTATAGGTGCCGTTCTCGAGACGATGACGCCATTCAGCCTGTGTCAGAAAACCTTGCTTTGTGTAAGCGGTGGTTGAAAGTGTCAGGTCATAATTGGGTGCAAGCGCCCAGAAATAAGCGTTCTTGATGCCGAAACCGAGCTTGTCTTTATATGCAAAGCCCGGAAACAGGAAGCCGCTCTTCCGCTTGACTGTTGGATCAGCCATCTCGAAAGCGGGGAAATAAGCGAGCGGCATTCCGAAAAGTTCAAATTTGCCGCGCTCGAAACGCACGGTTTTGGTCGCGCTGTTCCAAATGATTTTGCGTGCCTTGATCTGCCAGAGAACCGGCTTGTCAGGATTCTTTTCGCAAGCCTGACAGGCTGTGTAGACACCATTATTGAATGTGGTGATCTCGCCATTGCTGCGTTCCGCACTTTCGGCTGCAAAGCGCGTGTTGTCTGTCGTCTCAACGCGCAGACCATTGACGAAGCCATCGCGGAAACTATCCGTCACATCCAGATGATCGGAATAAATCTTGTTACCGTCGCGTTCGACGATCTCGACATTGCCTGTCGCGGTCATGCGACGGGTCTGCTGATTGTACGTTACCTGATCCGCAACGAGGCGATTGCCATCATATTCGATGCGCACCTTACCTTGAGCGGTAACAACATTGACGTCACGATCATAGACGAGCTCATCCGCCTGCAAAATCATGCGCGCATTGGGATCGCTCTGGTAATTTGCACCGAGAGCGTCCTGCGCATGAACCTGCGAAGGGAGAATTGCGACTGAAATGAAAGGTATAGCAAGGGCGCACACCAAAGCCGTCCCGCGTGCGAGACGCGAGAATGAATGGGGCAATACCATGCGGGTGTTACTCAAACCCACTAACCATCCTCCTTATGCAACAAAAAGGAGACACCAAAAAATGTCGCAATAACAACTGGAACCCAGGCAGCAACGAATGGCGGAACGAATCCCGCATTCCCGAATGCCTTCACCAAGACTGAAACGACATAAAGCATGAAGCCAGCAACAACGCCACCCAGAATCATCGCACCGGACTGACCAAAGCGCACAAATTTCAATGACACTGTTGCAGCAATGAGCGTCATTGCCATCAAGAGCGCAGGTAAGGCCAGAAGTGACTGGTATTGCATGTCAAATGCGTTTGCCGAATAACCGAAAGAACGCGCAACCTCGATCTTGTGACGCAATTGCGTAAACGGAATTGTATCGGGGGAGGCGAGCTTTTCTTCCACATATTCCGGGCGCAGCTGCGTCGGAATACTGAAGCTTTCCATTTTGCGCGGCTCTTCACCGCGCGAAAACTGTGTGACATCGGTCAGTTCCCAGTGACCGTCCATAAGCTTCGCGGTGCGCGCATCATAGCGATTGCTGATTTTCTTCTTGTCATCGAACTGAATAAAGGTCGCATCGGCAAGCGTTGCTCCGCGATCCAGAATGCTTTTGGCGCCAATAATCGTTTCGCCTTCATCGGTCTTCTGTCGAAGCCATGGATCACGCAACGCTGATACGTCCGTCACTTTGCCAGTCTTCCAGTTGGAAGCGATTTCATCGGCTTTCGAGAAACCGTAAGCGGCAAACGGATTGAGAATAAAGATCGTCGCCAGACCAAACAGCAAAGCGCCAAAACAAGCTGGCAGCAGGAACTGCCATGCCGAAACCCCGACCGAACGCGCAACGACAAGTTCATACTTACGATTGAGCGAAATCAGCGTCGCCATGGCGGAAAACAAGGCCACAAAGGGGATCATCTGCTGCATGATGAAGGGAACGCGCATTGCAGAGATCCCAAGCGCGATCCAAACGGAATAGCCCGGAAGATTTGCAAGTTTGCTGGCGTTTTCCGTGAAGTCGAGCAGCAGAGCCAGCGCGAAAATGCCGAGCAAAAAATAGAATGTAATCTGCACATAGCGGACAAAGAGGTAACGCCCAAGGGTCCAGCCAATCATGCGTGCCCTCCTGAGTTTTTACGCAGTCGGCCAAGCACACGATTATAAGTGCCGGAGGCATACCCCCTGAAGCGATCAAAGCCATCAAGAATGCGATCGTTCCACTTGTCAGGAAGCCCGATACGACGTCCCGTGAAAAGGGCAAAACCAGTCAACAGAATCACACCGAGCGGTATCAGATACATGATGAAAATATAGGTTTCGTCCTTGTCCGCACGGTCAGCCGAGAAATAGCCAGCCCAATAGACAAGCAATGCAGTGCTGATCGCCGAGAAGGACGCAGAGACACGGGCTTCGCGGTGCGAGCGCGAGTCACCGGCATAGGCAAGGGCAATCATCGCAAACACAATCGGGTAGAGCCATTCTGTCAGGCGACGATGCAATTCCGCTTTGTAACGAAGAGGACGCGTCTGCAGGATCGGATCGTTCGGATCCGGGTTAAGCAGATAGGACAGCGGACGATCCTTGGCATAAATAACAAAATCGTCGCCAGCCGATGTGAACTGGCTGAGATCAAATGCATAAGAATTGAACTTGATGATCGAAACCGTACCGTCAGAAACATCCCTGCGCTGGACTTCCCCATCCTTCATCAGCAACATGTCGCCTGCGGGCGTGGTGGCAATGTTGCCGTCTGCTGCATAGTAAATCAGATCAAGCGTCGGGTCGCGGGAATCGGCGATGAACAGACCGCCAATGCTGCCATCGGGGCGGCGCTCTGCGATCTGGATATAAAGATTATCGGCGAGTTTGCGGAAATTGCCTTCCTGTACAACGACATTGAGCATATCCGCGCTCGCATTGGCGATCATGGCTCGCATATTCATGCGCGCATAGGGATCGACGTAGTTCGCAACCAGAAACGATACGAGCGAAATAATCGCGGCGAGTATCAAAATCGGACGCATGACGGCACTGCGTGGCGCGCCCGAGGCGTTGATGACGACAAGTTCGGAATCCTGGTTCATCGTCGAAAGTGTCTGCGTAATGGCAATGATCAGCGCAAATGGCATAACCAGAGGGATTGCAGACGGAATAAGCAACGAACTGAACTGGATGATTGTCTGAATGGACTGGCCGCTGGTGGTGAGAAAATCCACACGTTGAAGCACTTGCACTGTCCACGTAATGCCCACAGCAGCACCGAGTACCGCTAAGAACATGACCGCCACGCGGCGCAGGATGTACAACTCGATCAATCTCATGGGTGGAGTTTACATCCTGGTTCCGTTGAAAAAGCCTGACCCTTAAACAGAATCGTGGCTCGAAAATTAACAGCTACACTAATTGGACTTGGCTAAAATTAGCCAAAGAAATTAGGTTAACAGATTACTAAAGTTTTTTGGTTGATACCAGCGACCGTGTCTCTAAAGCCATTGGAATAATCGACGCAACCCGTTTTCATCTATTTTCGCTGTAAGACAAGATAGGTTCATATCCAAGGCTCGCAAGTTTTTATTCGAGTTAACGCAAAACTGATTTTCATTGAACGTCACTCTTGCCGTTTCGCCATATTCGTCTCACATGAGTAAGGAAAAGTCGCGACACAATCGTGTCATCTCATGGTCTGAGTTTGTTTGGAGTTGTTATGTCGAAACGTCCTTCCATTTCTTTCAGTGAATTTTCAGCCCCCCATAAAGGCGTAAGCATCGTTCTGGTTGCCAAGGGCGGCGGCTTTTCAGAAGAAGCCGCGCAGGCCGTTGGCGGGTCAGAAAAAATTGCGCGCATCATTGAAATCTCTGGCTTTTCGGGTGCTTTGGGTAAAACTGCCGAAGCCATTGAAACGACGGAAGGCGGTATCGATAAGATCGTTTTGGTTGGTGCGGGCGACCCCGGCGAACTTGGTAATGACGACTGGGTCAAAATTGGCGGAGCCGCATTTTCGCGAATCGGCAAGGCAGAACGCGCGACACTCACGCTTGCGCTGCCGGAAACCACAATCGCTGGCGACGAAGCAGGCGATGTGGCTCTGGGCATGATTCTGCGTTCTTATGACTTCAATCGTTATAAAACCCGCAAAAATGAAGAAAACAACGAGCCAAAGCATTCTGCAAAGGTTCACATTCACGTTGCTGATGTTCATAGTGCCAAAAGAGCCCTTGAAGTTGCTGACGCCGTTGCCGATGGCGTGCTCAAAGCACGCGATCTGGTCAATGAGCCAGCCAACATTCTCGGCCCTGTCGAGTTTGCTGAGGAAGCGCAGAAGCTTGAAAAGCTTGGCGTGAAGGTCGAGGTTCTCGGCGAAAAGGAAATGAAGAAGCTCGGCATGGGCTCTTTGCTGGGGGTCGCGCAGGGCTCTGTTCGCCCACCACGTCTCGTTGTCATGGAATGGCAGGGTGCCAAAGCCAAGGAAAAGCCGGTCGCGTTTGTCGGTAAAGGCGTGGTGTTTGATACGGGCGGCATCTCGATCAAGCCTGCCGCTGGCATGGAAGAAATGAAAGGTGACATGGGCGGCGCTGCTGCTGTCACCGGATTGATGCGGGCGCTCGCAGGACGCAAGGCCAAGGTCAATGCAATCGGTGTTATTGGACTTGTCGAAAATATGCCGGATGGCAATGCGCAGCGTCCCGGCGACATTGTAACGTCAATGTCCGGCCAGACGATCGAAGTCATCAACACGGATGCCGAAGGCCGTCTCGTGCTGGCAGATGCACTTTATTACACCAATGATCGCTTCAAGCCGCAGTTCATTATCAATCTGGCGACGCTGACGGGTGCGATTCTCGTGGCGCTTGGCACACACCATGCGGGTCTGTTCTCCAATGATGATGAGCTCGCAGACCAGCTTTATGACGCTGGCCAGGCAACAGGTGAAAAGCTGTGGCGTATGCCGATGGGCAAGGAATACGACAAGATGATCGATTCCAAGTTTGCCGACATGAAAAACAGTTCGGGTCGCTACGCCGGCTCAATTACGGCAGCACAGTTCCTCAAGCGCTTTGTCGGTGATACACCTTGGGCACATCTTGATGTGGCCGGAACGGCGATGGCATCCCCAACCAACGAATACAGCCAGACCTGGGCGTCGGGCTATGGCGTTCGTCTGCTGGACCGTCTTGTGCGGGATAACTTCGAAAGCTGATTTCGATTCAGAAACAACGGTATGGGCTGAGAAGGTGAATCGCTTTCTCAGCCCCGCCAAATCCTATACAAAGAGCGCATGGCTGAAATTCTCTTTTATCACCTCACAGAATCGACGCTGGATGAAGCACTTCCGGGCCTTGTCGAACGTTCGATAACACGTGGATGGCGCGTCGTCATTCAGGCTGTGACCGAGGAACGGCGTGACGCTTTAGACAGTCTTTTGTGGACTTTCTCGGATACGTCTTTTGTGGCCCATGGCACCGATCATGAGCCGCTTGCTGAGCATCAGCCGGTCTTGCTGACCACATCGCAAGCCAATTTGAATGGCGCCACTGTCCGCTTTCTTGTGGAGGGGGCGGCGCTTGAAGATGCAAGCCCTTATGATCGGCTGGTTGTCATGTTTGATGGTCATAATCAGGAGCAGCTTGAAAATGCGCGCGCCCAGTGGAAAACTTTCAAGATGGGGAACCACGATTTGACCTATTGGCAACAGACACCGGATCGTCGTTGGGAGCGCAAAGCCTGATGCGTGCCGTCTTTATCGCAATGATTGTGGCGGGCTTCGGTTTAGCCCTCGGCTACCCATGGTATATGCGCCATTTCACAGGCGATGAGATTGGGCGCTGGCCGATTCTTGAAAGCCGTCAGGCTGGCTTCATTACACAGGAAGTTAAGCTTGAAGCGAGCGATGCACCGGTTCGTATTTTCGTGGATGCCACGCCATTGCCGGGCTATGTACCAGCTGAACGCCGTTCGGCGATAACTCTGGCTGTCAGCCGCGATGGTTTCCCAGTTCTTTCTCAGGGGTTGGATTTTGCTTCGGGCAGCAGTTCCATCAACACGGATCGTCCGCAGGATGGAAGTGTTTTGCGTCAGAGTGCAGGCGATATCGATCCTGTCTTGTCTGGCACTTATGCATTTCACGCTGTTCAGGGCAATACGGATGGTTTGCAACTCTCAAAGGCCGAACTCGTGCTGAGACGCGGTGCTGAGGAAGCGGATGAGACTTATACAACGATCGGACTCATCCTTGGTGTGCTCGGTGTCTATGCGCTGATGCGCACGCGCATTCGACGGCGGGTTGAATAGAAACTTATTCGGCCATTGCTTCTTCATATTCGGAAGACATTTCCAGCCATTTGTCTTCCGCATCGGCAAGCGCTGATTTTGCTTCGCTCATTTCCTTGTTGAGGCGTATCGCCTTCTGTGGCTCTTTCTCATAAAGGGCGGGGTCTTCCAATTGCGTGGTGAACCCTTGAATCTGTTTCTGCAGTTTCTGCATCAAGTTCTCGGTTTCCTTGATCTTTTTGAGCAAGGGCGCGAATGTCTCACGCTTCTGGGCGGCAAGCTTGCGCTGCTCTGCCTTGTTGATCTTCGGCCCTTCGTCGCGCTCTGAAACCTGTTCGCCCTTGGCATCGGCCAGAACGATCTGGCGATATTCGTCCAGATCGCCATCAAATGCCTTCACAGCCCCTTCACGCACCAGCCACAGACGTTCCATGGTTGCTTCGATCAGGTGACGGTCATGCGCAATCAGGATAACGGCGCCATTGAAGGCATTGAGCGCATGAACCAGTTCTTCACGGCTGTCGATGTCGAGATGGTTGGTCGGTTCGTCGAGGATCAGCAGGTTCGGACCATGGAAGGTTGCAAGCCCCATCAGAAGACGTGCTTTTTCACCACCAGAGAGATCTCTGGCAGGTGTCAGCATCTTTTCTGTCGAAAGCCCCATCTGGGCAACACGCGCACGCACCTTTGCTTCCGGCTCGCCCGGCATGAGCTTGCGCACATGCTCAATTGCATTGTCTTCCGGAATGAGATCATCCATCTGATGTTGCGCAAAGAACGCCACTTTCAGATTGGGCGAAAGCGTCAGCGTTCCTTTTTCCGGCTGCAACCGACCGGCAATCAGCTTGGCAAGCGTCGACTTACCGTTGCCGTTTGAACCGAGCAGTGCAATGCGGTCATCATTGTCGATACGCAGCGTCACGTTGCGCAAAACCGGCTTGCCCGGCACATAACCGACATCGGCATTATCCAATGCGATAATCGGCGAAGCGGCTTTCTTCTCTGCATCGGGAAAACGAAATGGCTGCACATTGCTTTCAACATAAAGCTCAATGGGCTTGAGCTTTTCCAGAGCCTTCATGCGCGATTGTGCCTGACGTGCCTTGGTCGCCTTGGCGCGGAACCGCTCTACAAAGGATTCCATATGCTTGCGGTGCGCTTCCTGCTTGGCATGGGCCTTTTGCTGAAGCTCCAGCATTTCGTGGCGCTGCCGTTCGAACTGATCATAATTGCCGCGCCAGAAGCTGATTTTCTTCTGGTCGAGATGCATAATTGACGATGTAGCCGAATTGAGCAGATCGCGATCATGGCTGATGATGATGACGGTGTGCGGATAACGCTTCACATAATCAACCAGCCACAACACGCCTTCAAGATCGAGATAGTTGGTCGGCTCGTCGAGCAGCAACAGATCGGGTTCGGCAAAAAGCACGGCTGCAAGCGCCACGCGCATACGCCAGCCGCCTGAGAAGGCGGAAGCGGGGCGGCGCTGTGCTTCGGCGTTGAAACCAAGACCTGACAGGATCGCGCCTGCGCGCGCTTCCGCTGAATGGGCATTGATGTCAGCAAGGCGTGTATGAATTTCAGCAATCCGGTGCGGGTCGGTTGCCGTCTCCGCCTCTTCAAGAAGCGCTGCACGTTCCTTGTCCGCTTTCATGACGATTTCAATGAGCGCATCTTCTGTGCCGGGCGCTTCCTGCGCTACTTGACCAATACGTGTATTTTTCGGCAGGGAAATACTGCCGGTCTCAGAGGCGAGATCGCCGGTGATGACACGAAACAGGGTCGATTTTCCGGTGCCGTTGCGGCCGACAAAACCTGTCTTCGAACCCGCTGGCAGCGTGATGCTGGCGTGGTCGATCAGGAGGCGTCCGGCGATTCGTACGGAGATGTCGTCAAGAATAAGCATGGTGAAAAGGCTTTTGCACGGCTTGAGATATTTCCGCAAGTATCAACTATTCGCTATCAGGCGAAACGGCGGCCCGCTTCGCTGCGCTGAAACTGAATAAGATCAAGCGATGGCGCATCCGCACGCAACCGTGTGAGTCCTGCATGGATTTGCCCACGATGGTGCGTTTGATGGTTGAAGAGATGGGCGAGTGCCGGGGCGACCCGCTGGCTGATCGTTCGCACATTGGTTGCTGTCATGTAGGTGAAGCGTCCAGCAAGTTGTTCAGCATTCATGCTTTCAACATATTTACAGATGCGCTCATCTTCAGCCTTTCGCATGGTGCGGAGCTTTATAAAATCATCAGTGATAATTGCATCAAGCTGGTTGGGATGGTCGCCTTCGCCGGTAAAGCGCTTCATCCAGATGCGGTCTGTGACCAGCAAGTGATTAAACGTGCGGTGTATCGATCCAAAATACAGGCCGAGATCTACTCGATAGTCGATGTCGCTCAGATCAGCCGCTGCTGAATAGAGCAAGTCATTGGCCCAGTGATTGTAATGAGCGAACATTAAAAAGTGCTGTTCCATGATTTTTCCCCCCGAAGGCATTTCCAGCAAAAGCGCACAGCGTCTTTGTATGAGATAACGCCAAAGACATAACGACAGAGCAGCTATTTTGCATCCCGAAAGACATATGACGCTCTGGTGAATCGAATTACCCTTCTATGCAGCCAATTTTCTGCTCTCTCAAGCTGATAAGCGCGTTGGGTGAGGCGCTCCCCCTTGGCAATCGGGCCTATCACGGTTATAGAACCCCACTTTCCGAATTTTCCATCATACAAGGTGTCATATGGCAATCGAACGTACTTTCTCCATGATCAAGCCTGATGCAACCCGCCGCAACCTGACCGGTGCGATTACTGCCAAGCTTGAAGAAGCTGGTCTGCGCGTTGTTGCTTCCAAGCGCGTCTGGATGAGCCGCCGCGAAGCTGAAGGCTTTTACGCAGTTCATAAAGAGCGTCCTTTCTTTGGTGAACTGGTCGACTCGATGTCTTCGGGTCCGACAATCGTTCAGGTTCTCGAAGGCGAAAACGCAATTGCCAAGAACCGTGAAGTCATGGGCGCAACCAACCCGGAAAACGCAGACGCTGGCACGATCCGCAAGGAATTCGCACTGTCGATCGGCGAAAACTCGGTTCATGGTTCGGACGCTCCTGAAACGGCTGCTGAAGAAATCGCTTACTGGTTCTCCGGTACAGAAATCGTCGGCTAATTCAGCATTTCCAGCAAAAGTGCAGCGCGGTTTTGCGTAGGATAATGCAATAAAGAAGTCAGATGGATTGAAAAAGCCCGGTCGCAAGACCGGGCTTATTTTATTGCGGCATTTGAGACGATCAAAGGCTCTGTGCAAGCCTTGCCAACTCGTCGCCGCTCTCATCAATCAGGACAAGTTTTCCAGAATCCAATTTGTATGAACGTGTTTTGCCGAGCACATCGAGGAACTTGCGTTCTTGATTCATCAGTGCAGGTGGGCACTGCATGTAGGTCGAACCAATTTCACCGAAAGAAATATTGCTGCCTGATATCGTTGCCTTGCTCATGAAACGGTTGCAACCGCCGGAGCCGCTCACTGTGCCATCGGAATCAACCATAAGAGTGGTCTGGGCAGTATCGATGACGCCGCCGCCCTGAATATCCTCTGCGAGCCAGTCTTTGCCTTCGATCCCGATTGCAACGGCATCGTCTGTGCCTTTACGGACCATAACGAGCTTGAGTTCGATGGGGGCTGTGACATTTTTGGGATCAACCGTGTAACGCTCGTCAGTGACAAACCATAAGGTATCACCGGCAGCAATGCGTGCCTGCAAGGCATAGCTGTGCTGTGGTTCGAGTTGGTCTGTATCGAAGCTGATCGCAAAGGGGATCGGTGAGCCTTGTGGTGCTTCTATCCGTGTCTCCCCAATTGTCTTGGAAGGAGCGTCCGCGCGAGAAACATCAATGAGCTGCACGATAAGGTGCGCTTCGGGGGGAAGCGCAATGCGCTCACGATAGGAGGCCTTGCCGCTGATTGTCTTTTCGGCAGCAATACTCGCGGTTGGCATTGATGTTGTGACAAACATTGCGGCACCACCAAGCATGCCAATGCCGGCAGTGAGCGCTGCCACGATAGAAAGGGTTTTTGTCAGACCTTTTGCCATTGCCAAATTTAAAACTTTCGTTCCCCCAATTTTTAGTCATGCGGCTGCAGACATGTTACCGGATGTTCAAGGCAACCGAATTCGCGCGACACCATGACGAATGAGGCAAACATTAACCGTTGCTTCATGTGAAAATTGTGGCGGTGTGATTTTATGCCGTCAATAGTTCCCATATTTTAGGGGGTTAAATAGTTAATTCGCCATTAAATGCGTCTTACGATATCTGATAAATTGGAAAAAGAATGTTGCGGGCGACTTCTTGGGTTCGCTTTTCAGTCTTTCTGCCAGCGCTGGCGGCTTTGCTCGTCTTTGGCTTTTGATTCGACCCAGCCGCCGATTTTTCCATCCATCAGATGCTCGCGCTTCCAGAAGGGGGCTCCGGTTTTCATGAAATCCATGAGATAGGATGCGGCCTCAAAGGCCACCTGACGATGCAACGATGCTGTGACAACGAGAACGATGTTTTCGCCGGGCTTGATAAGGCCGTAGCGATGAATGATCGAAACGCCACAGAGCGGCCAACGCGCTATCGCTTGCTCCGCGATGCGGCGAATCTCCGCCTGTGCCATGCCGGGATAATGTTCAAGTTCAAGCGCGGCAAGCGTACCGCCTTCATCGCGACAAAGGCCCGTGAAGCTGACAATCGCACCTATATCCGTCCGACCATCGCTAAGCTTTCGGACTTCCACGGCCATGTCGAAGTCGGCATCACGGATATCAATGAAGAGAGGGCAGATGTCAGGCTGCACCATTTCAACCACCGGTCATAGGTGGAAAAAGCGCCACTTCATTGCCGTCTCTGACCAGTTCATCATGGTCAGCGTGCTCCTGATTAATCGCGGCGCGAATAACCATTTCATGCTCAAGCGCAGCGTCATATTCTTCGCCAAGGCTTTTGAGGTGTGCGATCAGATCTCCGACGGTGATTGTCTCGCAGGCAAGTTCGATGGCTTCCTCTCCCTTGCCGATCTTTTCACGCACCCAGGCGAAATAGACGAGCTTAATGCGCATAATTATCAATCCATGACGTGCTTAAGGCCTGCGCGGAAATAATCCCAGCCCGTGTAGAGTGTCAGGATTGCAGAAATCCAAAGCAGAACAATGCCGATCTCAGTCGTATAGGGCAGGATTTTTTCGCCAGCGGGCCCCGCCAGCAGAAAGGCCAGAGCAACCATCTGTGCGGTTGTCTTCCATTTTGCTAGTTTCGAAACCGGTACGCTGACTTTCAGCTCGGCAAGATATTCACGCAGTCCCGAAACAAGAATTTCACGGCAGAGAATGATGATGGCTGCCCACAGCGTCCATCCGGCGATGGTGCCATCGGCTGCCAGCAGCAAAAGACATGCCGAAACCAGAAGCTTGTCAGCGATTGGGTCAAGCATACGGCCGATGGTCGATGTTTGCTGCCAGATGCGGGCAAGATAACCATCAAAGAAATCAGTGATGCTGGCGATGGCAAAAATTGCCAGTGCGGTCCAGCGCGACGTGTCACTTGATTGAAGACTGCCCTCCACAAAAAAGCACAAAACGACAAGTGGCACGGCGATAATCCGTGCGTAAGTCAGTATGTTTGGCAAGGAGAGAGTGTGATTTTTCCGCATAGCACCGTCGCATTCGTTATTCGTGCACAACAACAGGGATGACCGAGAAAATCAACACCTGCTCATGTGTTCTTCCGGGACGTAATGACGCCCTTGGAGGAATAGTTGCCGAAACCCGGACAAAATTACGTCATCGGTCGTGAAAATGATCGTGAATCGTGCGCGCCATGGCTTCCGATATGCCATCAATCTGCATCAGGTCTTCAATCGCCGCTCTGGAAACGGCTTTGGCCGTGCCGAAATGGTGGAGAAGGGCACGCTTGCGCGTTGGACCGATTCCCGAAATTTCATCAAGCGGATTGGCGACCATTTCTTTTTTGCGGCGCGCGCGATGCGTGCCGATGGCAAAGCGATGGGCTTCATCGCGCATACGCTGAATGAAATAGAGCACAGGATCGCGCGGTGGCAGCGTAAAGGCCGGCTTGCCTTCCACGAAAAAGCGTTCCCGTCCCGCTTCGCGATCAACGCCCTTGGCAATGCCGATGGCCGTCACAAGATGGCTGATACCCAGTTCACCAAGAATCTGGCGCACCGCGCCCACTTGCCCCTGACCACCATCGATAAGCACGACATCCGGCCATGAAGGGAAGGCGTCGTTGGTTTCCGCATCGCTTACAGGCTCAGGCTCGCCATGTTCCTTGACCAGCCGTGAAAACCGCCGTTCGATCACTTCGCGCATCATGCCAAAATCATCGCCCGGCGTGATGTCCGTCGATTTAATATTGAACTTGCGATACTGATTCTTCACGAAGCCTTCCGGTCCGGCAACGATCATACCGCCGACAGCATTCGTTCCCATGATATGCGAGTTATCATAGACCTCGATGCGGCGTGGTACATGCGGCAGGCCAAAGGTTTCGGCCAGCCCTTTGAGCAACCGTGTTTGCGAAGACGTCTCGGCCAATCGACGTCCCAGTGCTTCGCGGGCATTGGTCAAAGCGTGATCAGTTAGCTCTTTCTTTTCGCCACGTTGCGGCACAGTGACGTGAACGCGATGATTGGCTCGGGTGGATAAGGCTTCTGCGAGAAGCGTCTGATCCTCAATGCTTTGCGAAAGCAGAACCAGCTTCGGGCAGGGCTTGTCATCATAAAATTGCGAAAGGAAGGCACCGAGAACCTCCGCAGGTCCGAGCGAGCTGTCGGCTTTCGGGAAATAGGCGCGGTTGCCCCAGTTTTGGCCGGTGCGGAAGAAGAAGACCTGAATACAGGTCATGCCGCCTTCCTGATGGATGGCAAACACATCGGCTTCTTCGACAGTCTGCGGATTGATGCCCTGATGCGATTGCACATGTGAAAGCGCTGAAAGGCGATCACGATAAACGGCTGCATGTTCGAAATCGAGATCAGCAGATGCCGCCTGCATGGCTTTTGCAAGATGGTCTTTGACGTTCTGGCTTTTACCCGACAGGAAGGCTTTGGCTTCGCTCACAAGCTCTGCATAACCCTCGTCGCTGATCTCATGCGTGCATGGGCCCGAACAACGCTTGATCTGGTAAAGCAGGCAGGGGCGGGTGCGTGTTTCGAATACTGAATCTGTGCAGGTGCGCAGCAAAAAGGCGCGCTGCAATGCATTGATTGTGCGGGTAACAGCACCGCCGGACGCAAATGGTCCGAAATATTCTCCCTTGCGCGTGCGGGCGCCGCGGTGCTTGAAAATGCCGGGTGCGCGGTGGTTTCCGCTCAACAGAATATAGGGAAATGACTTATCGTCACGCAGCAGCACATTAAATCGTGGCCGCAAACGCTTGATAAGATTCGCTTCAAGCAGCAGCGCTTCCGTCTCCGTGCGGGTGACAACAAATTCCATTGTTGTCGTTTCGCTGATCATGCGTGTGATGCGGTTGGAATGTCCAATGCCGCGCGCATAATTGGAAACGCGTTTTTTCAGACTGCGCGCCTTGCCAACATAGAGGACATCGCCGGCGCTGTTAAACATCCGATAAACGCCAGGATTGTTTGGCAGATGCCTCACGAATGCATTGATGATGTCGGCGCCGCTCAGGCCTTTTGTATCCGGCAGCCCTTCCGATGAATCCCACTCAATAGAATCGGCAATCGGTGCGACAGGCACGATCCCTTCCAGATCGCCGTCATCGTCTTCATCCATGTCTGCATCATCGATGACAATGCCAGCCGCATCCTCTTCATCATTCGATGGCAGGTTTGGAGCATCGTCATGGGGCTTGCGCGGGTCATTCATTCCGTAATTCCTGCTATATCCGGCGTTTCCCACGCCAGATGCTGCCCACTATCAAGCGCGATCATCTGTCCTGTCACCGATCGGCTTTCCCAGAAGTAGCGAATAGTACGTCCAAATTCTGACAAATCGGGCGCGCGTGCCAACGGCAGACGGCTGACCTGCAACTCAAAATCATCCACGCTCTGCCTCTCGCTGGGAAGTGTGGGGCCAGGAGCTATGGCATTGACCCGAATGCGCGGGGCCAGCGCCTGCGCCAGCGTTTTTGTGGCGTTCCACAACGCAGTTTTAGAAAGCGTATAGGAAAAGAATTGTGGATTGAGCTTCCAGACGCGCTGGTCAATCACATTGATAATAAGGCCATCGCTGCCATCGGGGAGGGCTTTTGCCATTTCTTCAGCGAGAATCACCGGGGTTTTCAGATGAATTGCAAAGTGGCGATCCCAAAGCTGCATATCGAGACTGCCAACCCGATCATCTTCAAACAATGAGGCATTGTTAACGAGCAGACGAATCGGCCCAATCTTGTTGGAAGCCCGTGCGATTAAACCTCTAACATCATTCTCATCGGCAAGATCAGCTTTGACAATGCAGGCCTTTCCGCCTTTTGCCATGATCTGATCCGCAAGAACACGAGCTTCTTCGGCGGAACGATTATAGTGAATCGCGACAGGAAAACCCAGAGCAGCCAGGTCTTCCACCATGGCTTTGCCTATGCGCCGTGCCCCGCCGGTCACCAGAACTGGGCAAGTTGCAAGCGGATTGGTTTGCGGATTTTCCAACAGGGTAAACACTTTCTTATCGTGATTCATCGCTTCGATTCTTGCCATCTTACCGGGAAAAATACAGCGTAAAACTGAAACTCTGATGACCTCCACTGACAAAAAACTAACAAATTCAGTGGTTTCAGTTTCATCACCTTGTCTTCAAGCAACGCTTTCGGTGTTGCAAGCCGTAATATAGGGGCAATATCGAGGCGTTGCCAGAATGCAACATCACAGTTTTGCCATGTTCTCGACAGGTTCTTTCCACAGAAGCGGAAAGATCATGCCGCAATTACCAACGATATGTCTGTCCTGTCAGCGCGGCATGGATGGATCACTCCCAATTGCTGTCCGCCCGATAAGGGACCGCGCTAAAGGTAATTTATTGAAGGAGAATGCAATGCGCACTCTTAAGTCTCTCGTAATCGCCTCGGCTGCGCTGCTGCCGTTCTCTGCAACTGCTTTCGCAGCAGACGCGATCATGGAACAGCCTCCTGTTCCTGCTCCAGTTGAAATGGCTCCTCAGTACACCTGGGCCGGCGGTTACACTGGTTTGTACCTCGGCTACGGCTGGAACAAGGCGAAGAACGAATCGTCCGTTTTCAGCGATCCTACAATTAAGCCTAATGACTGGAAAACCGGTGCTTATGCTGGCTGGAACTTCCAGCAGGATCAGTTCGTATACGGTGTTGAAGGTGACGCAGGTTACTCTTGGGCTAAGAAGTCCCGCGATGGTCTGGAAGTTAAGCAGGGCTTTGAAGGCTCGCTCCGTGGCCGTCTCGGTTACGACCTGAACCCAGTTATGCCTTACGTAACTGCTGGTGTTGCTGGTTCGCAGATCAAGCTCAGCAATGCTGTTGACGACGAAAGCAAGTTCCGCGTTGGTTGGACAGCAGGCGTTGGTATGGAAGCTAAGCTTACCGACAACATTCTGGGCCGCGTTGAATACCGCTACACCCAGTTCGGTAACAAGACCTACGACCTCGGCAACGAATCGGTTCGTAACAAGCTCGACACACAGGACGTTCGCGTCGGTATCGGCTACAAGTTCTAATGACTTCGTAATTGAACGAAAAAACCGGGCAGGAAACTGCCCGGTTTTTTTATTTTATTTTTTAAGCGTGAGGCAGCAGCTTTGAGAGTTCGGGGTGCAGCTCTTCGAACCGCTTCATCCAGCGCTTGAGCTTTGGCCGTCCACGCTCCCATTTGCCTTCAAAGCGCAGCGCCAGATAACCGAGCGTGGCCGCCAGGGCCAGATGGCCACCATGCAACTTAGCCGCAAGACGCGGCGGGGCTTCGTTTAAAAGATCAAGCGCACGTTCAGCCTTGCGCCATTGCAGGTCGAGCCAGGGCTGATGAATTTTGTCTTCAGGACGTGAGCGGCGCTCATAGACATGGGCGAGAAGGACGTCAGACAGGCCATCCGCGATGGCTTCAAAGCGTTCGGCATCGGTACGCTTTTCTGCATTGCGCGGGAAAATTTTGTTGCCTGATACGCGATTAAGGTACTGCATAATCGCACGGCTATCGAAAACACTCTTTCCGTCATCGGTGATGAGTGTTGGAATTTTCCCAAGTGGATTGGCGTTGATAAGATTTTCTGGCTCAGCAGAGGTTGTCACAACCACGCTTTCAAATGGAACTTGTGCATAAGCGGCGGCCATTCTTACCTTCGCGCTATAGGGCGAGGCGGGAGAATAAAGGATCTGAGTCATTATTATTCCTGAGGTTAAGATTATCGCGTCGCTGGCATCAGAACGGAACGGCTGCGACATGCATTATTGTTAATTTGTTCGCAGGGCCGAAATTTAAGGTCTTTCGTCATGCAGATTCGGACTTCCTGCAAATAATTTCGATTGCAGGAAATGGATATACCATCCTGCTTCATGCCCGGATTAGCCGCAATGAAGGCCTTTTCCACCAGCATAGGATCAACGCGGCGCGAGATCGCAAGATTGCGGAGGCTGGGCGGAATGTTCACTTGCTCATAAGCCTGACGGATTGTCGAAAAATATTCGTCCTGCGCAAGACCTGAACAGCTTCCATGCTTGCGCCACTGATGCGCAATCAGACCTGTCGATGGCATAATGTCGGATACGCTGGAAACAATTTGCCGGGGAACGAAACTGCCGCGACTGCGGCTATTGTCCAACTGGCAATTGGCCGGATAGCCCCATTCGTTCTGCGGCCAAAGACCATGCACGACGAAGCCGAAGGGGCGCGACGTCCCGCATTGCTGTTTGTTGGCTCTTGGCCCTTCAAGAGTGCAATAGCTTGGCGACCATGAAAGGGAGAGAACATAGAAATCGAAATCACCGGGGCGGCTATTGCCCCGGTCCTGCGCCATTGCTGATAGCGCTGAAAGGGAAGTGGCAAGAAGGGCGGCGGTTATCGCCGCCAGTTTGCGCAGCATCGCTGACACGATCAGCGCAGGACGCGGCAGCTGGCGTCGAAGACATACCAGCGGTCAAAGCCGTCGACGCAGAATTCAACATTGCTGCCCACGCCTGCAAAGCCCTGGCCTTCTTCAACCAGGTACCAGACCGGGCGATACTGGCCATCGCTCAAAACGGCTGTTGCCTTACAATAGGTGCGCTCAATCTGGGCCGGATTGTTTTTTGGCTCATAGCGTGTGAGACGAACATCGCTCATCGCGGTTATGCCAACCTGCGGCAGATGTGGCACATGGCGAACCTGATAGCCGAAATCAGAAACCACGCGGCGCAGTACGCTTTGCTGATTGCACAAACCTGCATCGCCAACAACGGCTGGTGCCGGCGCCAAATAGTCGGCAGCACTTGCGGGCAGGGAGGCAAACGTCAGCGGAATGGCCGAAGCAGAGAGAAATGCTGCCCTAGAAAACTGTCCGATGCGATCCAACTTGCGTTGCATATCTCTATCCTGTCTTACAATTCGAGCATGACGCTCGCTTTTCAAACTCAGGTGCAGTTTCTTTCAGCAATGGCCAGCGGTCAAGTGCGATCCGTCTCGCTGCGTATCCATTGAATGCTGAAATTGCTCCCCTTTTCTTCCGCAAGTAATTTGGTAAGGCAGGGAAGCAGGATTTGCATCTCACTTTCGAGTGTGTAAGGCGGATTGACGACAATCATCCCGGTCCCATCAAGGCGCGGTTCGGAAGATGGTGCGCGAATCGCAAGCTCGATCTTCATGATTTTCGGGATCTCGGTTTCCCGCAGGCGCTTTGTGAATCGGTCAGTCTCTTTCCGGTCTTTGACCGGATACCACAGCGCATAAGTCCCGCCGGGAAAGCGTTTGTAAGCCTTCACAAGCCCATCGACGAGACGATCAAACTCGCCTTCTATCTCGAATGGCGGATCGACCAGAACAAGCCCACGCTTTTCTTTGGGCGGCATATGCGCTCCAAGCGACAGCCAGCCATCAAGCGCAATGACCCGCGCCTGATAATCACCATCAAACAGTTTCGCCAGTTTCTTGGCATCCTGCGGATGCAGCTCCAGCGCCGACAGACGATCCTGTTTGCGCAGAAGATGGCGCGTAAGAAGCGGCGAGCCGGGATAGTGTTTCAGCTCATTGCCCTTATTGACCGACCGAACGGCATCGAGATAAGGCTCAAGCAGTTCGATTGCTTGTGGCGGGATTTCAGCCTTTTCAACGGCATCCATGATGCGGCGAATACCGCCGATCCATTCGCCAGTCTTGCCGGCCTCCGTGCCACGCAGATCATAGAGGCCTATGCCTGCATGGGTATCGACCACGCGGAAGGCTTGTTCCTTGCGCTTGAGATATTCGATGATGCGGGAAAGGATGACGTGTTTGACGACATCGGCAAAGTTCCCGGCGTGATAGGCGTGACGGTAATTCATATTCGCGCTTGTTTCATGCCTCGTCGCTTTCGGCAATATCCCAGTGCTGCGAAATGTGAGATACAACGCTCATCATCTGCTCTTATTCGAGTCGTGTCTTTCATGTCCGGTACTGTTCTGCTGATTGTCCTTTGCGGCGCGTTTTTCCACGCAAGTTGGAACGCTATTGTTAAAGGAGGGGGCGACAAGTTTTTTGCCGCTGCCTGTGTGGTCGGCGCAGCCGGACTGATTGCAGTTTTCTTTCTGCCATTTCTGCCTTTACCGCATCCCTCAAGCTGGATCTATATTGCGCTTTCGACCATCACGCAGATATTCTACATGTCGCTGGTCGCCGCCGCCTATAAATCAGGCGATATGAGCGAAGCCTATCCGATCATGCGCGGAACGCCGCCTTTGCTGGTGGCGCTGGTCAGTGCACCGTTGATTGGCGAAACTATCGGTTTGGGTGGCTGGATTGGCGTTATGCTGATTTGCGCTGGCGTTCTGGCCATGGCGCTGGACGCGCGAAGGCGCAATGGTGGCACATCAAGCATGACGGCTTTGCTTGCGCTTACAAATGCGGGGTTTATCGCAGCTTACACCATCATTGATGGTGTGGGCGTGCGGGCATCGGGGCATACTTTGTCCTATACGCTCTGGCTGTTTCTGGTGAACGCATTTCCACTGGCGGGCTGGGCTCTGTATCGTGAGCCGGATCGCTTCTTGCATTATATTCGAAACCACTGGCGGCCATCGCTGATCGGCGGTTTAGGCACTTTGTTATCGTATGGTCTTGCGCTATGGGCCATGACGATGGCCCCAATCGCTGTTGTTGCTGCTCTGAGAGAAACAGCTATCTTGTTTGGTATTCTTATTTCTGCATCCATTCTCAAAGAGAAAATTGGCTTGCCGCGTTTTCTGGCCGCAGGGCTGATCGTATTGGGTGCAATTACGCTGCGATTGGCTTAAAAAGCATTATGAGCCAGACGTCCCCCAAAACGAATATCAAAATCGGACATTCCGCTTGTCCGCATGATTGTCCCTCCACATGCGCACTCGATATTGAGTTGCTGGATGAGCGAACGATTGGCCGCGTGCGCGGCGCAAAAGACAATAGCTATACCGCAGGCGTGATCTGCGCCAAGGTCGCGCGCTATGCTGAACGTGTGCATCACCCGGATCGCTTGAAACATCCGCTTATTCGTGCAGGCCGCAAGGGGGATGGCGAATGGAAACAGACATCTTGGGAAGCAGCCCTTGATCTGATCGCCGAGCGCTTTCTCAAAGCCGAAGAGACATATGGCAGTGAAAGCGTCTGGCCTTATTATTACGCGGGTACGATGGGGCTTGTGCAGCGCGATTCCATCAATCGTCTGCGTTATGCCAAGCGCTATTCAAACCAGTTTGACAGTTTCTGCACCAATATGGCTTGGACCGGCTACTTTGCTGGCACCGGCAGCCTGACGGGGCCAGACCCGCGCGAGATGGCAAAGGCGGATGTGGTTGTCATCTGGGGCACCAATGCCGCCGCCACACAGGTTAATGTGATGACCCATGCGGTGCGGGCACGCAAGGATCGCGGTGCCAAGATCGTGGTCATCGACATCTACGCCAATGCGACTGTGCGTCAGGCCGATATGGGCATCGTGCTGAAACCCGGCACCGATGGCGCTTTTGCCTGTGCGGTTATGCATGTGCTGTTTCGTGATGGTCTTGCCGACTGGGATTATCTCAACCGCTACACCGACGATCCAAAAGGGCTGGAGGCCCATCTTTCAACCCGCACACCGGAATGGGCCGCTGAAATCACCGGCTTAAGCGTGGAGGAAATCGAGGCTTTCGCGCATCTGGTGGGCAAGACCAGACGGACCTATTTCCGTCTTGGCTACGGCTTTACGCGTCAGCGCAATGGTGCGGTTAACATGCATGCGGCGGCATCGATTGCCTGTGTCACTGGTGCTTTCCAATATGAAGGCGGCGGCGCATTTCATTCCAATGCGGGCATCTTCAAGATGGACAAGCGTGAGATCGAAGGCAGCACTATGCAGGATAAAAGCCTGCGTTTCCTTGATCAGTCGAAGATCGGGCGCATTCTCACAAGTGACAGCGAAGCGCTCTACGGCGGTCCGCCTGTGATGGCAATGCTGATCCAGAACACCAATCCGATGAATGTGACGCCTGAACAGCGCCTGGTGCGTCAGGGCTTTGCGCGTGAAGACCTGTTTGTTGCAGTGCACGAGCAGTTCATGACGGATACGGCCAAAATGGCCGATGTTGTTCTGCCTGCCACGACCTTTCTCGAACACGACGATATTTACCGTGGCGGCGGTCAGCAGCACGTGGTCTTAGGGCCGAAACTGATCGAACCTCTTGCAGAGGCTCGCCCCAATGTCTTTGTTATCAATGGGTTGGCGGAGCGACTTGGCGTTGCGCATCTGCCGGGCTTTAACGTCGACGAACGCACATTAATCGACAATATGAACACCAACAGCGATCTTCCGCATTTCGATGAATTGAAGGAAAAGCGCTTTGTCGATATGCAACCACCCTTTGAGGAAGCGCATTATATCAAAGGCTTCAAATGGCCGGATGGCAAGTTCCGCTTCCGCCCGGACTGGACCGGTAGCCCAGCACCCAATAAGCCGCCTGAAGTCATGGGGCTGCAAGGGCCGCATCATTCAATTCCAGAGTTTCCGGACTATTGGAATGTGATTGAGGCAGTCGATGATGAACATCCGTTCCGACTGGCCACATCGCCGGCTCATAATTTTCTCAATTCAACGTTTGCCGAAACACCCACCTCTCTTGCCAAAGAAATCCGGCCGGAACTTCTCATCCACCCGGATGATGCGGCTCAACTGGATATTGCGGATGGTGAGCGGATTGAAATTGGCAATCATCGCGGCGAGGTCGTGCTTCATGCCGTGCTGCGTGCCGGTCAAAAGCGCGGCGTTGTGGTGTCGGAGGGCATTTTCCCGAATTCGACCTTCGAGCGCGGTGAGGGGATCAATACGCTGATCGGTGCTGAGCCTGCTGCGCCATATGGCGGGCTTGCGGTTCATGACACCAAAATCTGGATCAGAAAGCTTTCATAAAATAAAAAAACCGCGCTTAATTTAAGTTAAGCGCGGTTTTTGCTTGTATCAGACCGGATTAGCCTGCGTAGTTCAGCTTAAGCTTCGAGAGGCCAACAGCTGCATTGAGACCCTTCTGCCCTTGAAGCGAGATAGGCTGCAACGAGATGGTTTTCCATGAGCCGCCGGTCAGGATATTGGTGCCTGCGCCGATGCCAATTGCGGCATTTGCCGATGCGCCAACATAACGGCCCTTGAGCGCGCCCTCTGGGCGAACAGTTGGAGCCCACACCGCCCAAGCCATCGTGCCGCCATTGATAAAGCCAATATCAACGCCAATTTTGGTGATATTGCCTGTGTAATGCTCAATGGGACCACGGCCGCGAACGGGCTTGAATACGCAATTTACGTCCTGCTGGCTTCCAATGATCACACCAATTGCCGGGGAAATATCGCAAGTCAAAGTGCCAACTTCCGAACGCGGCTGTGTACGGCCTGAGCCGGGAGCGGCCACGAAGTCAGCGGCAAGTGCCGGGGCCGTCATTGCGATGCCTGAAGCAACGGCCATAGCTGACAGGAATGAAGTCGAAAAACGGAGAGACATGATTTTGTCCTCTAATAAACACATACTGAAAGAGACGCTTATGCGACTCTCATAGGGTTGCCGAAGCAGCTTCCCTTACGCACCCGAATTAGGGCATTTTCGCGAGAATTAAAGTTTTGTTAACGAAAAAATTGGGGTGTGATTAATTTGTCGCGCTTCATTGTGCATTGCCGGTCAGGCGCTGATTACCATTGCATCTTGTGACAGGCTCGTTTCCACGTCACCACTGGCAAACTTTTTGAGCGCCAAAGCGTAGACCTTGTGCTCTGCCTTCAGCACACGGGCAGCAAGCGTGCTTTCCGTGTCTCCATCAATAATCGGCACTGCGGCCTGCGCCAGAATCGGACCTTCATCCATGCCTTCCGTCACCAGATGCACGGTACAGCCAGCAAGCTTCATCCCTGCGTCAAGGGCACGCTGATGCGTGTGCAGGCCCGCAAAAAGCGGCAGCAGTGAAGGATGGATGTTGAGGATACGGCCCTCATAAGGCGCAATAAATTTTGCAGAGAGAAGCCGCATATAACCTGCAAGGCAGAGAATGTCCGGGTTTAATGCTGCAAGCGCTTCAAGGATAGCGCCTTCATGCGCTTCCTTGGAAGCATAATCCTTGCGATAGAACACCTGCGTCGCGATGCCTGCGGCTTGCGCTTTTGCAAGGCCGCCGGCATTAGGCTTGTCGGAAAAGACCGAGATAATTTCAGCCGGAAAATCGGGTGCCTGAGCAGCGCGGATCAGCGCCTCCATATTGGAGCCGCCACCCGAGATGAAAATGACGACCCGCTTGCGGGTCATAGCGCCAAAGTGCCCTGATAAACAACGCCTTCGCCTTCGCGCTTGACCATGCGGCCGAGCGTAACAACGTTTTCGCCTTCCTTGGCGAGCGCGGCAACCACGTCTTCCACCTTGTCGGGCGAGACCACAGCAATCATGCCGATGCCGCAGTTAAACGTGCGCAGCATTTCGAGCGGTTCGACGCCGCCGGTCTTGGCAAGCCAGGAGAAAACGGCCGGAACATCGATTGCATCAAGATTGATTTCGGCTGCAAGACCATCTGGCAGAACGCGCGGAATATTGTCCGGAAAACCACCGCCTGTGATATGCGCCAATGCCTTGATGCCATCCGACGCTTTGATTGCTGCAAGCAGAGGCTTTACATAAATGCGGGTTGGCTCCAGCAGGGCTTCACCAAGCGTTGCGCCTTCCTTGAACGGCGCATCCGATTTCCAGCCAAGACCGGATATTTCAACGATGCGGCGCACCAGCGAGAAACCGTTGGAGTGAACGCCTGATGACGAAAGGCCGAGAATAATATCGCCTTCGGAGACATCGCCGCGCGGCAGCAGGCGATTGCGTTCTGCGGCACCAACCGCAAAGCCAGCAAGATCATAATCGCCATCGCGATACATTCCCGGCATTTCAGCGGTCTCGCCACCGATCAGCGCACAGCCAGCCTGAAGGCAGCCTTCTGCAATGCCGGAGACAATGGCGACACCCTGATCAGGCGACAGCTTGCCGGTCGCGAAATAATCGAGAAAGAACAGCGGCTCTGCGCCCTGTACGACAAGATCGTTCACGCACATGGCAACAAGGTCAATGCCAACGGTGTCATGCTTGTCTGCATCGATTGCAATTTTCAGCTTGGTGCCAACACCGTCATTGGCTGCGACCAGCACTGGATCGGTAAAGCCTGCGGCCTTGAGATCGAACAGGCCGCCGAAGCCGCCAATTTCCCCATCAGCGCCGGGACGGCGTGTCGAGCGCACAAGTGGCTTGATCTTGTCGACCATCAGATTGCCCGCATCAATATCGACGCCAGCCTCCGCATAGGTCAGTCCATTTTTTTGGGCGGGGTTATTTTCAACGGTCATGACCTGCTCCTGGAGATTGGGCGGGAATAATTAAGCGCGCAATGACATGAGATTGCCTGTCCTGCAAGGCCGCAGAGCCGGAAAAGCACAAAACAACGCAGGAATCTGCGGAAAATCACGACCTTGTGGGTTGCCAGCCACGTTCAAACTTGCACCGCGCACATCCATTGCAATCTTTCTGCGTTGGACTAACTATCATCCTCGCCCAGTGCTTATAACAATAGTAATATGACTATTTATCGGACAAGCTCACAACCTGCCTTTTCAGAGAATGGATGAATATGGCCAAGAAACCAGCGCCCGTGACCGATGCCACGAGCAAAACCATACAGCAATCGGATGCTGTGGCGCGTGATGGCGACATTCACGTCAATGTCGAAGTCGGTGGCTTCACCGGTTCGGTCGTGCGTCGTCAGGCCATGTTCTGGACATGTGCCATATTGGTGTTCATCCTGTTTTTGGTCGTGTTCAGCCCGGTTCTGCTGCCATTTGTGGCCGGTATGGCTTTGGCTTACTTCCTTGATCCGGTTGCGGACCGGCTGGAGAAGTTGGGATTGTCGCGGCTGGCCGCAACCATTTTCATCCTGCTCGTTTTTCTGATCATACTTGTGGTCGGGCTGATGATCATCATTCCGATTTTGGCTACGCAGCTCGTGGATTTGATCGGCAAACTACCCGATTACATTTCGCAGCTTCAGGCATTGATGGCGAATGAAAATTCCCAGTGGCTCAAGCGTTATATTGGCATCGACAGCTCAGTCATTCAGGAGAATCTCAGCTCGCTGCTCCAGCAAGGGGCTGGTTTTCTTTCCACTTTGCTGCAATCCCTGTGGAATTCGGGGAAATCTCTGATCGATATTGCAGGCCTTTTCATCGTCACGCCCGTGGTTGCGTTCTACATGCTGCTCGACTGGGATCGCATGGTTGATCGTATCGATTCATGGGTGCCGCGCAGACAGCTTTATACGGTTCGCAGTATCGCGCGTGACATGGATAAGGCGGTTGCAGGCTTTGTGCGTGGGCAGGGTACTTTGTGCCTCATCCTCGGCACTTATTATGCCATCGGCCTGACACTCGCAGGTCTTAATTTTGGCCTGCTGATCGGCTTTTTCGCCGGCGTTATAAGCTTTATCCCCTATATCGGATCCTTTATCGGACTGGCGCTCGCCATCGGTGTTGCGCTGGTGCAGTTCTGGCCGGACTGGATTGCGATTGTGGTTGTTGCAGGGGTGTTTTTCCTGGGCCAGTTCGTGGAAGGAAATATCCTCCAGCCCAAGCTTGTTGGCTCATCGGTCGGGCTTCATCCGGTCTGGCTGATGTTTGCTCTGTTCGCCTTCGGTTCCCTGTTTGGCTTCACCGGAATGCTGGTTGCCGTGCCTGCTGCGGCGGCAGTCGGGGTGCTTGTGCGATTTGCGCTGAATCGCTATCTCCATTCTCCGATGTACGACCCGGCGTTTAAGCGTTCGCATTCCGATAAAGGGTTGTTGATCGAAGCTGGCGAGAATGCAGGCAAGGAAAAATGAAATCGAACTGTAACCCGGTTGAAAGCACAGGAGAAAGCGATGAGTGACGCCCCGCGTCAAATTCCGCTCGATCTCGTGCATCAACCCGGCTATCACCGCGAAGATATTATCGTCACGGGGTCGAACCGTGCTGCGGTGGATCTGATTGATCGCTGGCCGAACTGGGTTGCGCCGGTGGTGATCCTTGCAGGGCCGACAGGTGCGGGCAAAACGCATCTGGCAGAAGTCTGGCGTGCGGCAACAGATGCATTATTGGCCGATCCGAAAGCCATCAGCGATGATGTGGTGACGGGGGCGGCAGAATATCCGGTTTTGATCGACAATATCGGTGGAGCGGCTTTTGACGAAACAGGTCTGTTTCATCTCATAAACAGCGTCCGGCAGAACGCCGCCCTCGGACCGGGGCCGTCGCTTTTGATGACGTCGCGTCTTCTACCTGCCAACTGGAACGTCAAGCTCCCCGATCTTGCATCGCGTCTGAAGGCTGCAACAGTCGTGGAGATTTCAGAGCCGGACGATATGCTGCTTGGCGGCGTCATCCATAAACTGTTCGCCGACCGCCAAATCAGCGTCGAGCCGCATGTGGTGAGCTATCTGGTCAGCCGGATCGAGCGCTCACTTTTGTCGGCAATCCAGATTGTTGATCGCCTTGATCGCGTGGCACTTGAACAAAAAACCCGCATAACCCGCACGTTGGCCGCACAGGTTTTGTCGGATAGCGGTCACGGTGATGAATGAAGATCGCCGTCACCGGAGCCAATGGATTTATCGGAAGCGCTGTTCTTGGACATTTGGCGCAAGAAGGCCATGCAAGCCTTGCTCTGTCTCGCAATGACCTTTCAAACCCCGACTTCTATGGCGTGGATACGGTTATTCATTGTGCTGCCCTTGCGCATCGCACAGGGGCGGGCAGGCCACAGGCAGAGGCCTTTGATGCCGTTAATCATCGCCTGGCAGTTGAACTTGCCGAAAAAGCCCGACAGGCCGGTGTGCGTCGCTTCATTTTTGTCTCGACGATCTACACGATTGCACAAAACCCATCGCCGCTTACGCCGGATATGCCGCTTGCCCCGCGTGACGATTATGGACGTGCCAAAGCCAAGGCCGAAATTGCTCTGCTTGCCATGCGTGGTATCGAAGTGGTGATTGCGCGTCCTGTGCTTGTCTATGGACCGGATGCGAAGGCCAATCTGCGCGCTTTGATGCGGCTTTGCGACAGCGGCCTGCCTTTGCCATTGGGCGCTGCCAACAATCGCAGAAGTTTTGTCTCACTGGAAAATGTGGCGCGCGCCTTGGTGTTTTTGGCCAGCGCACCCTCAAATGCAGTTTCGGGCCAGATATTCCATCTTGCCGAGCCGGAACCACGTTCAACACGCGCGCTTGTATCAAAAGCACGTGCCGCGATGGGGCGTCCGTCGCGATTGCTGCCGGTGCCAGCCATTTTTATGAATATTTTGCTGACGTTGGTCGGCAGGAAGACGCTTTATGAACAGCTGTTCGGCGATATGGTCGCCGATACCGCATCATTGCTTGCAATTGGTTTTAACTATCTGCCGGGTGATCCCCAAATCGCAGCCATGGCGAAAGCTGCGCAGAAAGTTTAGTTCTTCTGTCCAACGGCCATCGGCGGCTGAATGCGTGTCTTCTGCACCACGGGCACCGCTGGGGCGGGCGCTTGTGGTTTTTTGGCAACCGATCCCGTGATCATCCCTGCGCTGTCAGGTTTGCTACGGCCACCGAGCAGCTGCTCTTCATGCACCCAGCCAATCATATTGGTCGAGGGCACAACAACACGGTGCCATCTACCTGTTTTGCCATAGGAGCGCATTTCGCGCCCTTTATCCACAGTGCCGATTGAAGGCGACTTATCCCAGGCATTTTTGTGAATGATAAGCTTCGTCTTTGCATAGACCACGGATGGCGAGTGTGCGGCTGCATTTGTACCGCGCGGCGGCATTGGCAAAGCACGTGCAGAGGCCGGGGGCGGTGGGACGAGCTTCTGCGTTGGCATCGGCGGCTTAGGCGCTTGAATGGCGGCTTGCTGCACAGGTTTGGGCTGTGCAGGCGCAACGGGTGCCGCAGGGCGAGGGACAGGACCAGCCGCGCCCGCATAATCTCTGGATTGCGTTTTCTTCTCGATCACTGCCCTTTCGGTAGGCTGTCGGGTCTCTGTCTTTGCAGGGGCAGAAGAGACGGTCTTTGGCGCACTCTGTTTGAAAAGCGCAGAAATGGCGGCTTGTGGGCTTTTATGTTGTGCCGTTGCCCACAGACTAAAAGCACCCAGACCCAATATTGCGCCGAGCGCCAATATTGGTGCGGATGAGCCTGAACTGGTTTTGCGCCCGCCTGAACGCCCACTTGAGCGTTTTGTCGGGCGGGAACTCCGTTTGCGTGGTGCCATTTCTATGTCCCCTGTCCTGCTCGTAACGGTGTCCGAATCGCGACAGGAAGACACTAGCTCGTCTTCCTTCGCATTTGGTTACTGCGGACAAGCCGAACCTAAACGGAGCGGGTGAGGCCACCATCAACGCGCAGATTTTGTCCCGTGATATAAGCGGCACCTTCAGAGGCAAGAAATGCAACGGTTGCAGCAATTTCTTCGCTGGTTCCGTAGCGCTGCAATGGCACGCTGTCGCGGCGTTCTTCGGTGGCAGGCAGGCTGTCGATCCAGCCCGGCAGAACATTGTTCATGCGGATATTGTCTGCTGCATAGGTGTCTGCAAAAACCTTCGTAAAAGAAGCAAGGCCTGCCCGAAAAACCGCCGAAGTCGGGAACATCGAGCTTGGCTCGAAAGCCCATGCAGAGGATATATTGATGATCGTGCCGGATTTCTGCTTTTGCATGTAAGGCACCACAAGGCGGCTTGGGCGCACGACGTTGAGGAAATAAGTATCAAGACCCTTGTGCCAGTCTTCATCGGTAATATCGAGAATAGGCGCACGTGGGCCATGACCGGCACTGTTGACCAATGTATCGATACGGCCCCATTTTTCGACTGCGAGATCGACGAGTTTCTTTAGATCATCCACCGACTGGTTGGAGCCGGTCACGCCAATGCCGCCCAGTTCTTTGGCAAGTGCTTCGCCTTTGCCTGAAGATGATAAAATCGCGACCGCAAAGCCATCCTGCGAAAGACGCTTTGCAGATGCAGCACCCATGCCGCTGCCGGCTGCGGTGACGATTGCTACTTTTTGTACCGACATTTCGCTATCCTTATGGGGTGAAGATGAAAGGAACGTAGCGCAGCAGCTTGAAATCCCAAGTCAATTTTCTTGAATTTAAGGTTTCATGATGCTGGTGGACAATAAAAAACGCCGCTTGCGCGGCGTTTGTTAAAAGACAGTCTGATCAACTATTCCGGTTGAGACGACGTGCTTCCCGAAAAAGAGTCAGCAGATGCGGGCTCGTCGCGTTTCTGGCGCAATTCTTTTTGCTGAACGGCATCCCGAAATGCTGCCCATTCATTTTCGTGACGACGGTAAAGCGCATCTGAATTCTGCATATCCATTTCGATACTCCCGATTTTCGAGCCTCTGTTGACTTGACAAGCCAATTAACACGGACCGCGAAAAATAGTTGCATCACAAACGGTAAGCGATTGAAATCTTAATCGATTTATATGTTTTTAACTCGATTAAGTATCCGACAAATGTGGATATTAGACGCGCATTTCAGACTAAGGGATTAGTTCTCCTGAATGGAGACACCATTTTCTCCGATTTTCATCTCTATACCGGAAGGCTTCGTTTCTTCCTGATAGGTATAGACCGCGAATCCGGCCACGATGACGATAAGAGCACCTATAACCAGATAAAGACCGTTGCGATTCACTCTGAAACTCCTGAAAATGTGAAGATGCAACTGAAACGCCCCAGCCTGGTGATTTGTTCCGACTTTTTGTTTAAACCAAAAACGCCAATAAGCGTATGAATGTGAATAAAATTCGCAAAGGCACTTTTTATCGCTTGCTTTATTTCTGTCGATTAACTAGGGAAGGGCCGCTTACAAAGCACGGAGCGTAGCGCAGCCTGGTAGCGCACCTGATTTGGGATCAGGGGGTCGGAGGTTCGAATCCTCTCGCTCCGACCATTTTCTTCAAGACAGTTTGCAAAGATGAAGTATGTCGCAGGCAGATGCTGTGGCGTGCGCCTTTATCGCGTTGACATGATGTGATGTGTAAACTATTGCCTTGATGAAATTGTCGCCATTGATATGCGCGTCAGCAAAAGATTTGGATCAAGGTTCTTCAAATGGTTGCACGTATTTACCGTCCAGCTAAGACCGCAATGCAGTCTGGTAAAGCCAAAACAGAAAACTGGCTTCTGGAATATGAGCCGGAGAGCGCCCGCAAGGTTGAGCCTCTGATGGGCTATACATCATCCGGCGATATGAAGAGCCAGATTCGCCTGTCATTTGACAGCCGTGAAGACGCAATCGAATACGCGACCCGTAACGGCATTGCTTATCGCGTGATCGAGCCGCACGAAGTGAAGCGCCGCAAGGTTTCCTATTCGGATAACTTCAGCTTCTATCGCGCCCAGCCTTGGACGCATTAACAGCTTTTCCCGGCCTCATGCTTCATGCTATGGCCGGGTTCTGATGGTGAGGTCCCGTAGCTCAGCTGGATAGAGCACCGGCCTTCTAAGCCGTAGGTCACTGGTTCGAATCCAGTCGGGATCGCCATTACTTTTCAATCGTTTATTCGATGTTCGTGCGGGAGCAGTTTACCGTTTTTTGGGGCGGTTTACAGAATAGTTGCTTTTCATCCTGCTGTTGCGTGCCTATTGGAGCGAAGCATGGATCGATAAAATGATGCTTCAACAAGATTGAAATGCATTCGAAGTCAGCGATTTCATCGTCATTTCGTTTTGGTATCAACATCAACTGCTTGTCTGGAATCTAACGGGAGCCGCACAGTGGATGGGTGGCGCATGAGAATTCCGCCTGCACCGGTATCTCCATGCAGGTGCTGGAGTTTTCCAAACAGGTGTTGCGGTATCAAGGCCGGCGGCAGCGACGACTTTCCGTTATGAGACATGAGTGGATGAGGTCCAGCCTTCGCCATCATTGTTCTCAGGTGTTGTCTGGGGACATATGGCATGTCGCCAAGCAACAGAAGCGCATGGCTCGCTCCGCGTCTTTTTACGTATTGTAACCCGGCCCTCAGGCTCTGGCTTTGCGTTGATGAGTTCTTGGGAAATAAAGGGCGTAAACCTGTGTGCCTGAATAGGCCTGCAACCGAAGGATCGCTTGCAACAATGACACCAAAACTAAATGGCAGCCCCTGGAGGGACGCTGCCACATGGGCTGCTAAGGGTTTTCCGTTATAGCGCGAAAGAAGTTTATTTCCGGCGCCAAACCGCCGGGATTTGCCAGCAGCCAAAACAAGTATTGCAATTTTTGCAGCCCCTCTCATTGCGCGTCTTCTGCATGCATGCCTGAAAACGTACCATCCGTCGCATTTTGCAATATATGCGCAAGCACCGATACGCCTAGCGTATGGGGATCACGAGTCGATGGAATAAGCCCGAGGGGAAAACGCAGCTTTTCGATATGCTCTGGCAAACAATTATGAGCGCCGAGCGTTTCGCATCGTTTCACATGGGCGCGTCTGCTGCCCTGCGAACCGACAAAAAATGCGAGGCTGCTGAGTGCCTTAGATAAAATTATCGGCTCGCGATCATGATCGTGAAAGAACGTTACAACGGCAGTTCTGTTGTCTATTTCGACATTCTCGGGCCAATTGTTTGTAACAAGAGGCGAGGCCCAGGAAAAACGCGTCAGCACGTTCGGGTCTGGCGAGAACAATTCTACCCGACAACCGGCAGCAAGCGCGAGTTCGGCAAAACAAACTGTTTCCATGCCTGTCCCAAAAATCAAAACCCTGATCTGCGGCAGGATTGTTAATTGCAGGCCCACGCCGGCCGGATTAAGTGACAAAGTTCCTTCTTCCCCCAAGCTCAGCATGGCTGGCGTTCGTGCCTTGAGTTGCGCTGCAACGACACTCAAAAGCTGTTTGTCAGGAAACGGAAAAATCTGAATATCGAGCGCTCCACCACATGGGAGAGGAACATCCCAATAAGGCGAACCGCTGCCGTAACGCACGCGCATGGCTTTGCCGGTTTCCATGGCCTTTTTCGCATTGAGCGCGACACTTTTGTCGATGCAGCCGGAGGAAAGATTTCCCCAGCTGCGACCAGAGGCATCGATCACCATTGCAGCACCGCAACGGCGATAGGATGGGCCTTCAACACCCACGATCACGGCAAGAGCGCAACATTCAGCGGATAGGGCTGGCATCAAAGGAAAGTCATTTTCGTTGATCGAAACGGCGCGCACAGCCTCTTTCGTATCCGCGAACTCAGTTTGTCCCGTTGGCTTCATGCGCGTTCCCCGCTCTTTGCCGAAGTTCCCGAAAAACTCACTCACCCAACGCTTTTTTGATCTTTTCCGGTGTGACCGGCAAATGATAAAAGCGCTTGCCTGTCGCATCGGTGATGGCGTTTCCAATGGCAGAGACAATTGGGATCATGACCACTTCTGCCAAGCCTTTTGGCGGTGAGCTGTCAGAGAGTGGGTCGAGATATTCCGCTGTCTGGGTCCAAACCGCGACATCCTTACTGCGTGGGAGCGTATAGCGATTAAAATTCCACGTCCCGTCACCCGGACCATCATCATAAAGCGGCAGTTCCTCCATCAAAGCATGGCCAATACCCATCGCGACACCGCCTTGCTGCTGGCCTGAAACCAGTTGTGGAACGATAATGCTTCCGGGATCAAGCAGGCTGTGATGCCGCATAATCTCCACTTCACCGGTAAAGCTATTGACGTTCAATTCCACAAGACAGGCCGCAGGCGTATAGGTTGTGACACCGGCATTGTTGCGCTGAACAGGCGGATAGTTGACGCTGCGGCGTTTGAGGAAATCATAGCCTCCGGTCGTCATGCGGCTTTTGAGATCGTCGGAAGCGCCATCGCCATAACGCAAGGCGAGAAGGTCGACAGGCAATTCCCGAATTCCTGTGCCGGGTATATCAAATGCGGCAGTGGCCCATTCCCATCGGCTGAAACAATGAAGCGCCACACCGGTAATCAGCCCCATTTCATGCGCCTTTTTGGCAAGGCGTTCAAACGACAGTGTTTCCATGCCGCTGCCGCCAATGCCGCCCTCCACAACACGAAGATCGCCGAGTGTCATCACACCGCTCGCTATCTGCCCACCTGAAACGCCTTCGCTCCAGATCGCGCGGGCAGCAGGCCAGAGCGTATTTTCAAACAGGAATCGTGCAGCTTGCTGTGTGCCAAAACCAAGGAAATAAGCGCTGTTGGAGGCACTCATCGCCGGAAGTGTGAACGGCACCCAAAATGGGTCCTTCTCAAGCTCATCCTGTTGGGGCTGGGTGGTTGTGTAGGGCGAGAAATTGCTGACCATGGGCAGCTCAGCGAATTCAGTCACGCCAAATTCGACGACATCAGGCACCTTGCCCAACATTTTTCTGACCATAACCTGCTGTGCAGTCGTGGCACCAGTGCCGATTTCCTGCACACAATGGCGCATTGTCAATTGACCATTTGCGTCAAATTCGAGGGCTAAGGCACTTGTGTCTGCACCGGAGCCATAATCTTTTTGCACCTGCGCAAACCCAACCCCGTAAAGTCGGCCGGGATGGGCTGAATTATACTCGGCTCTGGCTTTTTCCCGGTTAAGCCACAGAGGGTGGTTTGCAGCACGATCAAGCATTTCCACATTGCGCAAATCGCCGAGCGGTTGTGCGCCCTGGGTGTTTTCATCACCGGCATGCATGGCATTGCGGCGGCGCAATTCCACGGGATCGATACCCAATTCATCCGCAATTTCATCCACCATCAATTCGGTGATGCTCATGACCTGAATGGTGCCATAGCCGCGCATGGAACCGGCTTCGACGGCTGGTGTCGCCAGCGCTATGGCTGTGAGGTCCGATTGCGGGAAATAATAGATAGATTGTGCGGCGGTGGCAGCAACCTGTGCGACTGAGAATGAGAAATTGGCCCGCCCGCCACCGTTGCAATTGTAAAATCCTTTCAGGATTTCAAACTTTCCGCTTTTGCGATCAGCAACGATTGTTACATCCATTTCGATCGAATGGCGTTTCATCCCCAGCTGAAACTGTTCGTAACGATCATTGGCCAACCGCACGGGCAAACCACCGCCATATAAACACGCGACGAGAGAATAGAAGGGGAAGATCGAATGATCTTTTGAGCCATACCCGACTGTTGTTCCCGTCAAAAGCTTAATCGTTTCCACGGGAAACTGCTTGTTGTCCTTGACGATCAATGCCGCTACCCGTGCCACTTCAAAAGGTGACTGTGCGGCGACAATCAAATGAAGCGACCGGGTGCTGGCGTCATACCAGGCGTTGCCGTTATCAGGCTCCATGGCACTCGGATCAATGGACTGCGAAAAGCCGTGCCGCTCCAACACAAATTTGCTGTCGTCCTTGCGTGCAGCATCAATGGCTTTTTCGATGTCGGCAGCCGCATTCATGCCGCGCTGCATTGGTTCATAGTTTTCACGCGCGACAGCAAGCGGGTCACGCACGCCACCACCGCCGCGATGTTTGGTGGTCACCGAAGTGGGGACGAAAACGCCCGTTGCGCTTTCTGATGGCCATGTTGGCGTGTTGCCGTCAAAGCCGCCCCAGATCACCGAATCCTGAATCGGCGAAAAAACAGATGAGGCTGACGGCGTATCCCCGCCGATGCGCACATAACGGGCCGCGCCGTAATTGGCTGGTGGCTTTGGTCCTGTTTCAGCACCATATTTCACCACGCTCGTTTCAAAGCGCAAACGGCGTTTGGCAGCATCAAAGCGATCAAAATCGCGGTAAATGAGCAGGGCAACCGGCTGTCCGAGTAAGGGCGCGGTCTCGCCCTTGGGCAAAAGAAAATACTTTCCATAAAAGCCTTCATCCAGCCCTTCGGGTTGCGGGGCCAGAATGCCGTCGCGTTCAAGGTCTTCATGCAGGATCAGGCGATCAGGTTGTAAATCGGGACCCAGAACCGAGAGATCCACCGTCTCAAATGCGCGATCGGCTTTAGTCGCCTTGATAAAAAAGGCATGCGCCTGATTTTTTGGCCAGCCTTCGAGATCGCGGGCGCGATAATCGCGTGAGAAGGTCTTGTCACCCGTTACCTTACGAATGGCATCCCAGCGGTAGCGTGCCTTTCCATCCTGGCCCAGCCAGTCAGACGCGCTTGGGCCGGATTGTACCTCTTCTGCATGTGCTGCGGGCAGGCGTCCAATCATCACAGCAATGCCGGCAATTGTTCCCAGCTTGATAAAATTACGACGTGAAATATGTGAATCCATTATGCCCTCCGGCGTGATCCGATAGCATTACAAAACAGCTTACAGTCTTTGGGTTTGGCCATGTATTTTTGTAGAAATTTCTTATAGCGGCGGATCTGTTTTTCCAGACCCGCCTCTTCTTAATCGACTGCGCTTTCCTGCGCCATCACCGCTTGCGTAGTAACGGGTGTGCTTTGCCCACCCCATTCAGCTCTGATCCAGCTTATGAGTGCCGCAATCTCTGGGTCATCCATACGATGTGCAAAAGGCGGCATGGCATACATGCGCTGACCATTGGTGAAAGTCTGCGTTGGAATGCCGTTGACCACAACATTGATCAGGGTCTGTGGATTATCCATCGCAAGCGTTGCATTGCCCTTCATAGAGGGCGCCACATTCGGGATGCCTTCGCCGTTTACACCATGGCAGCCGGAGCAGGCCGATATGTAGGCAAGTCTGCCTGTATCCATAACACTTCCGGGGGCAGGGGCCGCGGCTTCCGGTAAGGGCGCAGGCGGTGCAGAGGCTTTGGCGATCTTGCCCTGTTCATCGGTCAACAGATAGGTTGCAATCGCCCTGACGTCGTCGGCTTCCATAACGCTTGTAGAAAAATGCGTCACGGTGTTCATGCCGGCAAACGAAGTGCCCTGAGGGGCGATGCCGGTTTGCAGATACTGGCTCAGTGTCTCGACATCAAAGCCATGTTTGGCCAGAGCAGCAGTGGTTATATCAGGGACAGCCATACCATCAACTTCCCCACCTTGCAGAGCGCGGGAAAAGTCGCTGCCCATCATGATATTGCGTGGCGTATGGCAGGCACCGCAATGGGCAAGACCCTCGACAAGATAAGCGCCACGGGTCCATTCTGCCGAACGCTGTTCATTATGCGGTGCTTTGCGATCCGGGAAGTTCAGCAACGTCCAGAAGTTCATAAACGGGCGCACTGGCAGCACGAATACGCCGGTGTTTTCCTTGTTGGCCACCGGCATGGCAGGGATGCTCATCATATAAGCATAGAGCGCATCCAGATCGTCAGGCGTGGTGATATGTGTATCGACAAAGGGCATTGCCGGATACAGATTGCCCTTACCCACCGCTATTCCATCGCGCAGCGCGCGATGAAAGTCCGCACGTGTGTAATTGCCGATACCATACTGCTTATCCGGGGTGATATTCGTGGAATAAACAGTGCCAAATGGTGTGCCGATTGCCACACCACCTGCCGCCATTGGCCCTTCGGGCAAAGAGTGGCAGCCAAAGCAATCGCCAGCCAGTGCAAGTTCGCGTCCCCGCGGGATCAGATCTTTCATCTGCTCCGGTGACATCGCTTGCTCTGCCTGTGGAGCAACGCTCGACATGCGGAAAAGGCCAAACAGAATGGCAAGCGCAACCACTGCGCCCAACACGATGATGGCTAAGATCGAATTACGCAATCTATGGCTTTTCATCGTTGGAACTCCTATCCGATCACGCAACCGGGTGTGGCAAGCGCCACATCGCGGATGGCTTCATAATAACGCACATAGCCTGTGCAGCGGCAGATATGGACGTCCAGCGCTTCTTCTATGGCGCCTTCAAGATCTTCGCGCCGGACAGGCTGGCGCTTGAGTTGATCAATGAAAACAGTCGCTCCCGCCACAAAGCCCGGCGTGCAATATCCGCACTGGAAAGAGAAGTGGTCAATGAAAGCCTGCTGAATGGGTGTCAGCTTCAAAACCTTGCCATCGGCATCCGTTTCGGCCTGACCTTCGATTGTGATGATCGATTTCTCGTTGAAGAAATGAGCATCGTAAATGCAGGTACGGCTTTCTGTTTTGCTACCGTCAGGCTGCAATTCCATGACAGTGCAAGCATGGCAAATACCTTGACCGCAACCAAAATGCGTTCCGGTCAAATCCAGATATTCATGCAGAAAATCAATCATTGGCATGCCAACCGGAACCTCAACCGGGCCGATTGGCTTGCCATTGATAGTCAGCGACAACGGACGTTTTTCGATGCTCATGACAAGGCCCTCTTTATCTTTTCCGGTGTGATCGGGAATTCATAGAACCGCTTTCCGGTGGCATGGGTAATCGCATTGCTGGTTGCCGGCAAAATCGGGATCATGCCCAGTTCAGCCATGCCCTTGGGGGGCGATGTCTCTGACAGTGGTGGAAGATAATCCGTGGTCTGGTTCCAGACTGCCACATCTTTGGCGCGGGGGAGCGTGTAGCGATTGAAGTTCCATGTGCCATTGCCGGGACCATCATCATAGAGCGGCATTTCTTCCATCAATGCATGCCCCAGCCCCATCGCGGTGCCGCCTTGTATCTGGCCCGATACCAGTTCCGGCACAATCATCGTGCCTGGTGCCATCATCATATGATGGCGCATGACCTGCACCTGGCCGGTAAAGGCATTGACATTGAGTTCAACAAGGCAGGCTGCTGGGGTCACAGTTGTGGGATCCGCACCCGCACGTTTTGTGGGCGGGTAATAGGCGATCTTTCGTTTGATAAACTCATAACCTGCTGTGGTCATTCGGCTTTTGAGTTCCTCAGACGCACCATCGCCATAGCGCACGGCAATAGCATCAAGCGGCAGCGTTCTGTTGCCAACCGTTGGAATGTCGAATTCAGCCCTCGACCATTGCCAGCTACTATAGGCATGAACAGCCACACCGGTGATCAGCCCCATTTCGTGGGCTTTTTTTGCCAGTCGCTCAAACGGGATCGGCTTCATACCGCCGCCACCGATACCATCGGGCCCGACACGAATATCCGACAGCTCCACATTGAGGCTTTGAAGCGGACCACCGCCAACCCCTTCGCTCCAGAGCGCCTTTGCGGCAGGCCACAGGCTGTTTTCGAGCAGGAAACGTCCAGCCTGGCGCGTTCCAAAACCAATATAATAAACCCCGCTGGAAGAGCTCATGTCGGGGATCAGCGCAGGCGTCCAGTACGGATCACTCTTGGCGAGCTCGTCCTGTTTTTTCTGATCGGCATAACTGGTGTATAGGGGCAGTTGCTCAAACTCGGTCACGCCGAAATCGACAATATCAGGCGCCTTGCCCAATGCCTGCCAGATCATCACCTGCTGCGCTGTGGTGCCGCCGGTTCCGATTTCCTGCACGCAATGACGCATGGTCAATTGACCATCCGCATCAAATTCAAGCACCAAAGCGGTTGGAACGCCACTGGAACCATAAACCTGCTGTACCTGCGAAAAGCCCACGCCATAAAGTTTGCCGGGGTTTGCTGTTTCAAATTCCGCCTTGGCTTTCTCGCGGTTTTGCCAGAGCGGGTGTTTTGCTGCCAGATCAAGCATTTCAACATTGCGCGGGTCGCCGGCGATAATGCCACCCTGCGTATTGGGATAGCCTTCCAGAATTGCATTGCGACGGCGCAGCTCAATCGGATCGATTTTGAGCTCATTTGCAATTTCATCGACCATCAGTTCCGTCACGGCCATGGATTGCAGCGAACCAAATCCGCGCATGGAACCGGCCTCAACGGCGGGTGTCGCCATGGCCAGCGCCGTCAAATCGGATTTAGGAAAATAGTAGATCGATTGTGCGCCACGCGCTGCCACATGTGAAACCGCAACAGACAGATTTTCACGACCACCGCCGTTGCAGCTATAAAAGCCTTTGAGCACCTCAAACTTGCCCGTCTTGCGGTCTGCAAGGATGGAGACATCCATCTCGACGGCATGGCGCTTCATGCCCATCTGGAACTGTTCATAACGATCATTGGCCATGCGGACGGCACGGCCATCACCATAAAAACACGCTGCCATCGCATAGAACGGAAATACGGAATAATCTTTCGATCCGTAGCCGACGGTTGATCCGGTCAGAAGAACGATGTTTTCGACCGGAAAAAGCTTGTTGTTTTTGGCAAGCATCGCAACGGCATTCACAATGCCGGTCGGCGATTGCGTTGCGGTCATCACATGCATGGTTTTGGTGGATGCATCATACCACGCATTGCAATTGTCCGGTTCCATCGCGCATGGATCGATGGATTGCGAAAAACCATGCCGCTCCAGCACAAACTTGTCGGGATTGTTGCGCGCGGCATCAATTTCATCGGAAATTGCGCGGGCATAGTCCATGGCAATACCCTGTGTATCCGGCTTTTCATCTGCGCGTTGCAGCGCTTCAATGAAACCGCCGCCTCTGTCTTTGCGAATGACAGGCGGAACGGCGACCGCTTTTTCGGGCGCATAAGGCGGCCAGACAGGCGTATTTCCGTCAAATCCACCCTTGATTCCAGCATCCTGAAATGGCGAAAACTTTGACGCGTTATAAGGTGTGTCGCCGCCAATACGCACATAGCGACCGGCACCGTAATTGGCTGGTGGTCTGGGGCCGGTTTCTTCGCCGTAAACAACTGCACGGTCTTCAAAGCGCAAAAGCCGCTTTGCAGCATCGAAGCGATCAAAATCCTTATAAATCAGGATAGCAACGGGATGCCCCAGAATGGGTGGTGTCTCACCTTTGGGCACCAGAATATTGTAGCCGTAAAAGCCTTTGCCCATATTGGTATCCTGCGGGATATTCAGCCCGTCGCGGGCCAGATCTTCCTGCAGGAGAAGCTTGTCTGGTTGCAGATTAGCACCAAGGACGGAAAGGTCAACGCCTTCAAAACTACGATCTGCTTTGGTCGCCTTGAGCATGAAAGCATGGCTTTGCTGTTTCGGCCATCCGGGAATGTTGCGTGCACGATAGTCCCGTGCAAAATTCTTCTGCCCTGTCACCTTGCGCACGCCATCCCACCGGAAGCGCGCCTTGCCATCCTTGCCGATCCAATCCGTCGATGTCGGTCCCGAATGGACTTCCAGTGCGTTTGCAACAGGAATGCGTCCAAGCATGACGGTTATGCCAGCAACACTGCCAAATTTGATAAAATCGCGACGCGAAATGCCTGAAGCCATGCGTAATCTCCTCAGCACAAGGTTCCGGACGCCAGCGGGTTGCCCGGAAGAGCTTTCGTGAAACAGTTCCCGCCGGTGGGCATACAGACCACTAGTATTCGAGTTGTCTCGGGGTCGTTGTTGACTTCTTTTTTTCAGATCCGTCGGACTCTTTGCGTGCGCCATCCTCCTGTTCTTCGAACAAAACGCCGCCGAGTGCTGCGACAAGGATCATAAATCCTGTGCCAAGAAGCCACGACAAATACCAAGGTCCGTAATCACCCAGAATAATGCCAACAAGAATGGCTATGACCGCGATGATCATTGCCAGCACAAAACGCCAGAATACGCTCATCATGGTCTCCTTAAAATGCGTGGTGAGAGGCCTTGACCTGCTCGGAATCCACCTTGCCGCGCATAACCCAGAAGGCCCAGCTCGTATACATAACGATCAGCGGCATGAAGATAACGGTGAAGCCAAGCATCCACATCAGTGTCAGCTGGCTTGAGCCGGAATTCCACACGGTCAGACTGTGGGACGGCTGAGTGCTTGAAGGCATCAGGAACGGGAACATGGCAACGCCTGCGGTGGCGATGACGCCAATCCATGCAATTGCGCCAAGCCACCATCCGAGCACAGCGCGGCGTGCGGCAATCGCCAGAAGTCCAAAAACAATGCCAAAATAGGCAAGGGCAGGGATGCCCCATAAAATGGCGTAGCTATGGAAATTGGACAAAAGCGCACCCGGTATACGCTCGACCACCTGATGAAGCGGTGTTTGCGGCACGCCCGGATTTGGGCCTTGAACGATGTGATATCCATCCATGCCCGAAACCCACAAACCGCCGATACTGAACAGAACAATCGCCAGAACGCCACCGAGCAACGCCGCTTTGCGTGCGCGTTGCGCAAGTTCGCCAAGCCCGCCACTCATGAGCATCGCTCCGCCCATGTAAATGGACAGCGACACGGATAGAAGCCCGCAAAGAATTGCGAACGGATTGAACAGTTCGATGAAGCTGCCGGTGTAATAGGACGTCATCCGCCAGTCGAAATTGAAGGGCACGCCCTGAATGACGTTGCCGATAGCGGCACCAAACACCAGCATGGGCACAAACCCGGAAATGAAAAGGCACCAGTCCCAGGCATTTCTCCAGCGTGGCGATGGCAATTTGCTTCGATACTCAAATCCAAGCGGCCGGACGATCATGCTCCAGAGCAGAACCAGCATGACGATGTAAAAGCCGGAGAAGGCTGTGGCATAAACCAGTGGCCAAGCGGCAAAGATGGCGCCACCACCAAGGATAAACCAGACCTGATTTCCATCCCAGTGAGGGCCGATGATGTTTAGGGCCACGCGGCGATCGGTGTCACTGCGTCCGACATAACGCAGCACCGTACCCACACCCATGTCCATACCGACCATGATGGCAAGCCCCATGAGCAGCACGCCGAGAAGAGCCCACCAGATCAGTTGAAGCGCGAAATAAATATCCACGGCAGAACCTCCTTCTTAATAAGCCACAGCCGGAGCTGATGAGGTTGCAGGGCTTGCTTCTTCCGGCCCATCCGGGCCTTTGCGGATGAAATGAAGCATGAGGAACAATTCGACGATGGCGAAGATTGTGTAGAGCAGGATGAAGCCTGCCAGTGACACGATCATATAGCCGACCGTATGGGTTGATGCTGACAGCCATGTCGGCAGCACCTCATAGACCGTCCAGGGTTGTCGCCCGACTTCCGCAACCAGCCAGCCCATTTCACAGGCAATAAATGGCACTGGGATCATCCACACCGAAGCGCGCAGGAACCAGCGATAATGATGGACGGAATTGGTCAGCGTGAGAATGAAGGATAGGACGAAATAACCGAGCATCAGCAGGCCAAGCCCTACCATAATGCGGAACGACCAGAAGATGATCCAGACTTCAGGTATCGTGTCTTTTGCTGCTCTGTCGATATCGGCATCCGTTATGCGTGTGATGTCGCCGTCAGGTGCATAACGCTGAACGAGAAAGCCGTAGCCGAGATCATCCTTATGCAGATCGAACTTGGCAAGGGCTGCCGCATCCGTCGGATTTGCGCTCAAAATCTGCATGGCCTCGATTGCGGGGATACCGTTCAGAATGCGTTTTTTGGCACGCGCTTCCAGCACATCCGCAGCCGGTACGGTTCCTTCCAGCGAGTGCGTCACGAGGATGGAAAGCATTGCCGGGATTTTAACGGCAAACAGATTGCGTTGTTCGCTTTGTGAGGGAATTGCGATGGCATTAAAAGCCATCGGCGCTTCTTCGGTTTCCCAGAGCGCTTCCATCGCGACAAGCTTGGTGGGTTGCGCATGGGCGCCGACAAAACCCAGCGCATCGCCAAGCGTCAGCACACCACCGGTTCCAAGCACGCCAAACAACGCGGCAATGCGGAACGAACGCTTGGCAATATCCATATGGCGGTTGCGCAACATGTAAAAAGCGCTGATGCCACAAACGAAAATTGCAGCGGTGACATATCCGGCAAGGACGGTATGCACAAACTTCGCCTGCGCATCCGGGTTGAAGAACATATCGAAGAAGCTACTGAGCTCCATACGCATGGTGACAGGATTGAAGTCCGCCCCTTTGGGGCTCTGCATGAAGCTGTTGGCGACAAGAATCCACAAAGCAGAAAGGTTTGAGCCAAGCGCTACCAGATAGGTGACAACCAGGTGCTGCATTTTGGTCAGACGATCCCAACCAAACACCATCAGTCCAAGGAACGTCGATTCCATAAAAAATGCCATCAGCCCTTCAATGGCCAATGCAGTACCAAACGCATCGCCCACAAAGCTGGAATAGAATGACCAGTTCATGCCGAACTGGAATTCCATCGTAAGACCCGTTGCCACGCCGAGTGCAAAATTGATCAGAAGCAGTTTTGCCCAGAACTGTGTCATACGGCGATAAACTTCACGCCCTGTTGTGACATAAACCGTCTCCATAATGGCGACCAGAATAGTCAGGCCCAATGTCAGTGGCACAAAAAGAAAGTGATATAAGGCTGTTGCCGCAAATTGAATGCGTGAAAGATCAACTACCAGATCGTTTACCACGACTAGTCCCCCTCCTTTTCTAGTCCGTAATCACAGAGCTTTACTTTACAAAGCTCTGGTTGCCTGACATCGGACGCATGAAAAGCTGTTTTATAATTATGCTTATTGGATATTATATACTGCTAATTATCAAAACTCTATTTTTGAGTGCTTCTAAACGCCGCACCTTATCCTCATGTCTCGGACGCGGTGTTTTATAATGAGGCACGAAATTCGACCCGAAGCAGAGGAAAATATCCCACGGGTATCTTCAATTTCTCGCAAAAAACGCGATAAAGTTCAAATTAGTATGCTGAATATTTCTTCGCCTTTATTACGGAAAGGCGACCTTCTCCCTGAAGGAAGAATAGATCAGATTAAGTCAAAATTTCCATTAAAATTATTGGCTGCCGTCATTTTTATCCGAGTTTTAACGTGTGTAGCGCGCAAGAATGCATCGTAGCGCGCTACAGTTTCAACACTTATAACGAGGCAGGCGGCGCGTTTACGCCTTGCGTAAAAACTCGGTGCGCAGAACAAGTCCTTTGACCTGTTTGGTGCTGCAATCAACCTCGTCGGGGTTGCCCGTGAGGCGAATATTCTTCACGAGTGTTCCGCGCTTGAGGGTGGTGGATGTACCTTTTACCTTCAGATCCTTGATCAGGGTAACAGAATCGCCATCGTTGAGTTGCGTGCCGTTGCTGTCGCGTACGATTTCATCAGACATAATTTTATCCCGATTATGAGTTGCCGCAGTGCCATGGATTATGACAACTGTCGGTTCGTGAACGGTAGGTGAGCCTACTCTTCTTCTTGGTTGCAGCTTTGGATTTCCATTGAGAGCAGTGATCTGAATGAATGGGATCAGTGCTCTAAGGTTTTCTTTTTCAAGCATAATCTTATCGATCTTCGCTTCGCTCCGGTCGGACTATGTTCTAAAAAGAATGGTTTCGGTCGCCACATCTGATGCTTCTACAATAAAAAAACGCCGCATACATTGCGGCGTTTTGTATTCAGCAAAATTAAGTCTATTGTCCTCGCGGGCCATCGCCTCTATCGCTGGATCTCAACCGAAAACGTTGGTCGCCCCTATAAGGTCGATCCCAGTTGCGTCCCCGATCCCAGTCGTTGCGGCGGTCCCAACGACCGCGGTTCCAGTTTCGTCGCTCATAACGACGATTGTCCCACCGGTCATTGCGATCATTAAGCGCTGCACCAAGGGCGGCACCGGCAATCAACGGTATACCGATGAGCGCTGCTGTATTGTCAAAATTATTTGAGTAACCGCCACTCGAACCTTCGCGCATGGCGAGATAACGTGAGGATGCCCAGCCAGATAATCCGCCATAATTGATCTGGCACCAGCCATAGCCGGAAGTGCACGCCTGAACAGTGACAGGGGACCGGCTCGGAATACTGCCAAGAGCGGCATATCCCGTGCCCGGTCCAGTGCGAACATTCAGATTGGTTGTTACAATAGCATTTGCTGCCTGTGCAGCGCTCGCGGAAAAGACGCCTAAAACCAAGAGTACTGCTTTGAAAGAAGGTCTCATCGGAGGGTTCCCTGAACAACTCTATTGGTTAATAAACGATGAAGATGTGCAAGAGGTTCCCGTTGGCAGTTATATTGCCGGTGATTTAGAGCATTTCCAGCAAAAGTGCGCAGCGGTTTTGCGCAGGACAATGCGTAAAATAAATAGCTAAGGCATTTCCAGCAAAAGTGCGCAGCGGTTTTGCGCAGGACAATGCGTGAAAACCAATGGAGACAGCATTTCCAGCAATTCAATCAAAACAGGAAATGGGTTAGCGGCGGCGGTGACGCAGAATGACGGCAATGGCGAAGCCTGCCAGCCCAACGGCGATGACACCCTGCAACACGAATATCCAGTTCATCATGGCATTTTCCTTTGGTGCATTGTGCACCTGAATTCACGAGCGCATCTTGATCTCCATGAATCAGGTCGGCGCTCTAAGGCTTTTTACGCAACGCATAAAACTTATCAGAGTTTGTCTCTCGCCGATAAGTTTTATGCACTCGACGGTGTTCTACAGCATCGGCTAAAGAATCATAATCATTTTTTGGAAAGCCGAAAACACACATCAAATGGTGAAGTCGTAACTATTCCTGTGGCCCGAAATATTTGTTTTTCAAAGCCGTCAGTTCTTCATTCTCCTGCAAGCTGATGATCGCGATTGAAGCTGGTTTTACGAGATCACTGTGACGCGGGAAAGCAAAACCGTATTTATCAGGGCTGAATATGTTTCCAACGATTTCTACCGGTTCGCCTGCATGTCTGTGGGTATAATATTCCAGCACCGGGCTATCGGCGACAATTGCTGAAATTTCATCATTGGTGAGTGCCGCGACAGCCTCTGGAAGATGATCGAAAGTTACAGTCGATATAGAGCGGGCTTGCAAAAGCTGCTGTGCAATGCTTCCCGTCCGTACGCCGACAGTCTTATTCTGCAAATCAGACAGACTATTGATATTATTGGATATATGGGCAACAGTCATGACGCTTGTGACGGACGATGTTACATAGGCAACGAGGGCGATGCCAAAGATCAGCCAGAAAGCCTGCCATATTCGACCCGCCCAGCCAAAGAGATTTTTGCGCGTGCTTTTGCCGGATGTGGCAAGCGAAACCACATGATAAAAGCTTTCGGCCAGACCTTCCATCCAACGGCGTGGGAAATTCTGATCGAATTTGCGATCAAAGATCGTCAGCAGAATCGTGGCAATCAGGATGACAATCCCAATCCATGCATAGGTTGCCAGGTGACCGGCATCTTCAAGATCGCTGATCAGGTCTTCCCAGCCATTGCCAGCTTGCGTGTGCACCATGATACGCAGACCGGCGTCAAACCATGGATGCGTAAAATCAACCACTTCCGCGCGTTTTTCTGTGATGGTGAGATTGGTGACAGCCGCGTCGACCTCATTTTTGGATACGGCCTCCACGAGCGCGGAATAGTTGGGATATTCGATAAACCGTGAAAGAAGCCCCAAACGCGCGCCGATGTCGTTCCAGAGGTCTATCGCCATTCCATTGAATGTCTCGCCCTGTTTGTTGACGAATGGTTCGCTGACATAAACGCCAACCTTCACCTGCCGCAATGGCGCATCCTGCGCATTCGAGGGTAGGGCTGCAACAATGATAAAAAGAAGGGCAAGCAGGCTTTGCGAGACGATGCAGAGCGATTTTTTACTTAAATTCCACGATGACACAGGTTCAAGCCGATTTTTGTTTCCCACCGTCTCAAGTATAAATATTCCAGCTCAATTTGGAAGTAAGCGAGCGGTCTATTTTCTTTAATTTCTAATATTTAAATATGCCTAATGTTGTATATAAATGGCAAGTAATGTGGGCGTCAAAGTGGCTCTGCTCAGCAGCGTATTGATAGAACCACTCTGATTGTTGAAGCGCGATCAGATCGCAGCAAAGCCTTTTTCGAGATCGGCGATCAGGTCAGGCACATCTTCCAGACCGATTTGCAAACGAATAACCGGACCGGGATATGTGGACGTGGCGAGCATGCGGTCTTTCAGTCCGACCTCGTTTGCAAGGCTTTCATACCCACCCCATGAGTAACCGAGGCCGAAAATCTCAAGTGCATTGAGAAACGCATGTGCTTCTTTTCGCTCTCCGCGTTTAAGAACAAAGGCAAATACCCCGGATGAGCCTTTGAAATCCCGCTTGAACAGCGCATGACCGGGATGGCTTTCGAGTGCGGGATGCAATACACGCTCAACAGCCGGATGGCTTTCGAGCCAATGGGCAATTTCAAGTGCACTTTTACGATGATGTTCCAGTCTCACGCCCATGGTGCGCAAACCACGCAGGACTTGATAGGTGTCGTCCGGTGCTGCACACAGCCCAAGTGTGCCATGGGTTTCAAGCAATTGCGGCCAGCATTTTTCGTTGGCAGAAATCGTGCCGAACAGAATATCGGCATGACCGGAAGGATACTTTGTTGAGGCTTGAATGCTAATATCCACGCCAAAATCAAGCGGCTTGAAATAGAGCGGTGTCGCCCATGTGTTGTCCAACATAACAATGGCACCCGCTTTGTGGGCGGCGTCCACGATCGCCGGAATGTCCTGCACTTCGAATGTGTTGGATGCAGGGGATTCCGTAAACACGACCTTGGTGTTGGCACGCATAAGGGTTGCGATCTCACTGCCGATCTCAGGATCATAATATTCAACCTCTATGCCCATGCGCTTGAGAATCGTATCGGCAAAGTGGCGGGTTGGATTGTAGATGGAATCGACGAGCAACGCATGGTCACCCGGCGACAGAAAGGCGAGAAGTGGCACCGTAACTGCTGCCAGACCTGATGGAACACAGACCGTGCCGGCAGAACCTTCAAGTGCATCAATAGCCTTACACAAGGCTTCGCTCGTTGGCGTTCCTCGTGTGCCATAGGTGTATTTTTGATTGCTGGTTGCCATGGTCTGAGCATCTGGAAACAGCACCGTGGAAGCCCGCACAACAGGTGGATTGACGAAGCCATGATAGTCCTTCGGATCATAGCCGTTGTGGGCCAAGCGTGTGTTTATGCCCAGCTTTTCTGTCTTGTTCTGCTTGTTAGTCACGAAATTGCCTCCAGGCCATGTTGCATGCTGATCAATCGATTCTTGTTTGCGGTTGCCGCAGAGAAGGTATCTGTATCCGCTTTTAGAGCGCATCCCGAAAAGTGTGAAACGGTTTTCGGACAAAGATGCGTTAAAATGAAGAGTTAGAGCGCCGATCTGATGCAATCAGAGCGAAAAGCGCGCTAAGGAAAGAGTATCCCCGACATGAATGAGAGCAAAGCCACGAGCACGATCCTTTATCCATTTCGTGCCGCGTTGGAACTCTTAAGAGCATTAGTACGGCCGGCTTATGCCGGTGCACCGTCCAGCTGGACGATGGAAATGACGGCAATTATCGTGCTTTTGCCTTTCGTGCTGCTGGTCCTGCATCTATGGGACGCGCAGATCGTTCGCGCTGCAATGCATAGTGATTTTATTGTCATGGAGCTGCTGCGCGCCATAACTGATTTGATTCGCACAGTTGTGTGGCTTGGTATTGCTATTCTTGTCTGGCTGATAACGGCATTGCTGCTTTCACCGGGAATTCGTCTTGTTTGCCAACAATTGCTCGTTCGTTTGCATGGATGGGCGACGCTTGTTCTGGCTTCTATCGTTGTCGGCAGCATTCCCACCGAGATCGGAAAGCTTGCCATTGGGAGGGCAAGGCCGCTTCTGCTTGATGAGCTTGGTTCTGCCTATTTTGCCCCGTTTCGCGGCGAGCATTCTTATGAAAGCTTTCCGTCAGGCCACTCCATGATGGCGGGCATAATGCTCGTCTCCTTGTGGATTTTTCTGCCGCGCTGGCGCTCTCTGACTGCACCTGTGTGCCTCTTGTTTGTCATCAGCAGGCTCGCGGCTGGGGCGCATTATCCGACAGATGTCGTTGCTGGGTTTGCAATTGGCTTTATTGCGACATGGTGGGTTGCTCGCTTCATGGCCACGCGAAATATTATTTTTTCAGTTGATAATGATAGCATGATGCCAAAAGTCTGATTTTGACGGAACAGCAACGTTTTTCACGTTTAATTTCATGCGGCATTTCATCTAAACATATGTTTGTATTGACTAATTTTTTTACCGTAAAGTTACTCCGATAAGTTGGGAGTAAATACACAAAAACCGGGAAAGCATGTAAAAATTGCTATGTCACGCGGTCATTTTTTTGAAGAATGGTTTTTTTCTCTCGCGTTAATAGCTTGACCAAAACCAAAATATCGCCTTCGATAGAGTGGTGAAGGTGGCAGGCTTCACTGAGCCCAAACAAAATGAGAGTCGATAACGACTCCGGGCAAGGGTTGCCTGCATGATGCAAGGGATTGGGGAGGTCTCTATAAAGGACTCTCTTGAATTTTGCGGAAAATAAGCAACAGAGACGTTGGGCTGTTTGGCCTCACGATCTCCCGGGAACATAAAGGTTGCAGGCCAGATGAAAAAAACTGTTTTGACAGGGGTAGTGGGTTTAGCGGCGTTGTTTGCTGCTGCTTCAGGGGCGTCGGCAGATACGCTTTCCGATGTGAAGAACAAAGGTTTTCTGCAATGCGGTGTGAACACGGGCCTGCTTGGCTTTGCCTCGCCCAATGATAAGGGCGAGTGGTCTGGCTTCGATGTGGACTATTGCCGTGCTGTGGCTTCTGCGATTTTCGGTGATCCAACCAAGGTGAAGTTCACGCCGCTGAACGCGAAGGAGCGTTTCACGGCTTTGCAGTCGGGTGAAGTGGATGTCCTGATCCGTAACACGACTTGGACAATCAGCCGCGACACTGCGCTCGGCCTTGATTTTGCTGGCATCAATTATTTTGACGGCCAGGGCTTCATGATCAATTCGAAGAAGCTGTCGGGCATCAATTCCGCATTGCAGCTTTCCGGCGCTTCCATCTGCGTTCAGGCCGGCACGACAACCGAGCTGAACATGGCCGACTATTTCCGTTCCAACAAGATGGAATATAACCCGGTTGTTTTTGAGAAGATCGAAGAAGCGAATGCTGCTTACGATTCCGGCCGTTGCGACGCCTATACGACCGACCAGTCCAGTCTTTATGGGGTTCGTCTGGCGCTCGCCAATCCGGATGATCATGTCATCTTGCCGGAAATCATCTCCAAAGAGCCGTTTGGCCTGACTGTTCGTCAGGGTGACCCCAAGTGGGCAGATGTCGTTCGTTGGACGCATAATGCGCTGCTCAATGCCGAGGAATACGGCATTACGCAAGCCAATGTCGAAGAGATGAAGAAGTCCGACAACCCGGACATCAAGCGTCTCCTTGGTGTGGAAGCAGACACGAAGATCGGCACCGATCTTGGCCTCGACAATGATTGGGTGGTGAAGATCGTAAAGGGTGTTGGCAATTATGGTGAGATATTCGAACGCAATATCGGTGCCGGCAGCCCACTCAAGATTGCACGTGGTCTTAACGCCCAGTGGAACAAGGGTGGCCTGCAATATGGCATTCCCGTGCGCTAACGGGTCTTGCTCTTCAGACTGATCGTCGGCGGGTGCAGGAGCACCCGCCGGATTTGTCGGCTTTGCAGTTTGTTCGTTTGTGAATGTCCCCACGTCATGCGGGCATATAAACGTTGACGATCTGCATTTTGGAATTCAACCGCGTCTTGTCAGTGCGCGAGTTCGGGATGATCCTGAACAGAGGATGACAAGACCGAACGGTTCGGCATTCGATGCCTCAATTTCAGGAATTGCTCCGCAAACGCGGTCAGCCTTTCTCGCTCGACATCGATGCTGCCAGCCGAGAAGCACAGGAAACATATGGCTTCCTATTCTGTAACTGAACGTCGCGAGGATAGCGGCAAAATTTCGCTCCTGTACGATCCGCGAATTCGCGGCATCTTCTATCAGGTCATTGTTTTTGGTGCGGTGATTGGCGCAATCTATTGGATTGTCGGCAACACAATCACCAATCTCCAGCGCGCCAATATCGCTTCCGGTTTCGGCTTTCTAAATGGCCGTGCGGGGTTCGATATCAGCCAGACGCTGATTCCATATTCCAGCGATTCGACCTATGGAAGAGCTTTTCTTGTTGGCCTTCTGAATACGCTTTATGTGGCAGGCCTGGGCGTTGTTCTGGCGTCAATCATCGGTTTTCTTGTCGGCGTCGGGCGTTTATCCCGCAACTGGCTTATCCGCAAGATCTGTATGGTCTATGTTGAGGTTTTCCGAAACATCCCGCCTCTGCTTGTGATTTTTTTCTGGTATTTCGGGGTGCTTTCCGTGTTGCCACAGGCAAGGGAAAGTCTGTCTCTGCCGCTCGGCACCTATCTGAACAATCGTGGGTTTTTCATGCCGTCGCCCGTATGGGGTGAAGGCGCATGGCTGCTGCCAGCCGCATTGTTGCTTGGAATTGTCGCTTCTTTCATCGTTGCGCGCTGGGCGAAGCATCGGCAGATGGCGACAGGAAAACCGTTTCATACAATACGCGTTTGTGCGGCTTTGATCATCGGTTTACCGATACTGGCGCTGATTGCGACCGGATTTCCTGTTTCGTTTGATTTTCCGAAACTTGGCACCTTCAATCTGACAGGCGGCGCGCAGGTTAAGCCGGAATTTCTCGCACTGTTTCTGGCTTTGTCGTTCTATACCGCTTCCTTCATTGCAGAAACTGTGCGCGCAGGTGTGCTCGGTGTAAACAAAGGCCAGACAGAAGCTGCCTATGCAGTTGGCTTGCGTCCGGGGCAAACAATGCGGTTGGTCATCGTGCCGCAGGCGCTGCGCATCATCATTCCACCGCTCTCCAGTCAGTATCTCAATCTGATCAAAAACTCCTCTCTCGCTATTGCGATCGGTTATCCGGATCTTGTGGCTGTGGGTGGCACGATCCTCAATCAGACGGGGCAGGCTGTTGAAGTCGTCGCGATCTGGATGGTGATTTATCTCAGCATCAGCTTGATCGTTTCCGGTCTGATGAACTGGTTCAATGCGAAAATGGCACTGGTGGAGAGATGACCATGGAAAACACAAATCTCCAATACGTTCGTTCGCAATTGGTCGAAGGCGAAAAGCCGCCCCGCTCAGTTCATGGCTTGTCACATTGGCTGCGGGTCAATCTTTTCGCGACGCCCGCTGATGCGGCACTCACAATTTTTGGTCTGGCCGTTGTGGCCTGGTTTCTGCCGCCCATGATTCAGTGGCTGTTTGTTAATGCAGCCTGGACTGGTGCAGACCGAACAGCCTGCCTGACTGTCACGCAGGGTGGTATACAGCCGGAGGGTTGGTCTGGTGCGTGCTGGGCCTTTGTGAAGGCGAAACACGAGCAGTTTATCTACGGGCGTTATCCGGTTTCGGAACGCTGGCGTGTCAACCTGACTGCGGTTTTTTTCGTGGTTCTGCTGGTTCCTTTGCTGATCCCGAAAATACCGCATAAGGTCATTAATGCGATTTTATTCTTGCTGGTTTTTCCGGTGGTTGCGTTTTTCCTGATGGTCGGTGGCTCATTTGGCCTTCCTTATGTGGAAACGGCGCTCTGGGGTGGTCTGTTGGTGACGCTGGTACTGTCTTTCGTGGGCATAGCCGTGTCGCTGCCATTGGGTGTGGTGCTGGCTTTGGGACGACGCTCCAAGCTGCCGGTCATCAAGACCTTCTGCATCATCTTTATTGAAATGGTTCGCGGCGTGCCGTTGGTGACCGTGCTTTTCATGGCGAGTGTGATGTTGCCTCTGTTCCTGCCGCCGGGCGTAACTTTCGACAAGTTGTTGCGTGCGCTTATCGGTGTGGCGCTGTTCGCTTCGGCCTATATGGCGGAAGTGGTGCGCGGTGGGCTTCAGGCCATTCCGCGAGGGCAATATGAAGGTGCGGATGCACTTGGTCTTAGCTACTGGCAGAAGACCAACCTCATCATATTGCCGCAGGCTTTGAAGCTGGTCATTCCGGGCATCGTCAACACGTTCATTGGCTTGTTCAAAGACACCAGCCTTGTCTACATCATCGGCATGTTTGATCTGCTTGGTATTGTGCGTCAGAACTTTTCCGATGCGAACTGGGTTTCTCCACAGACACCTGCAACCGGCTTGATCTTCGCGGGCTTCGTTTTCTGGATTTTCTGTTTCGCCATGTCGCGATACTCTATATTCATGGAACGAAGGCTCGACACGGGTCATAAACGATAAGAATCAAGGGAATAATGAAAATGAGTGCACAAAGCGCCCTCCCGCAATCCGAGCTCGGTGTCGAAATTGACCGTTCAAAACTGGAAGTCTCAAAGACTGAAGTGGCGATCGAGATCAAGAACATGCACAAGTGGTATGGTGAATTCCACGTGCTGCGTGACATCAATCTGAAAGTGATGCGTGGCGAACGCATCGTCGTTGCCGGTCCTTCGGGTTCCGGCAAATCGACCATGATCCGCTGCATCAACCGTCTGGAAGAGCACCAGAAGGGTCAGATCATTGTCGATGGCATTGAGCTCACCAATGATCTCAAGAAGATTGACGAAGTGCGCCGTGAAGTCGGTATGGTCTTCCAGCATTTCAACCTCTTCCCGCATCTGACCATTCTGGAAAACTGCACATTGGCACCAATCTGGGTTCGCAAAATGCCAAAGAAGCAGGCGGAAGAAATCGCCATGCATTATTTGCAGCGCGTGAAGATTCCGGAACAAGCCAACAAATATCCGGGCCAGCTTTCGGGCGGTCAGCAGCAGCGTGTGGCCATTGCCCGCGCACTGTGTATGAACCCGAAAGTCATGCTGTTCGATGAGCCGACTTCTGCACTTGATCCGGAAATGGTCAAGGAAGTGCTCGATACAATGGTGAGCCTTGCCGATGAAGGCATGACCATGATTTGCGTTACGCATGAAATGGGCTTTGCGCGGCAGGTTGCAAACCGCGTGATTTTCATGGATCAGGGCCAGATCGTTGAGCAGAATTCACCTGCCGAGTTCTTCGACAATCCGCAGCATGAACGCACCAAGCTGTTCCTCAGTCAGATTCTACACTGACCAAACGAATTGTTTCATAACAACACCCGCCGCTGATAACGGCGGGTGTTTTGTTATCGGGATTATGGTTGCCTTGGTATGCCGGGGTTTATGAGGTGAAGATGACAGACTTTCATTGGAGCGAATATCTGCCTCCCGAGGCGCATCGGGAGTTTTATTCTTTTTACAGGAAAGAGTGGTGGACTGCAGCGCGTTCGTTTGAAGATGTCATAAAGATGCTCAAACACTGCGATCTCACATTGTTTTGTCGTGATCAGAATGATGAAATCATTGGTTTCGCACGCGTTTTGACCGATTTCACATTCAAGGCGATGATTTTTGATGTCATCGTGGCCGAGCAAACACGCGGGCAGGGGCTTGGGAAAATGCTTGTTCAACGTCTACTGAACCACGAGAAGCTACGCGGGGTGAGCAGCTTTGAACTCTATTGCCCTGATTGTCTGGTGCCCTTTTATGAAAAACTGGGCTTTGTAAAAGGATCTTCTGCGTTGCTTTTTAATCAACCGCGCACAGCCTGAACGGCATCATAGCCATAAAGCCAGTCCAGATCTTTGAGAAAGGCATCAGCGCTGCGCGTGGCAAAAAGCATGTTGCGTCCGAGCGCAAAGATACCTGTTGCGTGGTAGGCAAACCGATTCATCTGACCGCGTTTGCCAACGGCAGCAATCCGCGCTTTTCGAACAGAATCAAACCGCTTTAGCGCTGATTGTGGCTCCCGGTCATCCAGTGCCTCGGCAAGTGCTGCCGCATCTTCAATTGCCATGGCAGCCCCCTGCGCAGCAAAGGGCGTAACAGCGTGTGAGGCATCGCCAAGGAAAATCGTTCTGTCTGGGCCGACAAACAGCGCTTCAGCCATTTCAAAAAGTGGCCAATAAGTCCATTGCGTTTGTGCAGCCAGAATATCACGAACCGGTGCACTCCAATCTGCGTAAATTGATCTTAGCCGCGAAACATCACCCGTCTTTGACCAAACTTCGCCGGGATTATCGCCAGTCGTAATGGCGACAAAGTTGAAGAAGTCTCCGCCCTTTACCGGATAGGCAATGAAGTGCGCTTTGTTGCCAAGCCACGCAGAAACAGCCTTTTGTTCCGGGACTGCTGCCTTAAAGCTTGCGGGTAGCGCGTCAGTTGCAAGTGTTGTGCGCCAGGCAATGTGACCGCTGAAACGCGCTTTATTATATCCGGCCTTCGCGCGTTGCGCAGACCAGACGCCGTCACAGGCGATCAGATAGCTGGCTGCGATTTTTTCCTCTGCTGCACCACGTCTGACTGTTGCAGAGATGCCGTTGTTATCAGCCTTATGTTCGATAATTTCCGAGCCGAGATTGATTTCAATATTTGGATGGTCGGTGCAGGCATTTAACAGAGCTGATTGCAAATCAGCGCGATGGCAGACAACATAAGGATGGTGCCACCGTTGTAATGCCTCATCACCCAACTGCATTGCGAGCAGGGGGCGAGCCTTGCGTCCATCCATAAGGTAGAGTGCTTGGGGCGTAACAGCTTGCGAGCAGAGGCGATCTGCAACGCCAAGGCGTTCAAGGTGACGCATCGCATTGGGGGCGAGCTGCAAGCCTGCGCCGACTTCCGACAAGGCTTGCGCTTTCTCAAACAGTTCAACACTCCAGCCCCGCGCCGCACATTCCAGCGCGGCACTCAGACCGGCAACTCCGGCCCCTGCAATCAATATGTGGCGTTTGCTCAAGCTGCTCATCATATCAGCGGCACGCATGCCGCTTGCTATATTCAGGCAGCTTTGTCTGCGGGTGCTTCGTAAACACAGCCGGCAGGCACGGTCTCGTCAGCATGAAGCTGTGCATTGTAGCGGTACAGCGTCGAGCAATATGGGCAGACGACTTCACTTTCGTCGCCCATGTCCAGAAAGACGTGCGGATGATCAAAAGGTGGGTTTGCGCCGACGCACATGAATTCCTTCACGCCGATTTCTATAGAATTGTGACCAGCGTCGTTCTGGAAGTGCGGGATGATGTGATCGGACATGATAGGCTCCGGAGCTTGTGGATCGCGATACCCAATTCAGGATAGCTATTTTTTTAGCATTTACCGTGTACGGCTTGTTTCTGAAAGCGTTTTCATCAATTCTGGGGACATTTCAAGCGGTTTGCTATCAAACTGTCATATGACAGCCATAGGCTTATCGTCGCGCCGGGATATGCCGGTAGTAACCGGGATAGGAAAAATGAACGAAAACAGCGTTGTGGCAACTCAGACCGATAATTTGCCAGCTCCTTTGGAAAATGGCCATTCCATGGGCCAGAAGTCCGTCATTGCTCAGAATGCTCACGAAGCTTTGAACAGTGACAAGACAGCCGAGCTGATGCAAAGCCCTGAACGCTTCGTTAATCGTGAGTTTTCGTGGTTGCAGTTCAATCGCCGTGTGCTGGAAGAAGCGGCCAACATCCGCCAGCCCTTGCTGGAACGTTTGCGTTTTCTGTCGATCTCAGCGGCAAATCTTGATGAGTTTTTCATGGTGCGCATCGCGGGCCTTGCCGCGCAGGTGCGTGCAGGCGTTGCCTTGCGCAGTGCGGATGGTCGCACGCCACAGGAGCAGCTTGATTTCGTTCTGGAAGAGGTCGGTCGCTTGCAGGAGGGGCAGCAAGCGTGTTTGCGCACGCTGCGTGAAGAACTTGAAAAAGAGAATATCGAGATCGTGCGTCCATCGGCTTTGTCGAACACAGAAAAGGAATGGCTGGAAAGCCACTTCCTGGAAACGATTTTCCCGGTTCTGACACCGCTTTCAATTGATCCGGCGCATCCGTTCCCGTTCATTCCAAACCTTGGCTTTTCGATCGCGTTGCAACTCGCGCGCCGTCTCGATGGCCATCCAATGACAGCCCTCTTGCGTATTCCGGTCGCCTTGAAGCGCTTCATTCAGCTTCCGCCAGAACAACAGAATGCTTTCCGCTTCATCACAATTGAAGATGCGGTCAGCCTGTTTATCGGTCGCCTGTTCCCCGGTTATGAAGTGCGTGGCGCAGGCACTTTCCGCATCATTCGCGACAGCGATATTGAAGTGGAAGAAGAAGCCGAAGATCTGGTTCGTCTTTTTGAAACAGCGTTGAAACGCCGCCGCCGCGGTCAGGTTATCCGCATTGAGTTTGATGGAGAAATGCCTGAGGCACTTCGGATTTTTGTGGCGACAGAACTTGGCGTCTCGGAAAACCGTATCAGTGTTCTCGAAGGTCTTTTAGCACTCAACATGATTTCGGAAGTTGTTTCGATTCCGCGCGATGATCTCAAATTTGTTTCCTATAATCCGCGTTTCCCTGAACGTATCCGCGAACATGGCGGCGATTGCTTTGCCGCGATTCGTGAAAAGGATATCGTGGTTCACCATCCCTATGAATCATTTGACGTCGTGGTGCAGTTCCTGCGTCAGGCTGCGGCTGACCCGGATGTGCTGGCAATCAAGCAGACATTGTACCGTACCTCCAACGATAGCCCAATCGTGCGCGCGCTGGTTGATGCGGCAGAAGCTGGCAAGTCGGTGACAGCCCTTGTTGAGCTCAAGGCGCGTTTTGACGAAGAAGCAAATATCCGCTGGGCGCGCGATCTGGAGCGCGCAGGCGTTCAGGTGGTGTTTGGCTTTATCGAACTCAAAACGCACGCAAAGATGTCATTGGTCGTCCGCCGTGAAGACCAGAAACTGCGCTCCTATGTTCACCTTGGCACGGGCAATTATCATCCGATTACGGCGCGCATTTACACCGACCTGTCTTTCTTCACGTCCGATGCCGACATTGCGCGTGACGTGGCTCATATCTTTAACTTCATCACCGGCTATGCGCAGCCTGCTGAAGAAATGAAAATTGCGATTTCACCACTGACATTGCGCGCGCGAATCTTGAAGCATATTGATGACGAGATCGCCAATGCGAAGGCCGGGAAGCCGGCGGCCATCTGGATGAAGATGAACTCGCTCGTTGATCCACAGATTATTGATGCACTTTACAAGGCCAGCCAGGCTGGTGTGCATGTGGACCTTGTCGTGCGTGGCATCTGCTGTCTGCGGCCAGGCGTTCCGGGCCTTTCGGACAACATTCGCGCCAAGTCGATTGTCGGGCGTTTTCTCGAGCATAGCCGCATTTTCTGCTTCGGAAACGGCCATGATCTGCCTTCCGACAAGGCGATCGTCTATATCGGTTCCGCCGACATGATGCCGCGTAATCTAGACCGTCGCGTCGAGACACTGGTGCCGATCACCAATGCCACAGTGCACCAGCAAATCCTGTCTCAAATCATGTTTGCCAACATAATTGATAATCAACAGAGCTATCAGCTACTTGCGGATGGTACCTCTCGCCGGATAGAAAAAGAGGATGGAGAAGAAGCTTTCAACGCGCAGGAATATTTCATGACAAATCCGAGCTTGTCGGGTCGCGGAAAGTCGCTGAAGTCATCTGCCCCCCGTCTCATTGCGCATCGTAAGCGTGTGCAGGCGGAAAGAAACACGACTTCATGAGTCCAGCAGTCGCACAAGGCCGATTGAAGGGTCTTAAACCCGTTGCGGTTATCGATATCGGTTCCAACTCGATCCGTGTTGTCGTTTATGAAGGCATTGTCCGGTCTCCGACAGTGCTTTTCAACGAAAAGCTTCTCTGCGGTCTTGGCAAAGGACTGGCCAAGACCGGGAAACTCAATGAGAAATCTGTCGATATCGCGCTGCGCGCATTGAAGCGTTTTCGCGTTCTGGCCGAACAGGCGGGGGCGATCTCCATTCATGCGCTGGCAACTGCCGCTGCACGCGAAGCAAAAAACGGCCCCGATTTCATTTCTCAGGCCGAGGCTATTCTTGGACGGCACATTGAAGTGCTGTCCGGCAAAGAAGAAGCTTACTACTCCGCTTTGGGTATCATTTCAGGTTTTTACAAACCGCAAGGCGTAACCGGCGACCTTGGCGGTGGTAGCCTGGAGCTGGTTGCCGTCAATGACCATGAGGTCGGGGAGGGCATTACCCTTCCATTGGGCGGTCTGCGCTTGCAGGATATGTCCAACGAGCAACTGCCGGAAGCGGCGAAGATTGCCCGTACGGAATTGGCGCGTGCAACCCTTCTTGAAGAGCATCAGGGGCAAGTCTTTTATGCTGTTGGCGGTACTTGGCGAAACCTCGCCAAGCTGCACATGACGGCCAAGCATTATCCGCTGCATGTCATGCATGGCTATGAGATGGACCCTGTGGAAGCCAAAAGCTTTCTCACACGTGTTGCCAAAGGCAATATCGACACAATGCGCGGCATTGAAGCGGTGTCGAAAAACCGCCGTCAGTTGCTTGGCTATGGCGCTACGGTTTTGCTTGAAACCATCCGTCGCATGAAGCCATCCAAGATTGTGTTCTCGGCGCTGGGTGTGCGTGAAGGCTATCTTTATTCACTGTTGCCTAAAAACGAGCAGCGGCTTGATCCGCTTCTGGCATCAGCGGAAGAGTTGGCGATCCTGCGTTCGCGTTCACCGCGCCACGCCCGGGAGCTTGCAACATGGACAACGCTTTCCTTGCCGGTGCTTGGGTTTGATGAAACCGAAGATGAAGGCCGTTACAGACAGGCAGCCTGTCTGGTGGCTGACATCAGCTGGCGCGCGCATCCTGATTATCGCGGCTCGCAGGCGCTCAACATTATTGCGCATGGCTCATTCGGCGGTATCGATCATCCGGGCCGTTCTTATATGGCAATCGCCAATTACTATCGCCATGAAGGATTGGTTGAAGACGAGATTGCGCCGGAGATTCTCCAGCTTGCCACACCGCGCCTGCGCGAGCGAGCAAAGCTTCTGGGGGCTTTGCTGCGCGTTATCTATCTGCTTTCCGCATCCATGCCGGGCGTGATCCCACGTCTTTATTGGCGTGAAGAAGAAAATGGCATTGCGCTGGTCGTGCCTGGCGATCTGGCTGATCTTATTTCGGATCGTCCAGAGGGGCGGTTGCAACAGCTTGCAAAACTGACGGAAAAAAACCTTTACTTCGCCGTCGGTGACAGCGCGATTGACGCAAACGAGCATCATTAAACGTATCAGAAGTTATCCATGAAAAGGCCGGCAGGAGTTTTCTCTGCCGGCCTTTTGATTTAGTTCAGGTCAACCGCTTGAATACGCCGGTTTTCGAACTTGATACCAATCTTGCCATCAATCAGATCAAGCGCTTTCTGACCAAAAACTTCACGGCGCCAGCCTTGAAGGGCTGGAACATTGGCTTTTTCGCCTTCGGCGGCGATCTTGTCGATATCGTCGGAGTTTGCGACGATCTTGGCTGCCACACCGTGTTCTTCGGTCACAAGCTTGAGCAGGACCTTAAGAATATCTGCTGCGGCCGCGCTGCCTTCAGGTGAATGCGATTGTTTCGGCAACTTTGGCAGGTCTTCTTTTGGAATAGCCAGTGCAGCCTGAATGGCGTTTACCAAACCTGCCGCCTGAGCCGAACGTTCCCAGCCTTTTGGGATCGAACGCAGACGTCCAAGCGCTTCCGCATCTTTTGGCTGCTGCTGGGCGATTTCAGCAATCGTGTCGTCCTTGATAACGCGGCCACGTGGAACGTTGCGTTCGCGTGCTTCGCGTTCGCGCCATGCCGCAACCGATTGTACGATCGCAAGCTCGATTGGCTTGCGCATCCGGGTTTTCACGCGCTTCCATGCATCATCCGGGTGCAGATCATAGGTTTCGCGCGCGCTCAGCACGGCCATTTCCTCATTGACCCACTCGCAGCGCCCTTCTTTTTCCAATTCTGCTTTGAGATAAAGATAGATGTCGCGCAGATAGGTAACATCAGCCAGCGCATAATCGAGTTGCTTTTCAGACAGTGGACGGCGGCGCCAGTCGGTAAAGCGTGATGATTTGTCGATATGTTTTCCGGTGACTTTCTGCACCAGAGCATCATAGGAAATAGCGTCGCCAAAGCCGCAAACCATCGCGGCCACCTGACTGTCGAAAATCGGCGAGGGGATCAGGTCGCCCAAATGGAAGACAATTTCAATGTCCTGACGCGCTGCGTGGAAAACCTTGACCACCTTTTGGTCCGCCATCAGACGAAAGAATGGCGCAAGGTCCAGCCCCGGCGCCAAGGCATCGACCAGTGCGGTGTGATCGGGAGAAGCCATCTGAATAAGACAGAGCTCCGGCCAGAAAGTCGTTTCCCGAATGAATTCGGTATCGACTGTCACAAAGTCGGATTTGGCTAGGGCGGATACGGCCTCTTCAAGGGCCTCTGTGGTCGTGATGAGCTGCATGTTTTTCTTTTAGAGCGCATCCCCAAAACTGTGAAGCGATTTTCGGATAAGATGCCCGTTAAAACAGAAATGACGCGCAGGCCGTCTGGCGCGCCGGAAGAATGATATATCGATGGAACATCTCGGAAATAGTGATTTTTGTCGACATATTCTGTCAAGCTGGTTTAACACAGACACTGTCGGCTTGACAAAGCGTGATCAAAATGCGCTTTTCCGCCCAAATTGCAGCGCTTTGCATGCACAAGATTTATAAAGTTCCAAAAGGCAGAAATCATGCACCGTTATCGCAGCCATACCTGCGCAGCCCTTCGCAAATCGGATGTGGGTTCCAATGTCCGTCTGTCCGGCTGGGTTCACCGCGTCCGTGACCATGGCGGCATTCTCTTCATCGATCTTCGTGACCATTATGGCATCACGCAGATCGTGGCCGATCCTGATTCGCCCGCGTTCAAGGTTGCTGAGACCGTTCGCGGCGAATGGGTTATTCGCGTCGATGGTGAAGTGAAGGCCCGCGCAGGCGATGCCGTGAACGCCAACCTGCCAACAGGCGATGTTGAAATCTTCGCCACCGAGATTGAGGTTCTGGCCGCGGCCAAAGAACTGCCGCTGCCAGTGTTTGGCGAGCCGGATTACCCGGAAGATATCCGCCTCAAGTACCGCTTCCTTGATCTGCGCCGCGAGACGCTGCACAAGAACATTATGAGCCGCACGAAGATCATTAGCGCGATGCGTCGCCGCATGACCGAAATCGGCTTCAATGAGTTTTCAACGCCAATCCTGACGGCTTCCTCACCGGAAGGCGCGCGCGACTTCCTCGTGCCAAGCCGTATCCATGAAGGCAAGTTCTACGCGCTGCCGCAGGCTCCGCAGCAGTACAAGCAGCTTCTGATGGTTGCCGGTTTCGACCGCTACTTCCAGATTGCACCTTGCTTCCGTGATGAAGATCCGCGTGCAGACCGTCTGCCGGGCGAATTCTATCAGCTCGACCTCGAAATGAGCTTCGTAACCCAGGAAGAAATCTGGGAAACGATGGAACCTGTCATGCGCGGCATCTTTGAAGAATTTGCAGAAGGCAAGCCTGTCACGCAGCAGTTCCGCCGCATCCCTTATGACGATGCGATCCGCACTTATGGTTCGGACAAGCCTGATCTGCGCAACCCGATTGAAATGCAGGCAGTGACCGAGCATTTCGCTGGTTCCGGCTTTAAGGTCTTCGCAAACATGATCGCGAACGATCCCAAGGTTGAAGTCTGGGCGATTCCGGCAAAGACCGGCGGTAGCCGCGCATTCTGTGACCGCATGAATTCATGGGCGCAGGGCGAAGGTCAGCCGGGTCTTGGCTACATCTTCTGGCGCAAGGAAGGTGACAAGCTTGAAGGCGCAGGCCCGATTGCCAAGAACATTGGTGAAGAACGCACCGAAGCTCTTCGTGAGCAGCTTGGCCTTGGCGACGGCGATGCCTGCTTCTTCGTAGCCGGTCAGCCATCGAAGTTCTACAAATTTGCAGGCGACGCCCGCACGCGTGCCGGTGAAGAACTCAACCTCGTTGATCGTGATCGTTTCGAACTGGCCTGGATTATCGACTTCCCGTTCTACGAATGGGACGAAGACAACAAGAAGCTCGACTTCGCACACAACCCGTTCTCGATGCCGCAGGGTGGCATGGAAGCGCTGGAAACGCAGGACCCGCTGTCGCTCAAGGCTTATCAGTACGATCTGGTCTGTAACGGCTTTGAAATCGCTTCCGGTTCGATCCGTAACCAGTTGCCGGATGTTATGGTCAAGGCGTTCGAGAAGGTTGGTCTCAGCCAGCAGGACGTGGAAGAACGTTTCGGTGGTCTTTACCGCGCGTTCCAGTATGGCGCACCGCCACATGGCGGTATGGCAGCCGGTATCGATCGCGTGATCATGCTGCTCGTTGGTGCAAAGAATCTCCGCGAAATCTCGCTGTTCCCGATGAACCAGCAGGCGCTTGATCTTCTGATGAACGCGCCTTCGGATGTCTCGCCAGCACAGCTGCGCGATCTGCATATTCGCTTAGCACCAATCCAGAAAAGCTGATCTTCTCAGTTTGAAATAAAAAGCCCGGTCGCGAGACCGGGCTTTTTATTTAGGGCGTTAAAAAAAAACCGGTGAGCAGCGCTCACCGGTTTTCGTTGAACCAATTTGTCTATGATCAGTTGTTGGCTTCTACGCCGATTTTGAGAAGCGGGATAATCTTCGTCGGATCAAGTGACGCTGTCGCAACGATGGATGCAAAGCTGACCGACTGATCTGGAGATGCGCTGATTGTCAGCGATTTTGGATCGTCAAAATACTTTTCAGCCGCAGTCTTCAGCTGCTGGGCAAACTCTGGATTCTTGAGCTGTGTTGCCATCAGCGGCACCATCATTTTAAGCTGTTCACCAAGCGCTTTGCCGTCAGCGCCCTGCTGCTTGCCATAATAGTCGAGCAGCTTCTGGGTGAGAGTTTTATTGTCAAAGCGGATTGTCAGGTTCTTGAGGCTGAGCTGTTCAGCAAGGCCGAGAATCGCCAGACCGGCAGCATCCTTATCGGCATCTGCATTGGTCATGTTCTGCTGGGTTTTCTGAACAGCTTCGAGGAAGGCAATATCATAGCCAGCAAGTGCACCGGTAATGTCAATTTTGCCTAAATCCGTTGCATTGATTTCAAACTGATCAAGGGATGCATCACCAGACTTCGGCGACCATGTACCTTTCGATGCGACCGAGCCATTGAAGGCGGTCATGTCGAGGGGCGCCAGCGGGTTCTTTTCATCATCTTTGAAGTTCGCATTTACACTGGCAATGTTCAGCGCATAATCGATTTTTTCGGAACGGTCGGCTGCATTCAGCGAAACTTCGAGGCCTTCGACGGTTGCCCCATCTTCACCTGGTGTTCCGAATGCCATTTCATCGATTTTCATCTTGTCGTAGAAAAGGATCTGGTTGAGTGCACCTTCAGCCTTTTCGGATGGAATCGAGACGTTTTCCATCGAGATGCCTTTGATGGAAACCTTGTCATTTTTGTTTGCTTCGCCAGCAGGGATGTCCATGTCAGGAACAGTGACTTTTTCAATGCTGTATCCGCCGTCTGCGGCGTCCTGTACATTTTCAAGCGTAACGTCGCCAACAGCCATTTCCTTGTCGGAAACCGTTGCAAGCTTGATCTTGGTCCCTTCAAGCACAATGTCAGAGCCATCTGCTTTGACATTGGTAAAGCTTAACGCGCCACCCTGCTTTGTGTAGAGTGCCTTGATGCGTTCAGCGACTGCATTCGCATCAGCAGCCATTGCTGCGCTGCCAAGAACGAGCGAGAGTGCCGTACTTGCCGCGAAGACGCGCGCGGCCTGCTTGCTAAGAACGAAAACCTGCATTTATTGGCTCCTGATTATTGGGTAAAAATTCAAATGCCTACATAAGCTTTTACAAATGGAAAAACAGCCCGATTTGTTCATCCAATGATAGCTGTGGAGAAAATCACTACATTTTCTTTATAGGAGATCAATGACGGCATATTTACGACGAATGTACTGGATTGGTTCTCATCTCTACTTGCTGACGAATCGCGCAATTGGTACGGATAGGCATGGGTAAAAGTCTGATTCCGCCGGGTGACGGCGAAGAACACATCGAACGGGTTGATCTTAAGTCAGCTCTCGAGGAGCGCTATCTCGCTTATGCGCTGTCCACGATCATGCATCGTGCGCTGCCGGATGTGCGCGATGGCCTGAAGCCGGTGCATCGCCGCATCATGCATGCAATGCGTCTGCTGCGCCTCAATCCCGATCAGGCCTATGCGAAATGCGCGCGTATCGTTGGCGACGTGATGGGTAAATTCCACCCCCATGGCGACGCCTCGATTTACGATGCGCTTGTACGTCTGGCACAGGATTTTGCCGTGCGTTATCCGCTCGTGGACGGGCAGGGCAATTTCGGCAATATCGACGGCGATAATGCGGCGGCCATGCGCTATACTGAAGCGCGTATGACCGAAGTGGCAACATTGCTGCTTGAAGGCATCAATGAAAATGCCATCGATTTCCGCCCGACCTATAATGAAGAGGACGAGGAACCCATCGTCCTTCCGGGCGCATTCCCGAACCTGCTGGCCAATGGCTCGGCCGGTATTGCGGTCGGCATGGCCACCAATATTCCGCCGCATAATGTGGCGGAGCTTTGCTCATCGGCGCTGTATCTCATCAATCATCCCGACGCGAGTGTTGAGGAACTGATCACGTCACCTCAACAATGGGAAGAGTTGAAGAAGGAAGCGGAAAGCGATCCTGCGGCCCTTTTGAAGTGCAAGGTGCGGGGTCCCGATTTCCCAACCGGCGGTATTCTGGTCGAAGATCATGCCAATATTGTCGAAGCCTATCGCACCGGGCGTGGTTCTTTCCGCGCACGCGCACGCTGGGAGAAGGAAGAAGGCAATCGCGGAACCTGGGTGATTGTTGTCACTGAGATTCCATATCAGGTTCAGAAGTCGCGCCTGATCGAGAAGATTGCGGAATTGCTTCTGGCCAAGAAGTTGCCGCTGCTCGACGATATTCGCGATGAGTCTGCGGAAGATATCCGCATTGTTCTTGAACCGAAGAACCGCACGGTTGATCCTGAGTTGCTGATGGAATCGCTGTTCAAGCTGACCGAGCTTGAGAACCGCGTTTCGCTCAACATGAACGTGCTTTCGCATGGTAAGGTGCCGAATGTTCTGTCACTGGGCGGCGTGCTCAGGGAATGGCTTGAACACCGCAAGGAAGTGCTGGTTCGCCGCTCTGAATATCGTCTGGCAGAAATTGAGAAGCGACTGGAAATCCTTGGCGGTTTGTTGATTGCTTATCTCAATCTTGATGAAGTTATCCGCATCATCCGTGAGGAGGATGAACCGAAGCAGGAGCTGATCCGAACCTTTGAGTTGACGGATAATCAGGCCGAAGCGATCCTCAATATGCGCTTGCGCTCTTTGCGCAAGCTTGAAGAATTTGAAATCCGCAAAGAATTCGACGGTCTGACCGCTGAGAAGACGGATATTGAAGGCCTGCTGGCTTCGGGCACACGCCAGTGGAAAAAGATCAGCGCTGAGATCAAAGCCGTCCGCGAGAAATTTGGACCGGCAACCAAACTGGGCAAGCGTCGCAGCACCTTTGCTGAAGCGCCGACACATGATCTTGAAGACATTCATCAAGCGATGATTGAGCGTGAGCCAGTCACAATAGTCGTGTCTGAAAAGGGCTGGTTGCGCGCGATGAAGGGCCATATGGCCGATTTCTCGACGCTCTCGTTTAAGGAAGGCGATAAACTCAAGCTCGCATTCCATGCGGAAACGACGGACAAGCTTCTGTTCTTCACGACAGGTGGCAAATTCTTCACCATTGGTGCGAACACGCTTCCGGGCGGTCGCGGCCATGGCGAACCGATCCGCATCCTCGTTGATATGGAAAATGATCAGGATATCCTGACCGCCTTTGTCCATGATCCGCAAGCCAAGCTTTTGCTCGTATCACATGAAGGCAATGGCTTCATCGTGTCTGAGAATGAAGCGGTCGCCAATACCCGCAAGGGTAAGCAGGTGATGAATGTGAAGGCGCCGGATGAAGCCAAGCTTTGCCAGCGCATTTCGGGTGATCACATTGCCGTCGTGGGCGAGAACCGGAAGATGGTTGTCTTCCCGCTTTCGGAAATCCCGGAAATGACACGCGGCAAGGGCGTTCGTTTGCAGAAATATAAGGATGGCGGCGTGTCCGATGTCCGCACTTTCGCAATCGCTGATGGCCTGTCATGGCAGGATTCGGCAGATCGTACTTTCAATCGCAGCAAGGAAGAACTTGTTGAGTGGATTGCAGCGCGCGCTTCCGCAGGGCGTCTTGTTCCAAAGGGTTTCCCGCGTTCGGGCAAGTTTTAAAATAAAGGCGGCCTGTGCCGCCCTTATTGTTTCTAACCCTCAAATTTCTGCCAGCCGCGTGGGCTAAGATGCTCTTGCGGCCTGAAGCGCGTCTTATATTGCATCTTGCGCGATCCCTCGACCCAATAGCCAAGATAGACGTAGGGAAGGCCAGCCGTGCGTGCACGCTGGATATGATCGAGGATCATGAAAGTTCCGAGCGAACGCTCATGCATATGCGGCGTGAAAAAGGAATAGACCATCGACAGGCCATCCGCCATCACGTCAGTGAGCGCTACCGCGATCAGCTCTCCATCGCCCTTGGCACTGATAAAACTGTCCGGCCCGCGTCTGCGGTATTCGATAATCTGCGTGTTGACATGGGTGTCTTCGACCATCATCGCATAATCGAGTACCGTCATATCGGACATGCCACCTGAATGGTGACGGGCATCCAGGTAGTCACGGAAAAGGGCATATTGCTCTGTGCTTGGTTGGGCGTTGTGCTGGCGACCAATCAGATCACGATTCTGATTCCAGACCCGGCGCATACTGCGGTTCATTTCGAATTCGCCCGTCAGAATGCGCACCGAAACACAGGCGCGGCAAAGCTCGCAGGCTGGGCGATAAGCAATATTCTGTGAGCGGCGAAAACCACCCTGTGTCAGCAGGTCATTGATTTCGTTGGCCTTATCACCCACAAGATGTGTGAAGACCTTCCGCTCCATCTGGCCGTCAAGATAGGGGCAGGGCGATGGAGCCGTTAAGAAAAACTGCGGAGACTGTTGCGGTTGATGGGTCATCCAATATCCACGAAACGGCAATGCCGAACCATCTATTCTGCTTTAAAGATTGAGCCGGCTGTCCAAAACGTCAATAGACATTTTGTGCAGCCGACCCTGAATTTTTTTGATGATTAACGATCCGAACGGATAACTGCAGTTCCAAGCAACAGGTCATGCACGGTGCGCTTACGGTCAATCACCAGTGTCGCGAGCAGGATCAGTGGTGTAAGAACGACATTTAAACCCCAGAAAAGAACCGTGTGAACCACTGCAAGCATTGGATCGACGCTCCCGCCCTCAAGGCGCACCAGTTTGATGTTCATCATCTGCATGCCCTTTGTGGCCTGCTGAGGTCCGCCCAGCGTGCGCGATACATATAGCAGCGCGACGATCGGGAACATGAACGCATAAAGCGCCCACCCCAGTGAAAGCGTTATGATGCCCAGAACGAAAATCACGATTGCAGCCGGAATGCATAAAAGAAAGACAATGAGATAGTCGATCAGAAAAGCCATAATGCGGCGTGTGCGCACGCCTTCAAAAAAAGCGCGGCTTTCAAAACGCGGGCCCATGATTTCGCCGTGCAGAATATTGTCGGACATTTTTCCTTCCAGTCCTTGTAAAGACACGTCCGGGAACAGCCGTCCGCTGTTCCGCCCAATGCGGAACAGTTTCAAGGTGGTGTACGAAGCTGGCTATTTCAAGGAAATAATATTTCGACCTGTCAGCGCTGACTGTTCAGCTTTTCGGCAACATCAAGTGCAAAATAGGTCAGAATGCCATCACAGCCTGCGCGTTTGAATGCCAGCAGGCTTTCCATGATAACTTTTTCTTCGTCAATCCAGCCATTCATGCCGGCCGCTTTGATCATCGAATATTCGCCTGATACCTGATAGGCATAAGTCGGCAGGCGGAATGTGCTCTTGAGGCGATGGATGATGTCGAGATAAGGCATTCCAGGCTTGACCATCAGCATGTCTGCGCCTTCAGCCACATCCTGTTCAGCCTCGCGCACCGCTTCGTCAGGGTTTGCAGGATCAATATAATAGGTCTTCTTGTCGCCTTTCAGCAGACCGGCGGTCCCGATTGCATCGCGGTATGGTCCATAGAAGGCGGATGCGAATTTTGTTGCATAGGACATGATGGGCACATGGTGGAAGCCATGGGCATCCAGCGCCTGACGAATAGCGCCGATCCGTCCGTCCATCATATCGGACGGTGCGATAATATCGGCACCGGCTTCGGCCTGGGCAAGCGCGCCGCGAACGATCATTGCAACCGATTCATCATTGATGATCTCACCATCCCGCAACACACCGTCATGGCCATGCGTTGTGAACGGATCGAGTGCTGCATCGGTAATGATGCCGATTTCCGGTACTTCTTTTTTGATCGCACGCACGGCGCTATTGATCAGATTGTCGGGGCTTGCGACGAAAGCACCATCTTCTGTTTTGACTTCCGCTTTTTCGCGCGGGAAAGGGGCAATCGCCGGAATACCGAGCTTGGCGGCTTTCTCGGCCATGCGTACAGCCATATCCACTGAATAGCGTTCAAGTCCCGGCATCGCGTCCACTGGTTCGCGGACATTGGTTCCGCAAGTCAGGAAAAATGGCAGGACCAGATCATCGACCGTCAGATGTGTTTCCTGCACCAGTCTGCGCGACCAGTCAGCCTTGCGCATTCGGCGCAGACGACGACTTTGCGTCACATCATCGACGTGAGCAGAAATGTTGGCAGAAGAAATGTTGGACAAACGATCAGTCATATACATGTTCCCGAGAGAAGAAAGCTTGGGAATCTAACGGTTCGGAAGCTTGTTATCAGATGGGCACGGTTTATCACGGGAAAAGTGGCTAAACCAAGCACAATGGCCTGTGCAGGATTGACGCGGGGCGTTTCACTTTCTACCCATTAAAGCATTTCCAGCAAAAGTGCGTAGCGGTTTTGCGTCGGATAATGCGTGAGTGAAAAATCATTTCCAGCAAAAGTGCGTAGCGGCTTTGCGCAGGTTGTAGCGGTTTTGCGTAAGAAAGAATGGTTAAAGTGGTTTCAGCGATTCAGTCATGACGGGAGTCGCTTTGGTCATAGGGGAGAGACATGATGCAAATCGATTTCGGTGGTGGCAGTGAAATCAGCTTTGAGCGCAAGGGAAAAGCGGGGCTGGTGAAACTGACGCGCACATCCGCGCTCAATGCTCTGACGCATAAAATGATTCTCGCCCTCGACCGCGCTTTGCAGGCCTGGGCAACAGACCCGGATGTCGCCTGCGTTATTATCGAAGGCGAAGGCCGCGCCTTCTGTGCAGGCGGCGACGTTGTTGCAGCCTATAAAGCAGGACGCGAAGGCACACCCGCCTTTGACTTTTTCCGTGATGAGTATCGACTGAATGCCCGCATCGGACGTTTTCCAAAGCCGTATATCTCGCTGCTTAATGGCATTGTGATGGGTGGTGGCGCTGGTATTTCGGTTCATGGTTCGCACCGGATCGTGACGGAAAACACGCTTTTTGCAATGCCTGAAACCGGCATTGGTTTCTTCCCGGATGTGGGTGGAAGTGCCTTCCTGCCGCATCTTCATGACAATTTTGGCTATTATCTTGCGCTCACCGGCAACCGCATTCGCTGGGGCGACTGCCTGCAAAGCGGTATCGCGACCCATGCGGTGGCTGCCAGTGATCTCGAAGACCTTCGCGACGATCTCATTGCCAAAGCCGATGTCGATGCAGCTTTGGCGCGTGTGCAGTACCCGGATTTTGAGACCACGCCCGAAACCCGCAAAATCATTGCGGAGAGTTTTGAACACGCAACGCTTGCCGAATGCCTCAACGCTTTGGAAAAAGCCGCAGCCGCAGGCAGTAAACCTGCAACGGATATTCTCAACGTCATTGCCACACGTTCGCCAACCAGTGTGGCTGTCACATTCCGCCAGATTGCTGATGGTCGAGCGCTGAAACTTGATGATTGCATGCGCATGGAATACCGCATTGCATCGCGTATGCTGGCTGAGCATGATTTTTATGAGGGTGTGCGTGCTGTGCTGATCGATAAGGATGGCGCGCCAGTCTGGAAGCCGGCTTCAATCGATGAAGTAAAGCCGGAAATGGTCAATGCGTATTTTGCTAATCTTGGCGAGAGGGAACTAAGCTTTTGATGCGCCAGGATGAACTGCACCAGCATAGACAAATCAGCGGCACCGAATGGTCCTTTGTGTGGTTTATAAGGATGATTGCACTCGTCGCTCTTGCGAGCGGCGTTTATTATTGGATTAAACTTATTGGGGTTCAGCCGGGCTTGCTGTGGCGTTTCGATCTCATGCCATGGCAATGGCAGACCGCGACCGTTGCACTTGCGCTGCTCTTGCCAGTCGCGGCGACCGGTCTGTGGATGCGCGCGCCATGGGGGCCGGTCTTGTGGTTTATCGCAGCATTTGGCGAAATCGCCATCTATTCAGTTTTTGCACGCGACTTTGAATACAGGCCTGTGACGGTGGGCTTTAACGTTGTCTGCATCCTTATTTATATTGTTTTCCGTGTGCTGCTTTTCCTTGAAAAAAGACAGCAATCCCGCATCGGCCTTATCAGCTGAAAGAGCCAATCAGTAACACAACGTTAAGCCTGAAATTGCATTTCTCTTGGTAAGCTACTGTTAAGGCTGACTTTTAATTCGAATTTTATGCATCGCATCTAAAGTCCTCTCAAGAACGGTGAGAAAATACACCGGACCAACAGGAAGAGAGCAGCCTCATGCAAGGTTGCTCCGACAGAGAGGCAAAAGAAATGAACAATGCACAACATAGAATGGATGCATCTGCTCCGCTTTTGAATCCCGAAGCAGCTCTCCGCACACTTTATCTCGAAGCATTGCAATTGGTTGAGCGTCTGCACCGTCGTCTGCTTGATGTGATCAAGGACGAATTTGATCGCAATGGCCGCAACGACCTCAATGCAACGCAGGCGCTGCTCCTGTTTAAGATCGGCAATTCTGAACTCACCGCCGGTGAATTGCGTTCGCGCGGCTACTATCTCGGTTCCAATGTTTCCTACAATCTGAAGAAACTGGTCGATATGGGCTTTATTCATCATGAGCGCTCAAGCACCGACCGTCGCTCGGTTCGGGTTAGCCTGACGGATAAGGGCAATGAAATTGCCGACCAGGTGCAGTCGCTTTATCAGCGCCACATTGCGTCCATTGAGCAGGTCGGCGGCATTCAGGTTGAAGAGTTTACAGCTATGAACCGTTCTCTGCAGCGGCTTGATCGCTTTTGGAACGACAGCATCGCCTACAGGCTCTGATCAGGGCATAAGTCCTGTGAGATCAAAGCGCGTTCATGTTGCAGAACGGTCACAATCAGTAGAGTTCATTCGTTGATCTTTATAATAGCGAGCTATTTAAGTCGCACCGGCCTTGAATTCCCGGCATTGCGACATGATTAAGCCATAAAAACCGCTTTTAGAGCATTTCCAGCAAAAGTGCGAAGCGGTTTTGCGTGGGGTAATGCCTGAAAACAAACACATAGAGCATGTTTAATGGTTCAGTCAAAACAGGAACTGCTCTAGCCGATCTTTACAGCGCATTATCTGGGGTTGTTTTCGGATACACGTGTCCGGATTAAACTGATTAGCTTCTTGGGACAAAGAACATGACCAAAACCGACAAGAATACCGATGCTTTGAATGCAAGTCGCCGCAGCTTTTTGCGTGGCGCAGCAACTGCCGGTCTGACTGCGGCTGCTTCGGCCATGGTTCCTGCTGCTTTCGCACAACAACAGGCTTTAAACGATATTCTTGCCGCACCGCGTCGCGGTAACTGGGATGACCAGTTCGATGCGCGTGCGACGGGCGGTCAGAAAGTTGCCACCAATCAGCCGGTTATCAGCCCGCAGACTGTTGGTGATCTTCAGTCTGCCATCGCTCAATATGCAGATATTGCAGGTCGGGGAGGCTGGCCGCAGGTGCCGGGCAGTGCAAAGCTACAGCTTGGCGTCACGGATCCCTCGGTGCAGGCTCTGCGTCAGCGCCTTATTATTTCCGGTGACCTTCCGCGCGAAGCAGGCGTTTCCAGCGCATATGACACCTATGTCGATGCAGCGGTCAAGCGCTTCCAGTCGCGTCATGGCCTGCCAGCCGATGGCGTGATGGGCCAATTCACCTATGCTGCGATGAATGTGGACGCCAACACGCGCCTCGGCCAGTTGCAGACCAATCTTCAGCGCCTGTCGAGCATGGCGGGTGCAAGCCAGACCGAACAGCGCTTCGTGATGGTCAATATTCCGGCAGCGCGTATTGAAGCCGTTGAAAATGGCAGTGTTGCGCAGCGCCACACAGCGATTGTTGGCAAGATCGACCGTCAGACACCGATCCTGAATTCCAAAATCCACGAAGTTATTCTTAATCCTTATTGGACGGCACCAAAGTCGATCATTCAGAAGGATATCATTCCGCTGATGCGGAAGAATCCGCAATATCTGGCGAACAATAAGATTCGTCTTTACAATGCGCAGGGTCAGGAAGTTGCACCGGAAACTGTGGATTGGAATACTGATGACGCCGTGAAGCTGATGTTTCGTCAGGATCCAGGCAAGATCAATGCCATGTCTTCGACTAAGATTAACTTCCCCAATCCATATGCCGTTTATATGCATGACACGCCACAGAAGAGCTATTTCAACAAGCTCATGCGCTTCGATTCGTCGGGCTGTGTCCGCGTGCAGAATGTCCGCGATCTTGACGTATGGCTGTTGCAGAATACGGCTGGCTGGGATCGCCAGAACATCGAATCTACGATTGCATCTGGTGTCAATACGCCTATTCAGCTGACCGATCCTGTGCCGTTGCACTTCGTCTACATCACCGCATGGTCGACAGGCGATGGCGTGGTGCAGTTCCGCGACGACATTTATAAGATGGACGGTGCGACTGCGTTGGCACTTGGCACCGATACTTAAGTTGCATTCACGTTTAAGAAAGCCGCCCGAACCTGTTTCGGGCGGCTTTTTTGTTGCAGCGTTGGCCGTAAGCTACGTCATGCCGCATTTTGGAACATGCTTTTCGCATCACGGCCATTGGCCTTGCCTGTCGAAGTGTGATACTGCGCCTCATCTCTTATAGGTGTGACCGGCTATCCCGGAGGGTGTGAAACATGTCTCAAGCCAATACCGCTTTTTTCAACGCAACTCTTGAAGAAATCGATGCCGATATTTTTGGTGCGATCCGCAACGAACTTGGTCGTCAGCGTCATGAAATCGAGTTGATCGCTTCTGAAAACATTGTTTCGCGCGCGGTTCTTGAAGCGCAGGGCTCCATCCTCACCAACAAATATGCCGAAGGCTATCCGGGCAAGCGCTATTATGGCGGCTGCCAGTATGTTGACGTCGTAGAAGAACTGGCAATCGAACGTGCGAAGAAGCTGTTTGGTGCAGAGTTCGCCAACGTGCAGCCAAATTCCGGTAGCCAGATGAATCAGGCCGTGTTTCTGGCGCTTCTGCAGCCGGGCGACACGTTCATGGGCCTCGACCTCAATTCCGGTGGCCATCTGACCCATGGTTCACCAGTCAACATGTCCGGCAAGTGGTTCAACGTTGTTTCTTATGGTGTCCGTAAGGAAGATCATCTTCTGGATATGGAAGAAATCGCTCGCCTCGCACGCGAACACAAACCAAAGCTCATTCTCGCTGGTGGTACAGCCTATTCCCGCGTCTGGGATTGGAAACGCTTCCGCGAAATCGCTGACGAAGTTGGCGCATATTTGATGGTTGATATGGCACATATCGCAGGTCTTGTTGCTGCCGGTGTTCATCCATCACCCGTACCACACGCGCATGTTTGCACGACGACGACTCACAAGTCGCTTCGCGGTCCACGTGGCGGTATGATCCTCACCAATGATCCTGATCTGGCGAAAAAGTTCAACACAGCTGTTTTCCCTGGCCTTCAGGGTGGCCCGCTGATGCACGTGATCGCTGGTAAGGCTGTTGCATTTGCAGAAGCACTCAAGCCGGAATTCAAGGTCTACGCTCAGAACGTCGTCGATAATGCACGCGCATTGTCGGACGAACTGAAGTCTCACGGTCTCGACATTGTTTCCGGTGGTACGGACAACCATCTGATGCTGGTTGATCTGCGTCCAAAGAATGCAACCGGCAAGCGTGCAGAAGCCGCTCTTGGCCGTGCCAACGTCACCTGTAACAAGAACGGCATTCCATTCGACCCGGAAAAGCCATTCGTAACATCGGGTATTCGTCTTGGTACACCCGCTGGTACGACCCGTGGTTTCGGTAAGGCTGAATTCAAGGAAATCGGCTCGCTGATTGCGGAAGTGCTCGATGGTCTTAAGGTTGCAAATTCCGATGAAGGCAATGCAAAGGTTGAAGCAGCGGTTAAGGAAAAGGTGGTTTCTCTGACCGAGCGCTTCCCGATGTACGGCTATCAGGGATAAGAGTTCAAATTTTGATGAAGCCCCACTCAACCCTGTTGAGTGGGGCTTTTTTTGTATTTGACTGTATTAGGCAGCATGGCCGTGATGGGGTATCATCTGCAGGAATCATTTCATTTAGTCAGTTGAAAGAGTGCCATGCGTTGTCCCTATTGCCAGTCTGAAGATACGCAGGTGAAGGATTCCCGCCCGGCGGAAGACGGCGCTGTTATTCGCAGGCGTCGTGTGTGTTCGGTCTGTGGTGGGCGATTTACGACATTTGAGCGCGTGCAGCTCCGCGAGCTGATGGTCGTCAAGAAAAGCGGTCGCAGGGTGCCATTTGATCGTGAGAAGCTTGCCCGTTCCATCGATGTAGCGCTGCGTAAGCGCCACGTGGATGAAGAGCGTGTTGAGCGTGCAATTTCTGGCATCGTGCGTCAGCTTGAAAGCTCGGGTGAAGCGGAAGTGACATCAGATGAAATTGGACGTCTCGCAATGGACGCGCTCAAGGGTGTCGATGATATCGCCTATATCCGCTTTGCTTCCGTCTATCGCAATTTCAGCAAGGCTGTTGATTTCCACAATGTCATCGACGAACTGACTGTAGCTGAAACTGATGGCGATCCGGACGCATAAGATGAGCCGAGTGGAATTTCCGCATGCAAATGTCACGCCGGATGATGTTCGCTTCATGGAGGCGACGATCCGCCTTGCACGCCGCAACAAGGGGCTGACCGGCACAAACCCGTCAGTCGGTACGATCATTGTCAAGGACGGTATCATCGTCGGACGCGGTATCACGGCACTTGGTGGCCGTCCTCATGCCGAGCCGCAGGCTCTGGCCGATGCAGGCGAAGCGGCAAGGGGCGCTACAGCCTATGTCACACTGGAACCTTGCGCGCATCATGGCCGCACGCCGCCATGTGCGGAAGCGCTGGTGCGCGCAGGTGTCGCGCGCGTGGTCGTTGCGGCTACGGATCCTGATGAAAGAGTGAGCGGAAAAGGCTTTGCCATATTGCGCGAAGCAGGCATTGAAGTGGTGCCGGGCGTTCTGTCGGTCAAGGCGGCGGATGATCTGGCGGGTTATCTGAATCGATCTTCTAAAAAACGCCCGGAAGTGATTCTGAAACTTGCACTTTCTGCCGATGGCTTTATCGGAAAAAAAGGCGAGGGGCAGGTCACGATTACCGGTCCGATTGCACGTGCCCAGTCACATATTCTGCGTTCACAGACCGATGTGATTCTCATCGGGGTTGATACGGCAATCGCTGATGATCCCATCCTCAATTGCCGTCTTCCGGGATTGGAACAACGCTCACCCATTCGCCTCATATTGGACAGCGGATTGAAATTACCGCTCGATTCAAGGCTTGTTCGCAGTTCGGAAGCCGTTCCATTGTGGCTTTCGTGTTGCGAAAACGTTGCGCCGGAAAGGCGCTATGAGATGCAGGCAGCCGGATGCCGCATTGTTGCAGCGGAAAGTCATGAAGGTCGTATCGCTTTACCGGAGCTGATGGACGATCTTGCAGCAGAGGGAATTTCTTCCGTGCTGGTTGAAGGCGGGGCCAATGTTGCCAGGAATTTTCTGAAAGAAGAGCTGGTAGACCGGCTTATCCTGTTCCATTCACCTGTAGAAATCGGCGCGATGCATGGGGTTGCCGTTACAGGTCTGCAATCCCATATCGATGATGAATTTACAATTTTGCGCGAAACGCAATACGGCGACGATGCCTGTATCGAGTATGTAAGGAAAACGTGATGTTTACTGGGATTGTCACCGATATCGGTAAAGTGGATCGTATCAAGCCTTTGAATGAAGGCGTTTTGCTGCGTATTGAAACAGCCTATGACCCTGAGACAATAGAGCTTGGTGCGTCAATTGCCTGCTCTGGTGTGTGCCTGACCGTTGTGGCGCTGCCGGAAAAAGGCACAAATGCCCGCTGGTTTGAAGTCGAGGCATGGGAAGAAGCGTTGCGTCTGACCACGATTTCCACTTGGGGAAGTGGCACCCGCATCAATCTTGAGCGCTCGCTCAAGCTTGGCGATGAAATGGGCGGTCATCTGGTTTCCGGCCATATTGATGGACAGGCAGAAATTGTTGAACGCAAGGAAGAGGGCGATGCTGTACGCTTCACCCTTCGCGCATCGGAAGAGCTTGCACCATTTATTGCACAGAAGGGCTCGGTCGCGCTTGATGGCACCTCGCTGACGGTCAACGGTGTCAATGGCAACGAGTTTGATGTTCTGCTCATTCGTCATTCGCTGGGAGTGACCACCTGGGGCGACCGCAAGGTGGGCGACAGGATCAATATTGAGATTGATCAGCTCGCGCGATATGCAGCAAGGCTTGCGCAATATCAGAAATAAGCTTAGAGCCTACATTCTAAAGCTATAACAGCATTTTTCGAATTCAGCGTTGACCGCAGGTGTTGCGGTCCGCGATTTCTGCCATGGAGTCTCTCATGTCGAAGCACGAGGCGCACGCGCCGCATTTGCTCATTGTTGAAGCGCGTTTTTATGAGGAACTGTCCGACGCGCTTCTGGACGGCGCGAAGGCTGCTCTTGATGCGGCTGGCGCGACCTATGACGTTGTGACAGTGCCTGGTGCACTGGAAGTGCCTGCGACCATTTCTTTCGCACTTGATGGCGCGGAAAATGGCGGCACTTATTACGATGGTTATGTGGCTCTTGGCACGGTTATTCGCGGTGAAACCTATCATTTTGATATTGTTGCCAATGAATCCTGCCGTGCGCTGACCGATCTGTCCGTGGAAGAAGGTCTTGCTATCGGCAACGGCATTCTGACCGTTGAGAATGATGAGCAGGCCTGGGTGCGTGCGCGTCGTGAAGACAAGGACAAGGGTGGCTTTGCGGCTCGTGCTGCGCTCACCATGATTGAACTGCGTAAGAAATTCGGAGCCTGATACGATGACTTCTTCTTCTGAAGGCCGTTCGGCACCAAATCTTCCGCGCACTGCAAATAAGCGTGGCGTTGCACGTCTTGCAGCCGTACAGGCGCTTTACCAGATGGATGTCGCCGGCACAGGCGTCATGGAAGTCGTGGCGGAATATGAAGCGCACCGACTTGGCAAGGAAGTCGATGGTACGCAGTATCTCGACGCTGATCCACAATGGTTCCGTGCCATTGTTGCAGGCGTTGTCGATAGCCAGTTAAAGCTGGACCCGATGATTCATCAGGCGCTGACCGAAGATTGGCCGCTATCGCGTCTCGACTCGACACTGCGCGCCATTCTGCGTGCCGGTGCATGGGAATTGCAAACCCGCAAGGATGTGCCGACTGCCGTGATCGTTTCGGAATATGTGGATATTGCCAAAGCCTTCTACACCGAAGATGAGCCAAAGCTTGTTAATGCCGTGTTGGATCGTCTCGCCTTTGAACTGCGCGGCGAAAGCCGCGGTTCCAAGGCGCGTGGCAGATAAGTATCGCTCACTGCAATGCTGATTAAAAAGGCTACGATTTTTCGTAGCCTTTTTGCGTGGTTATGCAAAAAACTACGGCTTGACCTTTTAAGATGGCTTCCGCATGTTGGGTGCGCGGCATTGAGAATGCTCAAATGCATAAATAGCTGATGAACAAGCCGAAGAAGCCCGGTGAATGGTCGGCTTCAGGTTCTTCCTTGCCGCTATTCCAGGTCCGGGGAGGGGTTTCGGGCCTTTCATGCGCCAATGTGTGCAGGCAATTGCAAACTTGATTGCGAGCGATCTGTCTATAGCTGGTGCGCACTCAATGGGAGTTGGCCTAAATGGGAATCGGAATTCTTCTTCTTGTTATTGCCTGTGGTGTAGTTTCCGTTCTTTTCGCCATATGGGCGACGCGGTCTGTTCTGGCAGCGGATCAGGGCACAGCGCGCATGCAGGAAATTGCTGGTGCCATTCGTGAAGGCGCATCAGCCTATCTTACCCGACAATACACCACGATTGCCATTGTTGGCATCGTCGTCTTTTTGGCAGTCTGGTATCTGCTGTCGATCACTGCCGCTATCGGCTTTCTCATCGGAGCCGTCCTGTCTGGCTTGACTGGCTTCATAGGGATGCATGTCTCTGTGCGTGCAAATGTGCGCACGGCGCAGGCAGCTTCCTTAAGTCTTGCGGGAGGATTGGAACTCGCATTCAAATCCGGCGCTATTACAGGTCTTCTTGTCGCCGGTCTCGCACTGCTTGGCGTCTCGGTGTATTATTTTATTCTGACGGTCTGGATGGGCTATGCGCCTTCCGACCGCACCGTTATTGATGCCCTCGTGGCACTTGGCTTTGGCGCTTCGCTGATTTCAATCTTTGCGCGGCTTGGCGGCGGCATCTTCACCAAGGGTGCTGATGTCGGCGGCGATCTGGTTGGGAAGGTCGAAGCAGGTATCCCGGAAGATGACCCACGCAATCCGGCAACCATAGCGGACAATGTTGGTGATAATGTCGGTGACTGCGCTGGCATGGCAGCGGACTTGTTCGAAACCTATGCCGTGACAGTTGTTGCGACGATGGTTCTGGGCGCGATCTTCTTTGCTGGCTCGGATATGCTTTCAAGCGTGATGCTCTATCCACTGGCCATTTGCGGTGCCTGTGTCATCACGTCGATTGCCGGCACATTTTTCGTTAAACTCGGCGTTAATGGCTCCATTATGGGTGCGCTTTACAAGGGGTTGATTGCAACAGGCCTGCTTTCCATCGTGGGTATTGCCGTCGCCAACACGCTGACAATTGGCTGGGGCGAGGTCGGCGTGGTTGCAGGCATGTCTATCACCGGCACCAACCTGTTTATCTGTGGCATTATCGGTCTGATTGTGACGGGACTGATTGTTGTGATCACCGAATATTATACCGGCACCAACAAGCGCCCGGTCAACTCGATCGCACAGGCTTCGGTTACCGGCCACGGCACCAATGTTATTCAGGGGCTGGCTGTTTCGCTCGAATCAACTGCCCTGCCTGCAATTGTGATTGTGGGTGGTATCATCAGCACATATCAGCTCGCAGGTCTGTTCGGTACGGCAATTGCTGTTACAGCCATGCTTGGCATCGCGGGCATGATCGTGGCGCTTGATGCTTTCGGTCCGGTCACGGATAATGCAGGCGGCATTGCGGAAATGGCGGGGCTGGATCCCGAAGTGCGCAAATCGACCGATGCGCTTGATGCTGTTGGCAATACGACCAAGGCCGTCACCAAAGGCTATGCAATTGGATCGGCGGGTCTCGGTGCTCTGGTGCTTTTTGCGGCCTACTCCAATGATCTTGCTTATTTTGCCGCTAACGGACAAACCTATCCATATTTTGCGAATATGGGGCCGGTGTCGTTTGAGCTTTCCAATCCTTATGTGGTTGCCGGTCTGATCTTTGGCGGTCTTATTCCCTATCTCTTTGGCGGCATGGCGATGACGGCTGTCGGTCGCGCGGGCAGTGCGGTGGTGCAGGAAGTGCGCCGCCAGTTTCGTGAAAAGCCGGGCATTATGACGGGACAGGATCGCCCTGATTATGCGCGGGCTGTCGATCTTCTGACCAAAGCTGCCATTCGCGAAATGATTATTCCTTCGCTCCTGCCGGTTCTAGCCCCACTTGTCGTCTATTTCGGCGTGCTGCTGATTTCCGGCTCCAAAGCGGCTGCTTTCGCGGCACTTGGCGCATCGCTTCTGGGCGTCATCATCAACGGTTTGTTTGTGGCCATCTCCATGACATCCGGTGGTGGTGCCTGGGATAATGCCAAGAAGAGCTTTGAGGACGGCTTTACCGATGCTGATGGTGTCAAACACATGAAGGGATCGGAAGCGCATAAGGCTTCGGTAACGGGTGATACTGTCGGTGATCCTTACAAGGATACGGCCGGACCAGCCGTTAATCCGGCCATCAAGATCACCAACATTGTGGCGCTCTTGCTGCTCGCAGTGCTCGCGCATTCGGCTTGATGCTTAAACACTAAAAAACCCGCCGTTAGGCGGGTTTTTCTTTAAGAGCATTTCCTGCAATTGATGGATTCGTTGGACATGCCCCAGCGATGAATTTGCAGGATTAATTATTGCCGCCCGCACTCATGCCGCCCGGAAGCGATGTCGGGGCTTTTGCAACGCCCTGAATAATCTGTCCGATAAAGGTCTGATCCTTGCCGCCTGTTGGCGTGGTGCGCGAGACAAAATCAAAGACCTTGCCATCCTGAAGACCATAATTAGCGATATGATCGACCTTGCCGTCCTTGTCGAAGTAGATAGCAAGGATGTGACGGTCAATAATCTTCGGCTTCATGAATTGCGCCGCACGATAACGCTTCTGCGAAATGTAGTAAAACACTTCATTGTCGAAGGTCGCCGTCGTCGATGGCGTACCAAGTGCCAGAAGCACCTGTTCACGACTGGAGCCCACCGGCACCGAGTCGAGCGCCTGTGGATCAAGCACGTAACCCTCTGTGATCGTTTCCGACGGATTTAGCGTGGATGCAGTGTTGCAACCGGCAAGAGCCGCCGAAAAGAGAATTGCCGTGCCTGCGAGAAGGGCACGCTGTGTGCGTGCGCTTGGGAAAATTCGCTGCAACAAAGACCTCTCCATACATTCAATATCAGCGCGGCACTTTCGCCGTCGGGTGAACTTCGGTAAACCACCTTGCTTCTGGATGCAACAAGTACGGTCGTACGATAATGATTCTTCGACTATTTCGCCGCAAATCTAAGGCAAATGAGACAGTTGTGCTTCGCGTTTACGAGACGATCGTGGCGGCGGCGCGGCAAAAACGTTTTTATGCACAATTTCAGGTGCCTGATACGCCATTGGGGCGCTATGAGATGCTGTCGGTGCATATTTTTCTGGCCCTGCATCGTATGAAGGGCGAAAATTCGCCGCTCATGCCGCTCGCGCAGGACATTGCAGACGAGTTTTTCAAGGATGTCGATCATTCCCTGCGCGAATTGGGAATCGGTGATCAGGGTGTTCCAAAGCGCATGAAAAAGCTTGCACGCATGTTTTATGGGCGCGTCAACTCCTATGGTACGGCCCTCGACGACAATGACAGGAATGCGCTCGCAGCTGCTTTGACACGAAATATTCGCCCCGATCTCGAATTATGGCCGCAATCTCACTATTTGAGTGAATATGTCTTTGCCTGCCGTGATGATCTTCAAAAAATCGAAGATCAGGCTTTGGCAGCGGGCGACATATCCTTTATGGATGCGGAGAAAATGGCGTTTACGTCAACTGATATGGAAATAAAGGCACACGAGAATGACTGATAAACCGGCACTGAGCTATCCCGTTCCGGTTCTTCATCTGCCCGCGAAGGGCTTGACGGTGAACATTGGAACCAATGATAAGGAAAGAGCCGCATTGGCATCTGAACACGGCCTTCAGGCGGTTAAATCCTTTGATGCCGAGTTTCTGCTGACGCCTTGGAAAAAGAAGGGCGTTCGCCTGCGCGGTACCATTAAAGCCGAAGTCGTTCAGTCTTGCGGTGTGACACTCGAGCCAATCAATGCGAGTGTTTCGGAGGATGTCGATACGATTTTTGTGCCCGAAGATTCGCGTCTGGCCAAAGTCCAGCTTGATGAGAGCGGTGAATTGCTGCTCGACGCGGATGGCGCAGATATTCCTGAGACGTTTGTTGGCGATAAAATTGATATTGGTGCGGTTGCCGAAGAGTTTTTTGAACTGGCACTGGATCCATATCCGCGCAAGCCGGGCCTGCCAGTGGATGCTGAACCAGTCGTTTTTGGTGATACGGGTGAGGAAGATAAGCCTGATTCGCCTTTTGCAAAGCTCTCGGAATGGTCTAAGAAGCCGTGATTTAACCGATGGTTGAGAGAATCTGGTTGTGCGCGACCGGAAAAACACTATTTTCGCGGAGAAGCCCTCTGCGTGTATAAGCAGGTTTGGGCTAGGGATCGCACAGGAATAATCAAGAGTGATAAAAATTTCGATTGACGCCATGGGCGGTGATTTTGGCCCTGAAGTGGTCATCCCTGGTGCGGCGAAGGCGCTTGAGCGTCATCCTGATACCCGGTTTATCTTTTTTGGACTTGCCGGACAGGTTGAACCGGTGCTTGCGCGGTATCCGAAACTTCAGGCTGCATCTGAATTTCGCGCCAGTCAGGTTGCGGTCAAGATGGATGACAAACCAAGTCAGGCGCTGCGTTCGGGGCGTGGTAAGTCTTCCATGTGGCAGGCAATTGAAGCGGTAAAAACCGGCGATGCCGATGTCTGTGTTTCCGCTGGAAACACCGGTGCACTGATGGCAATGTCGAAATTCTGCCTGCGTATGCTTTCCGATGTCGAGCGCCCGGCAATCGCCGCCATCTGGCCAAGCCTGCGCGGCGAAACCATTGTGCTGGATGTCGGCGCAACGATTGGTGCCGATGCGCGACAGCTTGTTGATTATGCCGTCATGGGCGCTGGCATGGCGCGCGCGCTGTTTGAGGTTCGTAAGCCAACAGTGGGTCTGCTCAACGTTGGCACTGAAGAGATCAAGGGCCTTGATGAGATCAAGGAAGCCGCGCAGATTTTGCGGGATACCCCCTTGGCAGGTCTGGAATATACCGGCTTTGTCGAAGGCAATGACATTGGCAAGGGCACAGTCGATGTGGTCGTGACCGAAGGCTTTACCGGCAATATTGCACTCAAAACCGCTGAAGGGACTGCGCGTCAGACGGCAACTTTGCTGCGTCAGGCCATGTCCAGAACGCTCCTTGCCAAGATCGGATATATTTTTGCGAAAGGTGCGTTTGATCGTGTTCGCGAGAAAATGGACCCGAACAAAGTCAATGGCGGTGTGTTGCTTGGCATGAGTGGCGTTGTCATTAAAAGCCATGGCGGTGCGACCGCAGAAGGATTTTGTTCTGCAATTGAAGTCGGTTATGACATGGTGCGCAACAAGCTTCTCCAAAAAATTGAAGCGGATCTGGCGCATTTCCATCATAGTCATCCGCACGCTGCGTCTACTGACGGCAATGGAAGCAGCTAAGTAAATAAGGCCCCCCAATACACGGGCACTAATTTTGACCAGCATACGTGTGTTTCGCTGTAGTCAGGCTAGGACAGGAAAAACGATGATAAGATCTGTCGTAAGAGGAATTGGTTCTGCTCTCCCCAAGCGGATCATGAAAAATTCTGATTTTGAAGGCGTTATAGAAACCTCTGACGAATGGATCGTTCAGCGCACAGGCATTCGCCAGCGCCACATCGCAGGCGAGGGCGAAACCACCGTATCATTGGGCGCAGATGCCGCACGTGCTGCATTGGAAAATGCAGGCCTTCAGCCATCCGATATCGATCTGGTGCTTGTTGCGACTTCGACCCCAAATCATACTTTTCCGGCCAGTGCAGTGGAGATTCAGCGTGAGCTTGGCATCACGACCGGATTCGCATTCGACTTGCAGGCGGTTTGCAGCGGCTTCATCTATGCCATAACCACGGCCGATCTTTATATCCGTGGCGGTCTGGCCAAGCGGGTGCTGGTGATTGGTGCCGAAACATTCTCGCGCATTCTCGACTGGAATGACCGCACGACCTGTGTGTTGTTTGGTGACGGTGCAGGCGCACTTGTGCTTGAAGCATCCGAAGGCAAGGGGCTGACGTCTGATCGTGGTATTCTGACTGCAAACCTGCGATCCGATGGCAATCACAAGGAGAAACTGTTTGTCGATGGTGGTCCATCCACGACCCAGACAGTCGGTCATCTGCGAATGGAGGGCCGCGAAGTCTTTAAACATGCCGTGGGCATGATCACCGATGTGATTGAGGCTTCTTTTGCAGAAACAGGCCTGACAGCTGACGATATTGACTGGTTTGTGCCGCATCAGGCCAACAAGCGCATCATCGACGCTTCAGCGAAAAAGCTGAATATTGCCGAGGATAAGGTGGTGATCACCGTTGATATCCATGGAAATACCTCTGCGGCTTCCGTTCCGCTGGCGCTCGCAACAGCGGTTGCGGATGGCCGGATCAAGAAGGGCGACCTCGTTCTTCTGGAGGCAATGGGCGGTGGATTTACCTGGGGCGCGGTTTTGTTGCGCTGGTAATTGGAAATTTGATAGGCCGCGAGGAAACTCGCGGCTTGACCGAAGGCCGTTTATCTGTGTAACCTCCTGTCACTTAAGGATATTATCTGTTCAAACGCTAACCAGGTAGGTTCGGTCATGGGAGGTAAGACGGTCACACGCGCTGATCTGGCAGAGGCTGTTTACCGAAAGGTAGGCTTGTCCAGAACAGAATCGGCAGCTTTGGTCGAAATGATTCTCGACGAAGTCTGTGATGCCATTGTGAACGGCGAAACTGTAAAACTGTCGTCCTTTGCGACATTTCAGGTTCGTGACAAGAATGAACGCATCGGGCGCAATCCGAAGACCGGTGAGGAAGTTCCAATTCTCCCACGTCGTGTCATGACATTCAAAGCATCAAATGTTCTCAAGCAGCGTATCCTGCAAGAACACCAGAAACGCGGCGCAAAATCGGCGAAATAGCTGTTTTAAAAGATAAAATAGAATTTTTATGAAATCGCTCTTCGGGGCGATTTTTTCGTTTTTGAAGATCCCGGTCTTAGAGCATTGCCTGTTTTGATTGAACCATCGGAAAGGCCCTATCTATTTGTCTTCATGCATTATCCCGCGCAAAACCGCTTCGCACTTTTGCTGGAAATGCTCTTTCTTCCTGTCATATTTGAACAGGTGCTTATAAAGTTATTCTATTATATAATGGATAAATGGAGTGACTCGTTTCTCTAATATAATGAAGCGATTAATTGGGGCTTTTCGTTTAGCAATTTTATGTTAAACGCGTCCAATTATTATGATATTTTGGCTGGCACTGAGTTATGTGCCGATTGCCATTTGAACTATCTGGGCTGGCAGGCTTGCTGAACGGCAAAGCCAAACCACTGGAAAGGGCAAGCAGATGGACAAAAGCCCTGATGCATTCAGGACTATCAGTGAAGTTGCAGAGGATCTTGATCTTCCGCAGCATGTGTTACGTTTTTGGGAAACACGCTTTACCCAGATCAAGCCCATGAAGCGGGGTGGGGGACGCCGCTATTATCGTCCGCTTGATGTGGAACTGCTCAAGGGCATCCGTCATCTGCTTTATGATCAGGGTTACACGATCAAGGGCGTGCAGCGTCTGCTTCGTGAAAACAATGCGCAATTCATTATTGCGCTTGGCAACGGCGATGTGCAGGCCATTGAAGCGATCACACGCCAGAAACAGGCGGTGGCTGATAAGCAGGCGATGGAAAACGCTGCTGATAATGAAATGGCGCTGCCAAATGGCATCAAACCACCGCAACCGGCTCGCAAGCTTTTTGGCTTGTTGAAAGGTGAGGAGGATGGCCCGATCGGCGCCGATGGTAAGCGTCCATCCAAGGATAACCGGGGCTTGTTGCAGGAAGCGCTTTTTGATCTTCTAGAGTGCAAGCGCCTGCTGGATCAGGTTCGATAAGATAAAAGGGAGGCTCTTGCCTCACTTTTGTTTTTTTCAAATCTATGATGATGATAATTTCAGGCCGATAATGCCTGCCAATATCAAAGTAACGCTGGCGACACGGAAAAAAGTTGCAGCCTCACCCAGAATGACGATTCCGACAATGAAGGCACCCACGGCACCGATGCCGGTCCAGATAGCGTAAGCAGTGCCAAGCGGCAGACTGCGCATTGCAACGGAAAGCAGGGCGAAACTACCGATCATTGTAACGATTGTGATGATGCTTGGCGTTAGCAGCGAAAAGCCTTCCGACTTTTTCATGAAATAGGCCCAGACGATTTCGAGGCTGCCAGCAAGTACAAGATAAACCCATGCCATTATGGTGCTCCTTGGGTATGGGCCGTCCCATAGTGAACACAGACGCGGGTCGTCCCGCGCAGTTCTTAGATAGAGTTATTTTTTCCGACTGCAAGCATGAATTGAGCGGCTTTTACGCTATTCTGAGGTTCATGCCCATTCATTTAATAGATCCGCAACACGCTCTGTCTGAAGCGGGAGGGCGAGGGGGGCGTTTTTTGTTCTGACACTAGACACGCCATGCATCTGTGTTCATTTTGTTCTTTTTTCATATTTTAAGGGCTTGCGGTTTAAACCTTTATAATCTAGTGATTTTTCATGGTTCGGAGCGTAGCGCAGCCCGGTAGCGCACTTGACTGGGGGTCAAGGGGTCGTGGGTTCGAATCCCGCCGCTCCGACCATTTTCCTTTAATAATGCAAGTATGTTTTAGTCTGATCTTCGGTCGGGTTGAATAAAAAGGCCCCTGTCGTGACAGGGGCAGTTTAACTTTTATGCAATTGATGAGGATCGTGCAAAAGGGGGGTGATTAACGATCCGTTTTGATGAAGTATATTTGGCTTTCTTTTTAAAGACTGACTTTAAAAATTTCCTGCTTTTTGAAACAACGTAATTAGAACTTATTTTCATGTGTGTTTCAATCATACTTGTGTGCTCACAATAAAATCGAAAAATGGCGGGTGTCATTGATGGCTATCTTGTTATAAAAATTCATCAATTCGCTGTTCAATAAACGGTTTAAATGTAAGGCTTCTTAAATGAGCTTATTGGTTGAAATCATAAAATATGTATCGATTGTCGTGATTGGCTTGCTGCCTATTATGAATCCTCTGACGACAATTCCGATATATATGTCGCTGACAAAGCGAATGAGTGCAGAGAATAAGCGAGCGCAAGCACGGAAAGCCTGCATTTATGCATTTTCGATCCTTATCGTGTTCATGCTGCTGGGGAACGGAATTATCTCGCTTTTTAGCATATCTATGCCGGGGATTCGTGTCGCGGGTGGCATTATCATCATGATCCTGGCGCTTCGCATGATTTTTTCAGGCGAGGACACATCATCTGAAGTGGATGCGGCACCGGTCGATATTAAGAAAGCTGATCTGGATTACTCGTTTTCACCTCTGGCAATGCCGAGCCTTGCAGGTCCGGGCTCAATTGCTGTCGTGATGAGTTTTTCATCTCAGGTTCCGACGGATCATAACGTTCTGGGATACATTATCATCGCCATTGGCATCGCGATTGTCGTTGGCATTGCATATGTCGCCCTCTCATCTGCAAGCTGGATTGAGAAAGCGTTAGGTGAGCATGGGATGCAGGCTGTAACGAAAATTATGGGCTTTCTGCTGACTTGTGTAGCCGTGCAGTTTCTGGCCTCCGGTGTTCGTGATTTCGTTATAGAATTCAGTAAGTTTTCCTGATTTGCCCATGATATAGCGCGCCCACGGCGCCGGTAATAGAGCATTTCCAGCAAAAGTGCGAAGCGGTTTTGCGCGGGATAATGCGTGAAAGCAGGGAAAGGCATTTCCAGCAAAAGTGCGAAGCGGTTTTGCGTGGGATAATGCGTGAAAACAGACAAATAATTAGAGCATTTCCAATGGCTCAATCCAAACAGGAAATGCTCTAATTGCCGCGCTCAATAGGCGTTTTCCGTATTGAGAAGTCTGACCGGTGTGAGAAACAGGATTTTCAGATCGAACCAGAGGGACCAGTTTTCGATGTAGTAGAGATCAAATTCTGTGCGCATCCTGATCTTGTCTTCATTGTCGATTTCACCGCGCCAGCCATTGATCTGTGCCCAGCCTGTTACGCCCGGTTTCACACGATGACGGGCGAAATACCCATCGACAACTTCATTAAAAAGCACATTGTGCGAATGCGCTGCGACCGCATGCGGACGCGGGCCGACAAGTGATAGCGAACCGGACAGTGAATTGAAGAACTGCGGTAATTCATCAATGGATGCCTTGCGAATAAATCTACCCACCCGCGTTACGCGCGGATCGTTTCTGCTCACAGCATTGCGTGCAGTCGCATCGGTTTGCTCAGTATACATTGAGCGGAATTTCCAGACATTGATAATTTCATTGTTAAAGCCATGGCGCTTTTGCTTGAAAAGCACGGGGCCTTTGCTGTCCAGCTTGATGGCAATCGCTGTTGCAAGCATGATGGGAGAAAGAAAGATAATGCCAAGCAGGCTGAATACGATATCAAAAATGCGCTTGGCGACCGAATCCCAGTCATTGATCGGCTTGTCGAAAATATCGAGCATCGGCACGGTGCCAATATAGGAATAGGCGCGCGGTCGAAACCGGATGTGACTGTTGAGCGCCGACAAGCGTATATCGACGGGCAGAACCCAGAGCTTGTTCAGGATCGTAAGAATGCGCTCTTCAGCGCTGATAGGCAGCGACACAATAAGCATGTCGATATGCGCTATACGTGCAAATTCGATTAATTCCTTGATATTGCCGAGCTTGGGATAGCCTGCAACCACCGGTGGGGATCGCTTGTCATCGCGGTCATCAAAAATGCCGCAAATACGGATATCATTATCGGCTTGTTGTTCCAGCGAACGGATCAGCGCTTCGGCATTGGGGCCACCACCGACAATGACTGCGCGCCGCTCCATAATGCCGTTGCGCGCCCAGCGGCGAATACGCCATGAGACGAACAGGCGCGAGATCATGAGGATAATCAGCCCACTCAGCGCCCAGATCAGGAACCACGCACGCGAGAAGTCGGAAGAAACCTTGAACAGGAAGCCCGTAACGGCCACAAGCCCCAATATTGTCGCCCATGTCATGAAAACCCGTTTCAGATGGCGGCTTGGACTACGCAGAATATGGATCTGGTATCCATTGTTCATTTCCATAAGCAGCACAAACAGTGCGCCGCTGACGATCATAACGAGGAAATAATAAGCGATATGCGGCGTGCTGAAGCTGACATAGGAAGCAAGACTGACGATACCTGTTATAAGAATGATCGCGAATTCAATAAGACGTATGACACCGCTGAACATGCTCGGAGACAGTGGGTCACGCGCATATTGCTCAGCCATCTGGCGCGCCATAGGATTGAGCTCGACCTGTTCCTGCGACCTGGAACGGTCCTGCTGATCGGGCTTGTTTTTTTCCGGATCAACTGGAGAAGTCATATCAGTATTCCGCAAAGTTTTGCTCCCACGGTCCCAAGCGCCTGCGCATATTTAGCCGTAAATCCTAAGGAAATACTGATTAAAAATGCACGATCGCTCTGAGAGTGTCAGGATCGTGCCAGACGGTAAACCAATTCTATAGAATGGGCGACCACATGGCGATGCCAGCAATTTTTCGATTAAAAACGCAGCTGGGCTACGGCGTTTTTTGTCGAAGTGCAGGCGACCGCCTAGCGGTGAATGGATACGGGCTACGCGAGACTTAAAAACCCGTAGAGCTGAGCCGGACAGGCAGGTAAAAACGCCGCCTTGGGCGCCTCGTCCGTGCAGGGTGTCCGACTGCAATTTCTTGATGATGCGATGGGCTTTGTCGGCGGCTCGAACGTCACCGATGCCGATATATTGCTGTTTGTCGATGAGATCGCAGCCACGGCGGAGCAAGCGACCCGCGGATTTGCGAAAACAGTGGGTGATCGGCAAACGTGCGTCATCAGACATTGATCGCCATCAGAACAGACGCTCGCGCACATAAATTGTGTCACCGGGCAGGACCGGATCAGTGATCAACACGCGCCCCGTAATAACCTTTTCGTTGATTGTGCGGGTGATATCGACATTTTCCTGATTGGCGCGTGGCGAAAAACCGCCCGCCGCCGCAATTGCCTTTTGCACCGTCATCCCCGGGACGTAGGAATATTGGCCCGAGCCGCCCACTTCACCCATGATGAAGATCGGACGATAGCGGTCAACTTCAACGCTCACATCAGGATCGCGCAAATAACCACCGCGCAGTTTTGACGCGATAATTCCTTCAAGCTGCTTGACGGTCTTGCCGCTCGCCGGAACGCTGCCAACAAGCGGAAATGCGATATAACCGGACTGATCGACACTGTAATTATTGGTCAGGCTTGCTTGTTCAAACACTGTAATGCGCACACGATCACCGGCATTGAGCAGATAGGGTTCGGTTAGCGCGGCATGAAAGGCGGGCGGGGCAGGGCGATAGCTTGAACATGCGGAAAGCATCATCGCCGCAAGGCCGAGCGCAACAAGAGCCATTTGGCCTCCGCGCTGTCTATGAGTTTTCTGCATCGTCATTTTCGCCTCGGTTTCTTCCGAAAAGCATTGCCCCATCACAGATTCGGGTCAAAAGATCCAAATGCTCTGAATGATGTTATCGATTGATTAGGGTTAATGGCTGGTAAAGAACCTCACTTGTGGTGAAAAAAACTTGTCGTAAGCAGGGGGAATTCCAAAGCATAACTGCCAAAAACGGGAGCCGGTTTCAGGTTAAGGACATGCCTACAAACAGAGACCACTAACCTCGCGGTTTAACGCTCTGGTTACCTTGTTCGTTTACTTTTAGAAAAGAAATAGGCCTCATTCCTGTGAATAGGCGAGGATGATTGCGCGATACTGCAAAGACGGGTATCGGGCGGAGTACCGAAATGTCCCTGATTGATGGCCTGTCGAAACATATAGACATTGATATTGGTGCGCTTTTTGCGAGCTTGCGCCGCAATTGGCTGTTGATTTTTGGTGGTGCGATCGCTCTTGCCATTCTGGCGTGGATTGTTTGCCTTCTCATTGTGCCTGACTACCGCGCTCAAGCCCGTATCCTGATTGAATCACGCGAGCCGGGGGTTGCGCGTCTTAATGGTGAAACAACGACCAAGCGGCCGCTCATGGATCCGGAAGGGATGAAAACTCAGGTCGAGGTTCTCACTTCCGGTGCCTTGCTCAAACAGGTCTCTGACAGGCTCAATCTTGCTGAAGAAGCGGCATTTACCGCAACAAATATAAAGCCTTGGACGCGCGTGTTGATTCTTCTTGGCATGCACGATGATCCGGCTGACCAGTCGCCGGACGAACGTGTTTTGCAAAAGCTGCGTCAGAACTTGCAGGTTTTCAGCGATACCGGATCAAGTGCGATCATTGTGCAATATGCGTCTTCAAATGCAAACAAAGCCGCAGAGATCGCCAACGCTGTAGCTGAGGCATATATCGCGCTGCATGATACAGCAAGGCTCGAATCCTATGATGACGCAAGGGGTTGGCTTGCGCAGGAGATTGAGGGCTTGCGCGGCAAGGTCCACGCTTCAGAAGCAAAGATTGCGGCTTATCGGGCTGCAAAAGTGCCGCTGGCAGCGCAGGCCAACAGTTCGATTGCGCCCGAGAAAATCGTAGAAGTGAGAAGCCAACTCACACGTTTGCGCGCTGATCGCGCGGCATTGGAAGCACGCGCCGAGGCTGTGCGTCAGGCGATTGCGTCCGGGGTTGATGGTGATGCTTTGCCTGTTGATGTTACGTCGGGCACGATGCAACGGCTGGCAGAACGTCGTATTGAACTCAATTCACAGATTGCTGATCTCTCTTTGACGCTGCTTGAGGAGCATCCACGTATTAAAGCCCTGAGATCGCAGCTTGTTGATGTTGAGCATCAGATCAAGGCGGAAGAACGCAAACTGCTTGCAAGCCTCAACGATGAGATAAATGCTGCAAAACTGCATGAAGATGAACTCACAGCTACGTTAAATCGGCTTAGGGCGCAGGAAACGCAAGCCGGGACGCAGAAAGTGGAACGTCGCGCTCTTGAGCTTGAAGCGGCCACCCAGCGTCAGCTTCTTGAAACCTATCAGACGCGCTATCGCGAAGCCGCGGCACACGCGCGCAGCAATGGTGCCTCGCCATATGCTCGGATATTAGCCCGCGCTGATGTGCCTGCCGCGCCTTACACTCCCAAAACCTTACCGATTGTTAGCGCAACCTTTGTTGTGGGGCTGCTTTTGCTCTCGGCCTTCGTTCTGTTTCGTGAAGTGTTGAACGCCCGTGCTCGGGTGAGCGCTGATGAGCGTCGTTTTGCAACGGTCGAAGAAGTTGCCATGCCGGTGATTGCGGTTGCAACCGGCATGGCGTTTGCTCCTGCTTCGGAGGATCAGCCAGTGCAGCGATGGACTTCGCCTCTCATGTCAGGCACTTCGGTTATCGCGGATGAAAATCCACATAGTGTGAAATTCGTTGCCGATCGCCTTATGGCAGGCACGTTGAAGCGTGTTATCGCTGTTTCACCCGAAGGTGACAATGCATCGGCTGCAACGGTGAAACTTGTGCGAGAAATTGCGGATCGCGGCAAGCGTGCGATTCTGATCGATATGACCGCCCATGGCACGCTTGGTCTGGTTATGCTTGATGGCAACAATTGCGCTGGAATTACCGAGCTTCTTGCCGGTGAGTGCCGCTTCAACGATGTCATCCATGCGGATCATTATTCTCAGGCGCATATCATGCCGCTTGGCAGGGTCAGGCCGGAAAACGCCATGCGGTCCGCAGATCGGCTGCCATATATTCTGGACGCACTCGAAACGGTCTATGATTTTGTGGTGACTGAATGTGGCCCATCCACATCACGCCAGATACGCCGCATAGCCGATGGTCCGGCAGTGGTCATCATGAATGTTGTCGAACCGGACGATAACAGCGTGATTATCGCAGCCCTTGATATGGATCAGGATGGCTATGAGGATGTGATTATTATGATGGATAATTCTCGTCAGGCAGTCGGCTCAGATATTGGGATGCGGCCTCCCGAACCTGATTTCACGCCAAGATCGCATTATTCCTTCGTATAGCCGCATTTTCGGTGCCGAAGGCTGCTTTTTCGTCCCGGTTATCAATCAATGGCGCTTTGGTCGTGGGGGCTGCGCCATCCACCAGATGATCCCCATGGCAGGCACCACCCAGAGAACGCCTGTGAACAGGAAATAGAGCAGATGAACCCACGCGGGTGACTCTGCGAGCTGCGCGACGGCGATGATTGTTGCAAAAACTGCATAGACGATCACAAGGGCGACCAGCAGAAGCGTGCCTATGAGTTTTTTCAGCCGAACGGGCATGTCATTCTCCTCTTTATTTGTCATCACTAGCTCGTGAGCAGGTGCAAAGGAAGCGAAAACGCGTCGGCATGTCGCGAGAACTTGTCTTGTAACGCTATCGCCTATGCGGCATGTATCCCTGATCTGAAATTTAAGGATGAGATGGCATGACGGCAGTTTCCGTTCGACAAAGCGATGAGAACAATCGCAGGCTGATCCGTTATTGGCTTTATGCGGTTTTCGTCGTGCTGATTGCGATTGTCATGGTTGGCGGTGCAACCCGCATGACTGGCTCGGGTCTGTCGATCACCGAATGGAAACCCATTCATGGCGTTATTCCACCGCTCAATCATGCAGAATGGCTGGAAGAATTCGATAAATATCGCCAGATTCCGCAATATCAGCAGATCAACAAGGGCATGTCACTGGAAGCATTCCAGTCCATTTTCTGGTGGGAATGGGCGCATCGTATGCTTGCGCGCTTCGTGGGCTTTCTGGTTGCGATCCCACTCGCATTTTTCTGGCTGACTGGACGCCTTAATACCACGCTGAAATATCGTATGCTCGGTCTACTCGCATTGGGCGGCTTTCAGGGCGCGATTGGCTGGTGGATGGTGGCATCGGGCTTAAGCGAGCGCACCAGTGTGAGCCAGTATCGCCTTGCAATCCATCTGACAACCGCCTGTATCATCATCACAGCCGTGTTTTATATCGCGCGCGGTCTGGCAAAATATACCGAACGCCCGGCCAAGCGGGCGATCCAGTGCTTTGCCGGATGGCTTGTCTTTGCCGTCTTGGTGCAGATTTATCTGGGCGGTCTGGTTGCTGGCCTCCATGCCGGTCTGACCTACAACACATGGCCATTGATGGATGGTTCGATCATTCCGTCAGACTTGTTTATTCAGTCGCCATGGTGGATCAATCTGTTTGAAAATCCAAAGACCGTCCAGTTTGTGCATCGTATGTTTGCATATACGGTTGTGGTCCTTGCCATTCTGCACTTGGTTCAAGTCTGGAAAAATGCAGCCGGAACCACGCATGCCCGCCGCGCAATCGTTTTGCTGGGCCTCATTCTGGTGCAGGCCGCGATTGGTATTGTAACGCTTCTGATGAGTGTCCCGCTTGATCTGGGGCTGACGCACCAGTTCGTCGCACTTATGGTATTGGCCTTTGCTGTTGCTCACTGGCGCGCAACCAAGGGGGCGTATCAGGATTAAAAAAAGCCCGGCTTAAATTAAAGCCGGGCTTTTCATTTCATGTTCGGATTATTTGCCGAGCATCAGGTTCATGTTCTGAACGGCTGCACCCGATGCACCCTTGCCAAGATTGTCAAGCAGTGCCACGAGATTGACCTGATTGTCGCCTTCGGTGCCAAACACGAACAGCTTCATACCGTCCTGGCCCGCAAGCTCTTCCGCATCGATACGCGAAAGCCTGCTGCTTTCTTCTAGCGAAACTACGTCCACAATATCCTGACCGGCATAATGTGCGCTCAAAGCCGCATGAACATCCTTAAGCGATGGCTTGCCTTCAAGCTCTGTCACGAACAGTGGAACCTGAACGATCATACCCTGCGGAAAACGGCCAACGCTTGGGCTGAAAATCGGACGACGATCCAGACGACTATGCAGCTGAAGTTCCGGCACATGCTTGTGGTGCAAGGATAAGCCATAAAGGAAGTTATTGGCCGTCAGATGCTCTGGATGGCTCTTGTCTTCCATCTGCGCGATCATCTGTTTGCCGCCGCCCGTATAGCCGGAAACCGCGTTGACGCTGATCGGATAGTCGGCCGCCAGCAGACCCGCATCGCGCAATGGACGCACCAGCGCAATTGCACCGGTTGGATAGCAGCCGGGATTGGCGACAAGACGGGCTTCTGCAATGCGTTCACGCTGTCCTTTTGCAAGCTCTGCAAAGCCATAGGCCCAGTCGGCATGGATACGATGCGCAGTCGAGGTATCAATGACACGCGTCGAGTTATGACCTTCAAGCAGCGCAACAGCTTCTTTTGAAGCATCATCCGGCAGGCAGAGGATCGCAATATCGGCAGCACGCAGATAGTCGGCGCGCAAATCCTTGTTGCGTCGCTCGGCTTCCGGGATGGAAATCACTTCAAGATCGTCGCGTTCGGCAAGGCGGCTGCGGATTTGCAGACCGGTTGTGCCGTGTTCGCCGTCGATGAAGATTTTCGGTTTCATGCGCTTTGCCTTTAGATTTCAGTAAGTTACGCCAATATTCGGAATCGATTTTAGAGCTTCTTGAATCAGTTTCTGAGCTTTGTTTATCGTCGTCGTGCCTTTTGTTCAGCCAGAAGCCCAAGATAATACATTGCAATGGTCGCTCCTGCGATTGCCGTTATATCAGCATGATCATAAGCCGGTGCAACCTCAACAACATCTGCACCCACAAAATCAAGTGCTGTGAGCTTGCGAAGTACGGAAAGCATCTTTGCCGAAGACGGGCCACCCGCAACAGGTGTGCCGGTTCCGGGCGCAAAGGCCGGATCAAGACAATCAATGTCGAAAGTCAGATAAGTCTTCTTGCCAGCGGTGCGCTTGAGAATTTCATCGGCAATAGCCTGCGCCGACATATCCTCGACTTCGTGGCCATAGATGATCTTGATACCGCAATCTTCTGGCGCATGTGTGCGTATGCCGATTTGGATCGAAAGGTCCGGATCGATAATTCCGTCACGAACGGCACGCGCGACGAAAGAGCCGTGATCGATGCGTTTGCCATCGTCAAACCACGTATCTTGATGTGCATCGAACTGAACGAGCGCCAGCGGACCATATTTTGCTGCATGGGCCTTGAGTAGCGGCCAGGTGATAAAATGATCACCGCCAAGGGTGAGCAAAAACGCATCGGATTTGAGGATTTTCGCGGCTTCCCGCTCAATCGTTGCGGGCGTTTTGTAATGATTGCCGTAATCGAGCAGGCAGTCGCCATAGTCGATGACAGCAAGATTTTCGAACAGGTCGCGTTCAAAAGGATATTGCGGATCATTGTCGAAAATCGCTGATGCACGCCGGATGGCCTGCGGACCAAAGCGCGCACCGGGGCGATTTGAAACCGCAGCATCGAAGGGAATGCCCCAGACAACAGCTTCAGCACCTTTTAGCGACTTGCTGTAAAGACGCCGCATAAACGACAGCACACCCGCATGGGTGGGGTCGGTGGCAGCGCTTGTCAGGCTGCGAGCGGTAAAAGCGTGGTCAATCGTTTTAGAGGGCATAGCCGGCTCCCGTATGGCATCTCAACTCTCTTAGCGCTTCACGAGGCAAAAGGGGAGATTGCTTTATGCGGTTTTCGCTTCAAACCCGTAAGCACGTTCTACACGGGCAATACGAACGCAATAAGTTTCGTACCACTTCTGACGGCCCAGCTTTTGCGCCACAAGATGATCGACGTCGCGTTTCCATGCGCGGATGCTGTCATCATCAGCCCAGAATGAATTGGTGATGCCAAAGCCTTCCGTATCGCGCGCACTCTCAATACCCAGATATCCGGGCTGCTGTGCGGCAAGCTCGACCATGCGGTCGGCCATTTCGCCATAACCATCATCATCATCGCGAAAACGCTGCGACGAGAATGAAACAACGAAGTAGGGAGGTTGGGGTGTGTTGGCGAAGCGCTGCGAAGACATTGACTGATTCCAGTTTTATATTCGGGCGACCAATAGCAAAAAAGCGGACCCGAAGGCCCGCTTTTCTGTAATTCCAAAGCGATAAATATTAACGCTTCGAGAACTGGAAGCTACGGCGAGCCTTAGCCTTACCGTACTTCTTACGTTCAACAACGCGGCTGTCACGGGTAAGGAAGCCACCCTTCTTGAGAACCGTGCGAAGGCCTGGTTCGTAGTAGGTGAGTGCCTTGGAAATGCCGTGACGAACAGCACCGGCCTGACCGGAAAGACCACCACCAACAACGGTAGCGATGACATCGAACTGGCCAGCGCGGTTTGACGCAACGATTGGCTGCTGCAAAATCATCTGCAGAACCGGACGTGCGAAATATGCGGCGAATTCTTTGCCATTGACTGTGATCTTGCCAGAGCCTGGCTTGACCCAGACGCGAGCGATCGCGTCTTTACGCTTGCCGGTAGCATAAGCGCGGCCCTGAGCGTCGATCTTCTGGACGTGAACTGGAGCGGCTTCTGCAGATGCAGATGCGATGCTGCCGAGTTCTTCGAGCGAGTTGAGCTGCTCAGCCATGATTATGCATTCCCTTTGTTCTTGCGGTTCAGCGCTGCGACGTCGAGGACTTCGGGCTGCTGAGCTTCATGCTGATGTTCTGCACCTGCATAAACGCGCAGGTTCTTCATCTGGCGACGGCCGAGCGGACCACGTGGGATCATGCGCTCGATAGCCTTTTCAAGAACGCGTTCCGGGAAACGGCCTTCGAGAATCTGGCGAGCAGTACGCTCCTTGATGCCACCTGGGTGACCAGTGTGCCAGTAGTAAACCTTGTCGGTGTACTTCTTGCCGGTCAGAACAACCTTGTCGGCATTGATGATGATGACATTGTCGCCATCGTCAACGTGCGGGGTGAAAGTTGCTTTGTGCTTACCGCGCAGGCGATTGGCGACGAGCGATGCGAGACGACCGACGACGAGACCTTCTGCGTCGATCAGAATCCACTTCTTCACCACTTCGGCTGGCTTCTGAGAAAAAGTTGCCATTGAAGTCTTCCTTGACTTAATCCCTGATCTTGCGATCCGGGCTTTTCTTGTTGCTTGTGTTGGTCTTACCAGTCGTAATGACGGTCAACCGTAACAGCATATGAAAGTAGACTCCCATATGTGCTGGGCGGGTCGATACACAGGTTTTAGCTGGCCGTCAAGAGCTTCTTTTGCATGGCTTTCGTAAAAATCAATTAAAATCAATGACTTATGCATTAGGTATTATAATACCCTATCTTTTTACCGTGGTGGAATGGAATAAGTTGCCGTTGCATGGGCAATGAGGTCATTTGTTTCACCGCTTGTAAGGCTTACATCCAGAACAGCCAAACGCTTGCCGAGCTTCAGAATTCGCGCCACGGCTTGCACAGTGCCCGGATCGGCTTTGCGCAGAAAATTGATGTTAAGGTTTGTGGTCACTGCCAGCGCTACAGGTCCGATATGCGCCAATATCGCTGCATAAGCCGCCACATCTGCGAGAGCAAAGAGAGAGGGGCCGGAAACAGTGCCGCCGGGACGCAAGTGCTGATCATTGGCGTGCAGGTGCATGGTCGCAGCACCCTCATTGACCGCGAAGATCTTAAAACTTTCATCAAGCTGCGGAAATTCGCGCTTCATAAAAGCCTGCAAATCTTCAATGCTCATGACGGGACTGAAGTCCGTTTGGTATGTGGTGGTGTCGCTCATCTTCTCTCCCTTATAATAATGAATAGGGGGAGTGTGGCTGCTCTTGCAAGCCTGTGTTTCTGTATGCTTACAATAAACGCCGGAATGATATTGGAGGCGCGCTATGCAGATATCTTCAGATAACGAAATTCGTGATATTCTTCAGTCCGTCAAAACGATTGCGTTGCTGGGTGCGTCCCCAAAGCCCGAGCGGCCAAGCAATGGCGTCATGAAGTTTCTGCTGAACCGTGGCTATCACGTTATTCCGGTTAATCCGGGGCAGGTGGGGAAAACCATCCACGGGCAGCAAGTCGTAGCAGAGCTTGCCGACATCAACGAACCGGTTGACATGGTGGATGTGTTTCGCGCGTCGGAAGCGCTCCCCGGTATTGTGGATGAAATGATGTCTCTGAAGCATCGGCCAACGGTTCTTTGGACGCAGCTTGATGTGGTGCATGAAGAAGCAGCAAAGAAGGCTCAGGCTGCTGGTATAAAAGTCGTCATGGATCGTTGCCCTGCGATCGAATACCCGCGTCTCATTGGTTAATCCTAAACCACGGAATTAATTTCTGTATTTGTGTCGCTTGGCGCAAATTCTTCCTTTGCTTTCTTTCAAGCAAAGCCTAACGTCCGGTCATATTATTTGGCATAGGCTGTCAGGAGGAACTCATGTCTAAGCGCTCACCCGGTATCGAAACACTCGCCGTTCATGCAGGTGCAAAGCCTGATCCAACCACCGGTGCGCGTGCCACGCCGATCTATCAAACAACGTCCTTTGTGTTCGATGATGCCGATCATGCAGCATCTTTGTTTGGTCTTCAGGCGTTTGGCAATATTTACACGCGCATCACAAACCCGACCACAGCGGTTCTGGAAGAGCGAATTGCAGCGCTTGAAGGCGGCACAGCGGCAGTTGCAACCGCTTCGGGACATGCTGCGCAGCTATTAGTGTTTCACACCCTGCTTCAGCCGGGTGACAATTTTGTTGCCGCGCGCCAACTTTACGGCGGCTCAATCAATCAGTTTGGCCAATCATTTAAGTCATTCGGCTGGCAGGTTCGCTGGGCTGACGCAACCAATCCTGCCGATTTCGCAAAGCAGATTGATGATCGCACGCGTGCAATCTTTATTGAAAGCTTCGCCAATCCGGGTGGTATCGTCGTTGACATTGAAGCGATTGCGGAAATCGCCCACAAGCATGGTCTGCCACTGATTGTCGATAATACGCTGGCTTCACCTTATCTTGTGCGCCCGATTGAACATGGCGCAGATATTGTCGTGCATTCGCTGACCAAGTTCATTGGCGGCCATGGCAATTCGATGGGCGGTATTCTGGTGGATGCCGGTACATTCGATTGGGCCAAGTCGGGCAATTATCCGCTTCTGACCGAACCGCGTCCCGATTATGCAGGTCTTGAATTGCATAAGACCTTTGGCAATATCTCTTTTGCGATTGCCGCGCGTGTTCTGGGTCTGCGCGATTTCGGCCCGGCTATTTCTCCATTCAATGCCTTCCAGATCCTGACAGGCGTTGAAACGCTGCCACTGCGTATGCAGCGTCATTCGGATAATGCATTGAAGGTCGCTACATGGCTGCATGGCCATGAAAAAGTGTCCTGGGTGAATTATGCAGGACTCCCGCATGACAAGTATCACGCACTTGCACAAAAATATTCGCCGAAGGGCGCGGGTTCTGTTTTTACCTTTGGCCTCAAGAGCGGTTATGAAGCTGGCGTCAAGTTTGTCGATAGTCTGGAGCTGTTTTCACTTCTGGCCAATATTGGCGACACACGTTCGCTGGTTATTCACCCGGCTTCCACAACGCACCGTCAGTTGACGGACGAGCAGAAAGTGGCCGCCGGTGCTGGCCCGGATGTTGTTCGTCTGTCGATTGGTATTGAAGACGCCGATGATATTATCGCTGATATCGAACAGGCGCTTGCCAAGGTCTGATGCGATGAGCCGGTTCCTCAGCTTTGATATTGATGGTGTGGAACCAGAAGAAAGCGCTCCGTTGCCGGAGCGCGTTCTTTTGGGCGATCCGCGATTTCTGACGTGGAATTTCGAGGAAAGTGCCGATGGCAAACTCTTTGCCGGCATATGGGAAAGCTCGCCGGGAAAATGGCGCATCGAATATGATGAGTGGGAATATTGCTATATCCTGTCTGGCCGCTCGATTGTCACAGAAGAGGGCGGGGAGAGCCGCGAAGTCATCGCTGGCGACCGCTTCGTTATCCGTCCGGGCTTCAAAGGGACATGGGAAGTGATTGAAACAACGCGTAAGGACTATGTGATCAGACTTTAAATGCTGAAAAGTGTCATTAAGCATGGAATAAGGACCCCATTTGAGGGGTTATCGGCATCCAAACGGGACCCCTTATTTAAAGGGTAACATGACCTTCGATTTCAATCGGA